>NZ_DATFYW010000017.1:0-24909 GCF_035314905.1 Mycobacterium sp.
GTACAGCACGACGACGTCGGCAACGCAGGCCGGGCGCTTCTCACCGTCGATCTCGTAGGTCAGCTCGAACACCGACTCGACACCTGAGGTCGTCTGGTGAGCGCTCCTCACCGAGATGGTCGCGCGGATCTGTGAACCCACGCGCAGCGGTGACGGAAACCGCACTCTGTCCAGCCCGTAGCTCAACGCCGTAGTGAGTTCGCGGATCTTCAAGACCTCCGAGATGACCACAGGAGCGAGGGAAAGGGTGAGGTATCCGTGCGCGACCGTCCCCCCGAAGGGGCCGATGGCGGCCCGTTGCGCGTCGGTGTGGATCCACTGGTGGTCCCCGGTGGCGTCGGCGAACAGGTCTACCTGCTGCTGAGTGATTGTCATCCACTCGGTGCTGCCCAACCGCTGACCGACCAGGTCGAGCAGATCTGCTGGCTTCTCGAGATGAACTGTCATAACGGGCCTTTCGCTCTCACGCGGTCAGTGGTCGAGCACGTAGCTGCCGGGTGCCGCCTCCAACGGCAGCATGCCGGCCCCACCGAGCGAGTCCGGTGCGTCCTTCTCTTTGCCACTGCGCTCTGCCAGCCAGCCCACATAGTCTGGCCACCAGGATCCGGTGTGCTGCTCAGCGGCGTCGGCCCAGGCGGCGGGATCGGGCTCCTCGACGCCGCCGCTGCGGTAGCCGGCCTTGGTGTTTCCCGGCGGGTTGACCAGCGCGGCGATGTGTCCGCTGGAGGACAGCACGAATCGGCAGTTCTTGCTGCCGAGCAGCCGGGCGCTGCGGTAACAGGCCTGCCAGGGCGAAATGTGGTCAGCCACTCCTGCCACCACGTACGCATCCAGATCAGCTCTCCGAGGTCCACCGGTGTGCCCAACATGGTGACCCCACCGGGGGTGGCCAGCGAATTGTGCACCCCCATCGTCACCATGTCGCGATGCAGCCCAGCCGCCATCCGGGTGGTGTCGGCGTTCCAGAACAACACATCAAAGGCCGCAGGCGACTTGCCCTGCACATAGTTGTTCACCCAGTACCGCCACACCAGATCGGTCGGCCGAAGCCACGCGAACACCTCCGCCAACGACCGGCCGTCCAGATATCCCTTCCTGGCCGACAACGCGATGGCGATGTTGGCCACCTCCTCGTCGATGGCGGCGGCGGCAACACCGGCCTTGCGCTGATCGAGCACGGTCACCATCAACGTCAAGCCGGCAAGCCGATCACCCTCACCGGTCGCGGTGAGATGTTGGGCGGTCATCGCCGCAAGGATCCCGCCCGAGCAGGACGCCTGCAGGTGCGTGCGATCGCATCCGGCAATCTTCTCGACCGCGTCCAGCGCGCTCAGGATGGCGCGGCCATAGGTGTCAAACCCCCAATTCCGCTGCTCGGCGGTGGGATTGCGCCACGAGATCGCGAAGACCTGCACGCCCTGGCGCACAAAGTACTCGATCATGCTGCGGCCAGGCGAGATGTCGAGGATGTAGAACTTGTTGATCACCGGCGGGACCATCAGCAGCGGGACCGACCACACCCGCTCCGTCTGCGGCGCGTACTGGATCAGCTCGAACACCTCATTGCGGAAGACCACAACACCGGCGGTGGCAGCGATGTTGTCCCCCAACGTGAACGCATCGGGTTCCACCATCGACGGCACCCGCGGCGCCGACATCATGTCAGAAACGAAATGCCGCAAACCCCGCACCGCGCTGAGCCCGCCGGTATCGATCAACGCCTTGTATCCCAGCGGATTCAGCAGCGGATTATTGCTCGGTGAAAACCCCTCGATGATCACATCCAGAGCGAACCGGATCCGCTCGCCGTCCCGCCAACCCAGATGAGCATCCGAAAACAGCTGGTCCACCGTCGTGGCGGCGGCCAGATATGCCTGCATCGTCCGCCTGAGCAATGGATTGCCCTGCCATGCTGCATCGGCGAAACGCTTGTCGCCCTTTGCCGGTGCCAGGTCCGAGCGGCCTTCGGCGATCGATACCAATTGCCGGCCCAGGCTCGTGCCGCGGGATGCCACCGTTTTCGGCTGCCGGGCCAGGTTGAGAGCGAACCTGCTCCACGACGTGTTGGGCATCATCCGCTCGGCGATACCGACCGCCGAACTGGTCAACAGTAGGTCCAACGGCGCCGCTAACTCGTCGCCGCCGGCGTTGTTCGTAGCTACCACGGTTTCATGCCTCCTCCCATACCGGGGTCTGACGTGCGGGCGCAGAAGTCTTCCCGTGGGACCAGTCGGAAGGCCGTCCACGAACCACGTCCGGCGGGGCGTACTTGCAGGCGGCGACACGATCCTTGACACGATAGCTCTCCATCACAGCAGTAAGGTGCACACCGAATTTTCTCGATTGTCGCGGTCGCCGTCGTTGTCGCGAAGAACAATCCATACGCGGTGATGGTGTGGTCGCGAACATCGCACGGGGGTGTTCCGGAACCTTAGGAGGGCATCGGGCGACACGTTCGGGACGCGAGCCCAGTCCGGCGCGGTGGGCGGTGGGCAGTGTGGGCAATGTTCAATAGAACATCATCGCGGCGACGATGTTGTATCCCCGCACAACACAGAGGCATTGCATCCTGGCAAACAATGAACTGCTGTCGGGCGGCGGCAGTCCCGGGTCTCCCACACCGCGCACCGCGACGCGGGTGCGCAAATCAACACATCGCAGGGAGCAGCTTTGAGTATCACCAGCACCGTTTCGACGACACGTTCCGGTTGGCTTCTCGGGTGCCCGGCGCGGCTGTCGCGGCCATTTCCTCCGAAGCATCCATGGCGAGGTCGCAGCGCTGGAAAGATAAAACAGGCGTCGTTAGTGCGTCTGCGCCGCTGCAAAGGTCTGTCGAAGGAACGAGTCACCACCTCCGCGCCTAATTGAGTTATCCCCATAACGTCCGACACCGCGGGAGACAGCGTTGGCAAGACCCGGAAAGCGCCGACCCAGCCTTCACGGGGCGTTGTCCGCGGCGTTGCACAAGCAGATTGCCGCTCGTCGCGCCACCGCCGACCAGACGATCTCGCTCGCCCACCTGATCGGACGCCGCGCCCTCAACGACGCGGGAAGCCGAATCGGCAAGGTCAGCGACGTCGTCGTCCGTTGGGACGCCGGCGTCGCTTACCCCCCGGTCGTCGGGGTTCTCGTTGGCGTCGGCAGCGGGCTCGCGCTGCTTGATCTGCAAGACGTGACGTTCACCCAAACAGGGATACGCCTGCGTCCCGGGCGTCACCTGGTGTCGCGACCGGTTCGTGCTGAAGGCGACGTCGCCCTGGCCCGTGACGTGCTCGACCGTCAGCTCGTCGACATCGCCGGGGTGCAGGTCGTGCGGGCGGCGGATGTGTATTTGGTCAACGGGCCCAGGGGCTGGGAGCTGGCCGGCATCGACGTCGGCGTCCGGTCGTTCAGCCGGCGCCTTCTCCGCAAGCGCCGACTCTGTCCGCCGCCCGATCGGGTCATCGACTGGGCCGAGCTGCAAGCGTTCGTTCCCCGTTTCACCGATGGCGTCCCGCAGGGGAAGAAGGGGCCTGCAGCGGCGGCCGGCATCATCGGGGGTGGCGTGCAGCTCGGACGTCCGGCAGCTGACCTCAAAGAGCTCCGGGCCAGCGATGTGGCCGCGATCCTGGCTGAGCTGGGCCGCGGCCAGCAGGCGCAGGTGGCCGCTCTCGCGGCACCCTCGGCAGCCGTCGAGGCGCTTCGCCAGCTCACTCCTGCTCAGCGGGATGCCGTGCTCGGCGAGCTGAGCGAACCGGACAGGGCCCGGCTGCAGGCACTGCTGGAAGGCGGCGAGACTCCGTGACCGAAGCCCAGGCCGCCCAAACCCCGCCGCGCAGCCGTCGTCCCTGGATGGTCCGGCTCCTCGCCGTGCTGGCCATCCTCGGACCCGGCCTGATCGCCGCCAATGCGGGCAATGACGCCGGGGGGATCCTGACCTACGCGAGCGCCGGGGCGCAATTCGCCTACCGGACGCTGTTTTTGATGGTTCTGGTCACCGTGGCGCTGGTTGTGGTGCAGGAGATGTGCTCTCGCCTCGGGGTCTACACCGGCGAGGGGCTCGGCGGTTTGATCCGCGAACAGTTCTCGGCCCGCAGCACATTCGTGGCGATGGCGCTGCTGCTCATCGCCAACGCCGGCCTGACCGTCAGCGAGTTCGCCGGTGTCGGGGCGGCCATGGAGATCTTCGGGGTTTCGCCGCGCATCTCGGTGCCGATCACCGCGGTATTCGTGTGGGCGCTGACGGTCCTGGGCTCCTACTCCCGCGCCGAGCGGCTCTTCCTCGTGTTGACGCTGGCCTTCCTGGCCTACCCGATCGCCGCCTTCCTGGGTCACCCCAACCGCAAGGAGGTCCTCAGCAACCTGGTGTGGCCGCATTTTCTGGCCACCCACGAGTTCCTGGTGCTCGCGGTCGCCCTGATCGGCACCACGATCACGCCCTACATGCAGTTCTACGCCGCCTCTGCGTGCGTGGACAAAGGCATCAAACCCGCCGACTACCGCGGGGAACGCATCGACGCGGTCACCGGCGCCATCTGGAGCGACGTGATCAGCATCTTCATCATCATCGCCACAGCGGCCGCGATCGGTGGCAGCGGTCCGCTCCAGTCGGCGCAACAGGCGGCGGAGGCGTTAAAGCCAGTGGTGGGTGCATTTGCGCCGCAGCTGTTCGCCTTCGGCCTGCTCGGGGCGTCGCTGCTCGCCGCCTCGGTAGTGCCACTGTCAACCTCGTATGCGATCGCCGACGCGACGGGGGCCCCGCGTTCGGTGTCGAGGAGCTTTCGTGAGGCGCCCCTCTTCTACGGCATCTTCACGCTGCAGGTCGTGATCGGCGCGGCGGTCGCCCTCGCCCCGGGTAATCTTGTCGCCCTGGTCGTCAACGCCCAAGTGCTGAACGGGATCATCACGCCGATGCTGCTGACCTACGTGCTGATCCTGGCCAACCGCTCAGACGTGCTTGGCACGGCGAAGAACGGCCCGATCTTCAAGGCCGTCGCCACTGTATGCGTCGCCGTGGTCGGAATCCTCTCGTTTGTCGTTCTCGTCGAAACCGTCTTCGGCCTTGGTTGACAACTCCGGGATGCTCGCGCCGCAGGCGCCGACGCAGTTAACGGTTGAGCAGCGGCAGGTGCTGAGTAGGTCGGCGCGGATGCAGCTGCCGCGGGCGTCGCGGCGCAGCGACATTGTTCGCAGATATACCGATCGAGGCCCGACGTTGTCCCCGGCGCCATCGACGAAGGCTCGCCGGGGCGAAACACTTCGGGCATGACTAACATCGCTCCTCCGAAGCTTTTCTCCCGTCTGTGGACATCGGTGCTGGTGTCCGGGGTGTTTGCGGTGATCCTGGGCGTTCTGGTGCTGGTGTGGCCCGGAATATCGATCCTGGTGGCCGCAGTCCTTTTCGGTGTGTACCTGGTGGTCAGCGGCGTCGCGATGGTGATCTTCGCGCTCAGCCTGCCTGTCTCGGCGGGCACGCGGATCCTGATGTTCCTCAGCGGTGCCGCATCATTGGTCCTGGCCGTGCTGGCGTTCCGCCACTTCGGTCAGGGATACGCAGTTCTCTTGCTGGCCATATGGATCGCAGTCGGGTTCATCTTCCAGGGCGTCGCGACCACGGGAACAGCAATCAGTGAACCGGGCATTCCCGGGCGCGGGTGGGCGATCTTCGTCGGGGTCATGAGCATCATCGCCGGCGTCGTCGTGCTCGCGTGGCCGTTCGATTCCATCGTCGTATTGGCTCTCGTTGTCGGGATCTGGCTGATCGTGATCGGGGTCCTCGAGATCGTGTCGGCGTTCCGGATCCGGTCGGCAGCCAAGAACATCGAGGGCGCCTGGCATGGGAGCGACGGCGGCCAGGCCGTCCACGCCGCCTAGGCCCGCATACGACGGAGCGAACGCCATGAGTTCACCCGGCTACCGCGGAGTCGGAGAGACCGACCGCACGCGTACCCTCTTCGGCCAGGTCATGTGGTACGTGGCCGCGACAGCCGGCATGTTCGCGCTCGGCAGCTATCTGGGCCGCAATCTCGGTAACGGCTGGGCGTTCGTGTTCTTCATCCTCGCGTTCGGCTGCCTGATCGGCATGCGGTTCGCCGTCCGCAGCTCCCCTGGCCTGGGCATCGCACTGCTGTTCGGTGTGGGGCTGCTGCTGGGACTGGCCATGTCGCCCACGCTGGTCTACTACGCCAACGCGGACCCCCAGGCGCTGTGGGAGGCCGGCGGTGCGACGGCGCTGTTCATCGCCGGCTGCGGCGCCTTCGGCTACGCCACCCGCACCGACCTGTCAGGCATCGCCCGCGTCGGCTTCTGGGCGCTGCTTGCGCTCATCGGATTCGGCATCGTATTGATCTTCGTGCACATTCCCGGCGGTGCGGTCATCTACTCGATCCTCGGTCTGGTCATCTTCGCGGGTCTCACCATGGCCGACTTCCAGCGGCTGCGGCGATCGACCGATTTGGACTCGGCACCACTCATCGCCGTATCGATCTTCCTGGATGCGCTCAACGTGTTCTCGCTCTTCCTGCAGCTGTTCGGGGGCAGGAACCGGGACTGACCACCGGCTTACCCGCACGGGCCCCCGAGACGGCCACCGGCTTTCCTCCACGCCCGAAGCGATGGAGCACAGTCAACGAGATTGCGGCACAGGCTTTCCCGTCACATGAGCCGGCGGTGCACCTCGAACGCCAGGCACAGTTCAGCGACATCGCGCGGCCGCGACAGGCTGCGACCGGTGTAGTGCTCGATCCGGTGCAGCCGATATCGGACCGTGTTTGGATGGCAGAACAAGACTTCGCCGGTGGTGCGGAGCGACCCGTCGTGTTCCATCCACACCCGAAATGTTTCGAACAGGATCTCCCGCTCGTTTTCCGCCAGCTGCGTGAAGCTCTGCAGCATCGGTGCGACAAGTTTGGTCATCACATCGGGCGCACTCACGGCCGCGGTGGCCAGTATCGAGGCGTCGAATACCGAGACCAGCGGGCCGGGGTCTGGCCGACCGCGTAGCGTCACCCGCGCGCACCGGAACGCCTGGGCGGTTTCGCGCAGATCGTCGAAGCGCGCGCTGACCCCGACATGGGTGGTGGTGATCCGCGAGAGCAGCGCCAGCACATCGTCCAGGGTGTCATCGGTGCGGAAGTGCACGACGCCGACTTGGGCTTCTGGGAGCAAGCACCATGCCGAGAGGACATCCAGGCTGCGCAGCTTTGATTCGATGTCGGGCAACGCCGCGGTGCCCACCTGTGGTAGTTCCACGGCGATCACCACAAAAGGGCCGCAAGTCGGCAACCGAAGACAATCCGCCACTTCCCATAGGCTCCACTGATCGATCAGCCGGCCATGGACCAGTGCGTCGACAAAGCTCGATCGCTCCGAGTCGTCACCAAATTTAGGCAGGTTGTGCTCCTCGCGGTCTGTGCGGGCCAGCGCAGCCGCAAACACCTCCTGCGCGGTAAGCATCTTCGCGGTCTGCCCAGACGCTTTACCGTTCACCGGTGGTCGGACCGCCGATTCCTCAACCATCGCCTGCCACCCGGCGGAATCCGACCCGGTACGCGTCCACCACCGACGGCAGCTGCACACCGCCATCGGTGAGCCCGACGACGGACCTGATCCGGGTCATCGCCAATCCCTTGATGCCAGCACGGGCTCATCACCGAAGCACCGCGCGAACCCTCAGCCGCCAAGCTATTTGCCGCGACCACCCCGACACTAGGGACCAAAGTCCCGGAGTCAACATCATTGCGTCTTCTCTATGTGCCGCTGAGGCCCGCATCGGCGGCCGCCAGCAAACCGAGTGCGGACCAGTCAAGATCGCTCCAGCCGCGTGCCACCATCTCGACAAGACGCTCATGGACGAGGCTCGCGGCCGGCATCGGCACGGCTTCGTGTTCGGCTTCCGCGAGGGCGAGACGCAGGTCCTTGGTCGCGAGCGGCACCGCCATCCCCGCCGGGCGGAACCGGCCGTCGACGATCTTGCCACCGTAGGCCTTGTGGACACGGGAATCGAAGAGCGAGTTCGTCAGCACGCCGAAGGCGAGGTGCCCATCGATCCCGCCCTTTTCCAACAGCGCCAACACTTCGCCCATGCCTTCGAGCGTGGTCGCGGTCAGCGTGTTGGCGCCAAGCTTCATCAGGTTCGCCCGTCCCGGGTCCTCGCCGATCACAAACAGGCGCCGGCCGAGACGCTGCAGCAGCGGACCAACGCTCTCCAGAGCGGCGTGCGGGCCGCCGGCCAGCACGAATAGCTTTCGCTCGCGGGCAAAATCGGGGTTCCCGAGCATCGGTGCGGCGACGTAACCCTGTTGGCGGCGGGTGTGCTCCGCGGCGACGCGGCGCGAAATGCCGGGGCTGACGGTACTGGTCGAAATGTGGACCGCACCGGGGGTGAGAACATCGACCAGCCCGCCGGCCGATAGCGCCACCGCGGCAAGCGCGTCGTCGTCGGGAAGGGACGTCAGCACCACCTCACAGGAGGCCAGATCGGCCAGCTCTGCGGCGGCTCGCGCGCCGGTCAATGCCGCTGCGCGCTGGGGGTCGCGGTCGTAGGCCAGCACCTGATAACCGTCTTGGACCAGGTTGGCGGCAAAGGCATGTCCCATATGGCCGAGACCGACCACACCGACGCGTCTGAGACCCGATCCGCTGGCTGCTTGGCTCTGCGGTTCATCAAGCATGCGCAGTCTCCTTCACGTACCGCACAGCATCCGATGTCAATGGCTCAACTTACGCGCGGCGGGAAATTCCGCGCGGTCTTTGACAGCCTGCGGGGGCAGTCGTCAGCCGACCGGCTCAACTGACGGAGGGGGTGGCGCTTTGCCTGCGGGCGAGCCTAGCTAGAGCCCGGGCCCGTCGACGTGCAGGGACGTCAAGAAGGTCAGTGCCGCTTCGTAGGCATCGGCGACGAGCATGTCGGTGTGGCCGAAGTCGAGGGGCGATACGTGGTGCAGCGCCGGGCCGGGCAGGTAGACGACTGGCACCTTGGCGGCGGCCAGCGGTGCTTCGAGCACCGCCTGTGACCGCATGGTGATGATCGCGGCGAACAGCAGCGCCTCGGCCAACGTGTCCGGCGGGTCGGGGAGGTGGCCGGGGAAGGCGCAGTCGAGGACGACCAGGGAACGGGCTCCCATGCTCAGCGCCTGGCGGAGTGGAACGTTGGCGACCACACCGCCGTCATAGAGGCGCCGGCCGTCGTGCTCGACGGGCGGGAAGATGCCTGGGATAGCGGCGCTGGCCATCAGCGCGGGCAGCAGCGGACCGGCTTGGATCATGTAAGGGGGGTGGCCGTGGCGACGTCGGTGGTGATCGCCGCGAACGGGAGGACGAGGTCGGCGAAGCAGGTGGCCGGGCCCAGGAAATCGCCGATCATGGAGGCGAGCCCGGTGTTGGGGAACAGGGGGTGCCGCTCTGGCGCAGGGTGCGGACCTGGGCGAGCAGGCCGCCCGGGAAGACCTGCTTACGGGTCGTTCGCGCCCAGCAGTGCGACAGCCGGTTCGCAGCGCCCTTCGGGTCGCGGGCGACGACGACACCGTTGATCGACCCGACCGACGTGCCGACAGCCAGGTCGGCGGTGATGCCCCGCTCCGCGAGGGCCTGCAGCATCCCGACCTGGATGGCACCCAGGCTGCCGCCACCACCGAGCACGAAACCGACCGGCCGGGGCAGCGGCATCGCGTCCATCGTCGTCCTCACAGTCGGTGTGTCGTTGGCCTCAGACGACTTAGTCTGTCGCACCCGGCTGACCCGAGTTCGAGGTTGCGACAACTGACCCGCCCTGGCTACGTCTTTTGAACCGCCCGAGGATGCCAGCGACCGTCGAGGACATCCCGCCTGGGTGCGTAGAGCCGCATAGTCACTCCGAGCGGTCCCCGCGGTGCAGGCAGCCAGTTCGACTCGCGCGCTGCGCCAGGGTTGGTGTGCTGAAGGTAAAGGTCCAGCGAGCCGTCGGTGTTGTACATCAACGGATCACGGTCGCCGATGGCGAAGCGGTTGAGTTCGTTGGCCATCTGAAAACCTTCGGCGTCGTACATCGTGACCGACCAAAAGGCATCGACGGGCGGTAGCTCATCGGCGTCGAAATGGATGACGTAGTCGTGCTCACCGGTGACCGGGTTCCCGTCGGAGTCGGCCGTCAGGGCGGGATAGACCGCGTCTTCGGGCGGGTTGGCACCCAGGCCCATCAGCGCGACGACCGCCCGTTTGAAGTAGTAGTTGCCGTAGACACCCATCGTCTCGGTGGCCATAGTCCAGCCGTTAACGCGGGTGCCCAGAGTACCGAGCCCCGCCAGCATGTCCCGCAGCGCAGCGGCCCGCCCGGCGTCGATCTCAGTGCGTTCCGCCGTGTTGAACCGGCCGGGGTTGAACGGTTTGCCAGCCTCGATCCCCAGGTTGGCGAGGCGGGCCAGCTGCGAAAAATCCGTTGAATGTGGCGGATTTACATCCAGCAGCCTCGCCGCGTAGACGAGGAAGTCCACCGCGCTCATGCCGTTGACGATGTTCATCACTTCGGTGCTGGTGTCATAGTCCCTGTTGAGGACATGGCGGAGCGTCTTGGCAACCGGGGTGATGTGGTAACCGTCCTGGACCTTGTGGACCGCGTCATAGTCGGCCGGTCCGTTGGTCTGTGTGCGGCCGATGACCCAGACATACGGCGTGGGTGCGTTGATAACAGGAAAGCCCTCGGGTAGTTCGCCGGCATATCCGGGGCCGGTCACGACGAAGTCCCGGGCATCGGTGCCGGTGGTGCGCTTGCCGGGGTTGGCGAACACGTCGGTCCACATGTCAAGCAGCGGGAGCATGTAATAGCGGTCATCGGTATCCGGTGCGTGCAGGATCACCGGACCCGCAGTCAGATCGAGCCACGCCGAGGAGTAGAGCGTATCGAAGTTCGGCCGGACCACAGTGCGAAAGTCAGCGGTCGGAAATGCCCTCAGGTGATGAAACTCGTTGGGTGGCCCGGTTCCCGGATTGGTCCCGGGCGCACTGTTGATCGCCTGCAGCCGGGTGAAGTCCATCGTGACCAGCGGGTGAAAGTAGAGCGTCGCTTCATAGCTGAGCGTGCGTAGATCGTCGGACAACGTGCTCATAGGATGCCTCTTCCCGTCGTTGGCCGGACTTGAGCCCCGATCAAAACTACCCGCGCCGCCAAGGGTTAGACGTGTGTTGAAATACGCTCGCTCTGCGCTGCGCTCGGCCGGTCCCCATCCGTCACCATCCCCCCGCGTGTCTGCGCTGACTACAGCAGTGGGGGTACGGCCGGATCGATCGGGAACTCCAATACCGTCGGTCCTTGTTGTCGTAACGCCGCGGTGACGTCGACGGTGATGGCGTCCGGCGTTGTCGGGCGGGCGGCCGCGCACCCGTACCCGGTCGCCAACGACACTATGTCAAGACCCGGTAGGTCCAGTCCTGGCACACCGGGTGTCTCCTCAGGCACCGCAAACGATTTCAGGATGGCGCAAGGTGACGTCCCGAACGGTCGACTTCGATTCAGCACCCAGCATTTTCGTCCTCCCACGTCGACGCGACGGGCATCGCGTCAAGTTAGCGAGCGCGCGACCTCCGGGTCGCCGATACCACGACGGCTTTTCTCCCGGTTCATGTCTTTAGCCGAATCTCCAGGCGGGAAATCTCGGCACGATTCCGCGTCAACTGTAGGTGTTACCGCAATATCTCCAGCAGCTTTCTTGCTCAATCCGCGAAACAACGCCAACGGGCGTCTATCCCCCCGCATGCGCGCGGCGTCGCACCTTGTAATCGCCCAACCTGTGCGGTGGAACTCGTTTGATTACATCAGGCGGCGATGCACCTCGAATGCGATCGACAATTCAGCGATGTCCCGCGGCCGCGACAGGCAGCGGCCGGTTAGTTTCTCGATCCGGTGCAGGCGATACCGGACCGTATTGGGGTGACAGAACAGCAACTCGCCGACCCTGCGCAATGCTCCGTCGTTTTCCAACCACACCTGAAACGTATCGAAGAGCACCTCCCGCTCCTCATCGGGCAATTCGGCGAACCCCGCCATCGTCGGGATCACCAGCTTGACCATCACTTCCGGAGCGCTGACCGCGGCGCCGGCCAGTATCGAGCCGTCGAACACACGGACCGGCAGGCCGGGGTCGGTGCGGCCACGAAGCATGACCCGGGCAAACCGCAGCGCTTGAGCCGTGTCGCGCAGATCGTCGAACCGTGCACTCACCCCGACGGGGTTGGTAGCGACCCGGGACACCAGTGCCAGCACATTGCCGAGGTGGACGTCGGTCCTGCAGTGCACGATCCCCACCTGCACGTCAGGCAGCAACCGCCACGCGGAAAACACGTCCAAACTGCGCAGCTTCGATTCAATGCCCGGCAGGGTTTCGGCACCTACCACGGGAACTTCGGCGGCGACGACCACGAACGGACCAGCGGTTGGCAGCCGGAGGTAGTCGGCGACCTCCCACAGGTTCCACTGCTCGAACAACCGGCCGTGCAGCAGTGAATCCATGAGGTCCGAGCGCTGAGATTCATCGCTGAGCAGCCGGTGGGTCTGCTCCTTGCGGTACCCGACGGCCATCGCACCGGTGAAGATGTCCTGGGCGGTAAGCAGTTCCGTCGTCAATGTGCGCAACGCCTCGCCGTTCACGTGGTCTAGGGTCGCTGATTCGGCAACCATTGCGTCCCAAACTCGGCGGAATCCCACTCGATACGCCTCCATCACAGACGAGAGCGGGACCTCGTCCCCTGCGCGCGCGACTCCCAGCTCCGTCGCGACCGTCGGGTCCAATTCGCTTTCCCCGGCGATGGCGCTGAGAATCGGCCGTAAATTCGCGGCGCACGCATCGGCGACCGCGTCGAAGGGAACCGGCGCAGCCGCCTGGTAGAGACGGACTTCCCTCGTGATGGAGCGGGCAAGCAGGACCGCAAGTTCCTCGGTGCGCCCCTGAAGCTTCTCGGCAATGGCAGCGACCTGTCCTTGCACTGTGTCGCATTGCATGCGCAAAGGTTAGACAGCGATCAGGGCGCGCCCATCGTCCTGCGCCGACGAAGATCGTCGTCGTGGTTGTCGTCAAACGACGACTACGGAGTCGGCGAGCGACCAACCGGCTGCGAAGGCAGCCTCGTTCGGAACGCGAGTGGCCTGTCTCCGGAAGACAAGACCGTGTCGAAAGTTGGTCGGGCGGCGACATTCGCCACGACAAGTTATGCCACTTAGGGTCTTGCGGAACCCCGCGTCGTGTTCATCACCGCGACGGGTCGACCGCCGCAATCATCAACCGTTCCGCCGCACGGAGAAGGGTGTGTGAGACCATGTCCTACCTGAGCGCGATCGCATTGCTACTGTCGGTATTGTCTCCGCTGCTCGTTCCGCTGACCGTCGGCGGAATCCGGGGCATCGCCAATTGGGCCCAGAATTACGAACGCCTTCGTGCGACTGTTCGCCGCCAGAGTCGTGCCGTGACGGCAGCCTTGTCACGAAAAACTATGTCGCCGAGTAGTTTCCACAGACAACGCTACGCCGCGCGCGGACGGCCGGCAGTCGACATGTGCACGTGTACATCGTCGCAGCGCCCACGTTGTTCTCCGCAACAACGAAGAAAACCCGACCGGGCGCAAGGATGAACTGCACCTGGTGGCCGTATTCCGCCTGGATCGAGTCCGCAGCTGGTCAGCTTCTTGATCCCACTACCGCAGTATCACCATAGAAGGGACATCGCGATGGCAACGATCGGCAATCCGTCGTTTGATCTGTTCAAGCTTCCCGACGAGCACAACGAGTTGCGCGCGGTGTTGCGGGATCTGTGTGAGAAGGAGATCGCACCGCACGCCGCCGACGTCGACGAGCACGCGCGTTTCCCCGAGGAGGCGCTCGAGGCGCTCAACAATTCGGGCTTTTCGGCCGTGCATATCCCCGACCAGTACGGCGGCCAAGGCGCGGATTCGGTGGCCACCTGCATCGTCATCGAAGAAGTGGCCCGCGTCGATGCGTCGGCGTCGCTGATTCCCGGCGTCAACAAGCTCGGCACGATCGGGCTGATCCTGCGCGGTTCGGAGCAGCTCAAGAAGAAAGTACTGCCCGCGGTGGCTTCGGGGGATGCGATGGCCTCCTATGCGCTTTCCGAGCGGGAGGCCGGCAGCGACGCGGCCGCGATGCGCACCCGCGCCCGGCAAGACGGCGACGAGTGGGTGCTCAACGGCGCCAAGTGCTGGATCACCAACGGCGGCAACTCGACCTGGTACACCGTGATGGCCTCGACAGACCCGGACAAGGGCGCCAACGGGATCTCGGCGTTCATGGTGCATAAGGACGACCCCGGCTTCACCGTCGGGCCCAAGGAGCGCAAGCTGGGCATCAAGGGCTCGCCCACCACCGAGTTGTATTTCGAGGACTGCCGGATCCCCGGCGACCGGATCATCGGAGAGCCCGGCACCGGATTCAAGACCGCGCTGGCCGCCCTCGATCACACCCGCCCGACGATCGGGGCGCAGGCGGTGGGCATTGCGCAGGGTGCCCTGGACGCCGCGATCGCCTACACCAAACAGCGCAAGCAGTTCGGGCAGCGCATCAGCGATTTCGAGGGCGTGCAGTTCATGCTGGCCGACATGGCGATGAAGGTCGAGGCGGCCCGGCTGATGGTCTACACCGCCGCCGCGCGGGCCGAGCGGGGCGAGCCGGACCTGGGCTTCATCTCCTCGGCGTCGAAGTGCTTTGCCTCCGACGTGGCCATGGAGGTCACCACCGACGCCGTGCAACTGTTCGGCGGGGCCGGCTACACCCGGGACTTTCCCGTCGAACGGATGATGCGCGACGCCAAGATCACCCAGATCTACGAAGGCACCAACCAGATCCAGCGCGTCGTCATGTCACGCGCCTTGCTGAAGTAAGCCGAGGGTGCCGCGGCCGGGTTGACCCCAGGCAGGGTGACAAGCCTGAACGTGACCTCGCCGGTCGGGGCCATCACCATCTGGTTGGGCCGTTCCATGTGGGGTTGGTGGCGTCGGCAGGCGTCGCCATCACGTATCGCGTGGTCCGCGTCCCCGGGTCAATCTCATCGCTGCTGCTGATCGTTGTGGCGTTTTCCTTCGCGCTGGGCCTCGATCCCGCGACATCGCGGCTGGTCAACGGCAATTCATTGAGCACGCGCCGCACTACCACCAGCAGACTCAAGACCACTCCTCGGTGAATCGGTCGGCTGAAGGACCGCTTCCACCTGCAAAAACGCATCATCGGGGCGGCGCTGCAGGGCATTGTCGCGGGCGCGCTGCTTGCGATCCCGCTCGGTGCGGCAGCTTCAGCTGCTGGCACAGCAGCAACTGCTTTTCCCGGCGCTTGATGAGGCCTGATCCATCATGGGGCCAGAATCGGGCTGGCGCACCATGTTTTTCAACTGTTTGGCCCCCAGCACAGCCTCCGTGACGGAATCCGGGCAGGGGCACGGTTCGTCCGCGCCACGCCCGCGTCGGTACCTGTTCGACGGTGGTCCGCGCGATCAGGAGCTGAGCGCCACTGCCCTGGCTCGTGCATACACGGCGTCGAGTGCCGCATACTCGGCTTCCTCGATCGCGACCACGGCGAAATCGATGGCGTCCAGAGCGTAAGACTCGGCCATGTTAGCGTCCGCCGCGGCCTCCTTCGCGTCGAGTTTGGCCTTCTTCTCCTTGACGTCTTTCCTCACCCTGGCGACATGATCTTGCCATTTGCCGCGAATCTCGTCCCACTGCGATGACGCTTTGTCGCCGGCGGCACGTGCCTTGTTCTTGAACTGATCGGCCGCTGCGGTCGCCTTATCCCGCGCGTCGGCGACCTCAGCCTCGAGCTGATCCCTGGTCCTCACACTGGCTGCCTTCAGCTCGTCGTTCGCCTCTTTTGCTTTGTCGGAGACCTTCTCGAACCGTCTGCTGAAATCGCTGTCTGCCATCGCCGAGCCCCTTCTATGAGTTCAGGGCGGCCTCTTCGCCCACCGCCTCGATCCTCAGCGCCCAGTGGGTGCCCGGTCATTGTTTGGTGAGACACGATCTGCAACCGCAGATTGGTCGCGGGGACAACGGTAAGTCCGTCGGCTGTGACCCACACGGTCCCGGATCGATTGCTGGCTGCCGCAGGCCCACGGGGAAGGACGTTGTGCGAAGTCTTGTCAACAAAACGCTATGAACCCGAAGGGAACTCGCACCATCAGCCTGGCAGTGGACGGGCCAGACGGCGCGGAAGGGCAAACCACCTCTCAGGCCATAGCTCAAGCCCTCGCGGAGGGTTTCGCATGGTCCTGTCGACCCGCTGCCGGAAGAACCGGAACACAGCGAGCGCAGACCTGCGGTCCGGCGGCTACCCCGGATCGCGGGAAAGGACCGCGGTGCCGTACCAATGGCACACCAGCAGCGCCAGTTCCACGTCAAGCCGGTCGCCGGCTATCGGGCGGCCGCGCCGGGCGATAGCCCTGCCCACCCGGTACTTCACCGAATTGGAGTGCAGCCTGAGTTCTTCGGCGGCCACCTTGTAGCTGGAGCCGCACCGCAGGAAGATCCGCAAGGTGTGCCGCAGCCGGGCGTCATTCTCGTTGTCGGCGGCCAGATCGCCGAGCACCTCGGCCACCCAATCCCGGGCCTGGCCGACGTCGCCAGACAAGAGCGCCGCGGCCGACAGGCCGGGGTCACTGGCCGCAATGACCGTCGGCTCGTGGCCGCCGCGGGCCACCGCCACCGCGCGGGCGGCCTGCGCCTGCTGGTGCGAGCGGCGAAAGCCCTCAACACCAGGCGCCATCATCCCGATCCCGACACTGGGCGCGCCGCGATGACCGGCGGTGAACCGGCGCACCTTGTCGAGCGCATCGGCCGCGGGCGTGCGGAACGGCAGCCATCCCCATCCGCACATCCGGTCGGCGGCAACGAACAACGGAGCGGCCGCGGTATCTGCGGCCTCCCCCAGATCGCGAACGAACCGTTGCAAAAGGGTGAGTTCGTTGCCTCCACCGGCTGCGTCGGGATACCAGACGACGACAGCAAGGTGGTGCCAGCGGATCGGATAGCGGATCGCGTCGGTCGCGGTATCGACGTCGATGGCTTTCTTTCCGGCGAGAACTTCCCGGACCCGCAGGGCGCGAATGCTGTTCTGGTTTTCGAGCCATCGTTCGCGCTCGTCTTCATACACGACGACGACCTGCTGCGAAATCCAGTCGATGTACTCGAAAAGCGTCGCGGCGATCGCCTCGATGACGGCAAAGCCCATCGACGGCTCGATATCGAGCGCGCGTACTTCGCCGAACACCAACTCGTTCATTCGCCGTTGGCCGAGTCGATAGGCGCGGATAAGCGCGTTGACCGGGACGCCACGTTGCGCCAGCCGCCTGGCGTACTCCATCGCAGCGGTCGGCGCCTCGACACGTTGCACCGCGATGTCATACCTCAACGCGTGCAAGATGGTGTCCACGTTTCCCTCGACGCTCGCGCCAAGCAGCTCTGCGACACCGGGATCCCCCCGCAGCTCCGGGATGTCCTCTTCGAGCGAGCGACGGATATGCGACGACACCTCGGCCAGTCGGCCGCTCAGCCGGGCGGCGGTTTCGGCGACGTAGCGGCTCACATCGACTTTGTCGTCGAGGCGCGGATTCGTCACCTCACGACAGTAGATCCTTCGGTTACCCCCGCGGGCGGATTTTGCCGTGGTCGGGGTTGTTCGGGCGACAACGGCCAGACCTATCTTCATCGCAAAACGACAGTGTCACGCCTCACGGCGATTCCTGATGTTGTGGCCCGTCACAGCGCCGCCGGCGCCGTGCAGCGTGGTGTTCGTGCCGTCACCGACGAGGGCCGCGCCGCTGAGGAGGGCGATACCCGTTGACCGTGATCCGCACTGACCTTGCGCCGGCCGACACCGAGCTGGACGCGATGGAGATGGACCTGCTCGCCGAGGAGGCCACCGACCGCGACCGCGTCGTCCCCGGGGACATCGAGATCGAGGATGCCGACGGCTGCGACGCCTCGGCGGTCGCGGTAAGCCGCGCGACCGAAACGCTGATGCGTCGCACCGAGACCGAAGCGGTGAGCCGCATTGGGGGCCTCGAGGTCCGCGGGGGTCGGCCTGACCATCGAGCAGGGGTGGACGCTGCTGGACAATGTCTCGTTTTCGGCGCGGCCGGGCACGCTGACGGCGGTGATCGGGCCCTCGGGTGCGGGCAAGTCGACCCTCGCGAAGGTGATGGTCGGGGCGACGAGGCCCACCCGCGGGGCGGTGTCGTTTGAGGGTCACGACATCCACGGCGGGAACGTGTCGCGCTCAGCCTGTTCTACGCCGGATTCGTTGGATGGAAGATCCGCCTGACGGGCGGCTGATTTCCGCGGCAGCAGCGGCTCCCAGCCCAGCTGTGCAAGCCCTGCATTTCGAGCGACCGTGGCGATCGATCCGAGCGGTTGTCTCCAACCGACAAAAGCAAAACCCATGTTCATCGGATGACGACGATGCCAGGAATCACACCCACTACTAGCGTTATGGCGCGTCACATCCCCACTGGTACGAGGAGTGCAATACATGAACCTGCGGGTACTGCCCGAGTTGCGGGCGGCAAGGGATCCCGAGGGACCGGCCGTCGCCGATGACACGGTCAGCCTGAACAACGGCCAGTTCCTCGACGCGGTGCGGCGTGCCGGCGCAGCGCTGCGCGGGCGTGGTGTGTCGGGTGGTGACGTGGTCGCGATCATGCTGCCCAACACGGCCGACTTTGTGGTATCGCTGTTCGCGGCGTGGCGTCTGGGCGCGGCGGTCACCCCGATCAATCCCTCCCTGCGCGCGGCGGAGGTCGAATATCAACTTGCCGACGCCGGCGCCAAGGTGTTGATCGTCGATACCGTGCCCGAGCTCGATACCGGCGATCGGCCGGTGGTCATGGCCAGCGACTTGACGACCACACCCGCCGAGGGGCTGCCGCACGCGGCGCACCTGGGCGACGACTCGCTGGCGCTGCTGATCTACACCAGCGGCACTACGGGCCGGCCCAAGGGCGTGATGCTGGATCACTCCAACCTCTTCGCGATGTGCCGCGCGGTCATCGACGCGTTCGAACTGACCAGCGCCGACAACAGCTTGCTGATTCTGCCGCTGTTTCACGTCAACGGGATCGTGATCGGCACCCTCTCCCCGCTGCTTGCCGGCGGCCGGATCACCATCGCGGGCCGGTTCAGCCCGAAATCGTTCTTCAGCAGGGTGGAGCAGAGCCGCGCCACGTACTTTTCGGCAGTACCAACCATTCTCACGATGCTGTGTGGGCTGCCCGAGGACGTGAAACCCGACACCTCGTCGGTGCGGTTCGCGCTCTGCGGGGCCGCGCCGGCCAGTGTGGAACTGCTTGAGCGGTTCGAATCGCGCTACGGCATCGGAATCGTCGAAGGCTACGGGCTCTCGGAGGGATCGTGCGCCAGCACCGTCAACCCATTGAACGGAAGGCGTAAGGCGGGCACGGTAGGACTTCCCCTACCGGGCCAAACCATTCGACTGGTCAACGGATCCGGGCAACCCGTTGCCGACGGTGATGCGGGCGAGGTCGTGATCAAGGGCCCGAACGTCATGCGTGGTTACCTGAACCGGCCCGAAGAGACAGCGAAGACGATCGTCGACGGCTGGCTGCACACCGGCGACATCGGACGCTTCGACGAAGACGGATACCTGGTGCTGGTCGACCGTGCCAAGGACATGATCATCCGCGGCGGGGAGAACATCTACCCCCGCGAAATCGAGGCCGTTGTTCACCAGCTACCGCAGATCGCCGAGGCCGCCGTGATCGGGCGGGCCGACCCGGTATACGGCGAAGAGCCGGTGCTGTTCGTCTCACCGCACCCCGACAAGCCCCTCCGAGTCGATCTGATCCGCGATCACCTTCGCGAGTCGTTGTCGAAATACAAACTGCCGGTTGACATCACCGTCCTCGACGAGCTGCCCAAGAATGCGGTGGGCAAGATCGACAAACGCGGCCTGCGGCAACGGCTCACCAAGACCCACTGAGAACTCAACGACAACCATCCCTTATTTAGGAGAGCTGAAATGAGTTTCACCAAACCGAATTTTCCCGACGTCGAGCCGGATACCTTCCTTGCCAAGCCGCTCATGGAGCGGATGCGGATCCTCGCGCAGAGCTGGGCCGAAAACGGGTTCGGATCGCCACGGATGGTTCACACCATCTACATCGCCAAGCTTGTCTTCTTCTACGCCTTCGGCGGCATCCTCGTCGCGACGCTGACCTCGGGGCTTCCCGCGTTCTGGCATGTCTCGGGATGGTGGAACCAGCCGATCGTGTACCAGAAGGCCATCCTGTGGACGGTCCTCCTCGAGGTCATCGGGGTCGCCGGGTCGTGGGGCCCGCTGGCCGGCAAGGTGAAGCCGATGACCGGGGGCATCCTGTTCTGGGCCCGTCCGGGAACGATCCGGCTGCGGCCGTGGAAATGGGTGCCGTTCACCGGAGGCGACCGGCGGACGTGGTTCGATGTAGCGCTTTACATCGGCCTCATCGTCAGCCTGGTCATTCCGCTGTTTTCGCCTGGTGTGCATAGTGATTCGCTGTCAAAAGCGCTGCCCGACAACACCTCGGGACTGGTGAACCCGGCGCTGCTCATTGCGCCGATGGTGCTGCTGGTGCTGATCGGGTTGCGCGACAAGGTCATCTTCCTCGGCGCGCGCGCTGAGCAGTACCTGCCCGCCCTGTTCTTCTTCACCGTCTTGCCGTTCGTCGACATGATCATCGCGCTCAAGCTGCTGATCGTGGTGGTGTGGGTCGGTGCCGGGGTGTCGAAGTTCGGCAAGCACTTCTCCAACGTCGTCCCGCCGATGGTCAGCAACAGCCCGTCGATGCCGTTCAAGTGGGTCAAGCGTGCGCACTACCGCGACTTCCCGCGCGACCTGCGGCCCTCGCGCGTCGCCGATGCGATGGCGCACGCCGCGGGCACCATGGTCGAGGTCATCGCCCCACTGGTCCTGCTGTTCTCGACCAACAAGTGGCTGACGGTGGTGGCCGTGGTGATCATGGTGGCATTCCACCTGTTCATCATCTCGACGTTCCCGCTGGCGGTCCCGCTCGAATGGAACGTCCTGTTCGCCTACGCCACGATCTTCCTGTTCCTCGGCTTCCCGGCCTGGCGCGGGTACGCCGTGACCAACATGTCGTCGCCGTGGCTGACCGTCGCGATCGTCGCCGCGCTGCTCTTCTACCCGATCCTCGGCAACTTCCGGCCCGACAAGGTCTCGTTCCTGCCGTCGATGCGCCAATACGCCGGGAACTGGGCCTCAGCGGTGTGGGCATTCGCTCCAGGCGCGGAGGCGAAACTGAACAGGGTCACCCGCACCGCGAAGAATCAGCTCGACCAGTTCATCGAGCTCGGTTACGAGCCGAAATGGGCCGAAGTCACGATGCAGCTGCCAATCGCCTGGCGGACCATGCACAGCCAGGGCCGCGGCCTGTTCTCGGTGCTGCTGACGACACTGCCGGACATCGACACCCGCACGGTGCGCGAGGCGGAATTCGTCTGCAACTCGTTGATCGGGTTCAACTTCGGCGACGGTCACCTGCACAACGAAGACCTGATCGCCGCCGTACAGCGCGAGGCGGCCTTCGAGCCGGGCGAACTCGTCGTCGCGTGGGTCGAGTCGCAGGGCTGGGCCAGCAAGGTTCAGCACTACAAGGTGATCGACGCGGCGCTCGGCGTGATCGAGCGTGGCACCTGGAAGGTGGCCGACGCGGTCAAGGAGCAGCCGTGGCTGCCCAACGGGCCGATCCCCACCGAGGTCACCTGGTCGCTGGCCGGGAGAAGTGGGCGCGTCGAGCCGGCCGTAAGCCGCGACGAGCAGGATCACGGTCACGGAGCCCTGACGTGAGCACCGCGATCGTCGTGGGGGCCGGGCCGAATGGCCTGGCCGCCGCGGTGACACTGGCCAAAGCCGGAATGCAGGTGACCGTGCTGGAGGCCGCCGACGACATCGGCGGTGGCACCCGCAGCAGCGACGCGATTCTTCCCGGGCTGCTGCATGATCACTGCTCGGCGATTCATCCGATGGCGGTCGGCTCGCCGTTCCTCACCAGCGTCGGCCTCGATCGGTACGGGCTGTCGTGGCGGCTGCCCGACGTCGACTGTGTCCATCCGCTCGACGGCGGCGGCGCGGGAGTGCTGTATCGCTCCGTCGACGACACCGCCGGCGGGCTGGGCTCCGACGGGTCCCGGTGGCGCCGGCTGTTCGGCTGGCCGTCGCAGAGGTTCGATGCCCTGTGCAAGGACATCATGGGGCCGTTGCTGCGTCTGCCGCACCATCCGCTGCTGCTGGCCCGGTTCGGTGCGCCGACGGTGCTGCCCGCCTCGACCCTCGCGAGGTGGTTTCGCACCCCCGAGGCGCAGGCGTTATTCGGAGGTGTTGCGGCACATGCGTTCCGGCCGCTGCACTATCCGATGACTGCCGCCGTCGGGCTGGGCATCCTCACCGCCGGCCATCGCCACGGCTGGGCGGTGGCGGCCGGCGGTTCGCAGTCGATCACCAACGCGCTGGCAGCGCTGCTGGCCGAGCTGGGCGGCAAGATCGAAACCGGCACCCGCGTCGAGGCGGCATCGCAACTCCAGCCGGCTGACGTGACGATGTTCGACCTGGCGCCCGGCGCGGTTGCCGGCATTCTCGGCGATCGGCTGCCGCGACGAGTCGCTCGCGCCTACCGGCGGTTCCGGCAAGGCCCGGGCGCGTTCAAGGTCGACTTCGCCGTCGAAGGCGGCGTCCCGTGGACCAACCCCGACGCCCACCGCGCGGGCACCGTGCACGTGGTCGGCACCCTCGCCGAGCTCGCCGCGACCGAACGCGACATCCACGCCGGGCGCATGCCCGAGCGACCATTCGTGCTCGTCGGCCAGCAGTATCTGGCCGACCCGGGCCGATCCGTCGGCAACATCCATCCGGTGTGGACGTACGCCCATGTGCCGAACGGCTATCCGGGTGACGCCACCGGGGCGATCATCGCCCAGATCGAGCGGTTCGCGCCGGGTTTCCGTGACCGGATAGTCGGGCACGCTGTGCGCACAACAGTGCAGATGGCCTCATATGACGCCAATTTCGTGGGCGGCGACATCATGACTGGCTCGAAGGACATACGCCAACTGACGTTTGGCCCGAGGATCACGCTGTCGCCGTACCGCATTGGGGTGCCCGGCATGTACATCTGTTCGGCGGCTACGCCACCGGGGCCCGGGGCGCATGGCATGTGTGGCGCGAACGCCGCCGAAAGCGCGCTGCGCGAACTCGGTCACCGTTGACAGCTCGAAGCCGAACCGCTGCCCTCACACGCACCGGCCCCACCCGAGCCGGCCGCGGGTACCGGCGCGGCAGTACCGGGCAGCGGCCGGATTCCCCTACAGCGGCGCACCACCCCGCAGATGCTCGAAGATCAGCGACGTCTGCGTTCCGGCCACGTCCGGATCGGCGTTGAGGTTCTCCACCACGAAGGCGCGTAGGTCTTCGGTGTCGCGTGCGGCGACGTGCAAGATGTAATCGTCCGCTCCGGCGAGGAAGTAGACGTCCATCACGTGCGGCAGCTTGCGGATCTCGGAGATGAAGTGCCGAATTCGGCCGCGCGCGTTGGATTGCAGGCTAACCGAGATCATCGCCTGCAGGGGTCGCCCGATCGCCGCCGGATCGACGTCGGCGTAGAAGCCGCGAATCACGCCGATCTCCTGGAGCCGACGCACGCGACCGTGGCATGTCGACGGCGCAATGCCGACCAGCTCGGCCAACGCACTGTTGGGCATCCGCGCGTCGGCGTGCAAGGCGTTGAGGATGCGCCGGTCGACGTCGTCGATTTCCGGGATCCGAACATCCTTCGGCGGACGGGCTGTGGTCATCGTCGACCCCGTCGATTGTTCTGGCATGGCGACACGTTATCGAATACTCGGCGATATGTTTGCCATTAAGCCGAAACTTCTTCAGAATTTTAGGTAGCCCCACCGAGACATAGGAGCGATGATGCGTGTCGGTGTCCCGACCGAGATCAAGAACAACGAGTTCCGCGTGGCTATCACCCCCGCCGGCGTCGCCGAGCTGACCCGACGCGGCCACGATGTCGTGATCCAGGCCGGTGCCGGCGAGGGGTCGTCAATCTCCGACGCCGACTTCAAGTCGGCGGGCGCGGAGATCATCACCGGCGCCGAGCTCCTCTGGGAGCAGGCCGACCTGCTGCTGAAGGTCAAGGAGCCGATCGAACCCGAGTACACGCTGATGCGCCGCGGCCAGACCCTGTTCACGTACCTGCACCTGGCCGCGTCGCCGGCGTGCACCGAGGCGCTGATCAACTCCGGCACCACCTCGATCGCGTACGAAACCGTGCAGACCGCCGACGGCGCTCTGCCACTGCTGGCCCCGATGAGCGAGGTGGCCGGCCGGCTGGCCGCCCAGGTCGGTGGCTACCACTTGATGAAGCCGGGCGGTGGCCGCGGCGTGCTTATGGGCGGAGTGCCCGGCGTGGGCCCCGCCGATGTCGTGGTGATCGGCGGCGGCACGGCTGGCTACAACGCCGCCCGCGTCGCCTGCGGGATGGGCGCGGATGTGCTGGTGTTCGACATCAACATCGCCAGACTGCGCGAACTTGACGCCGAGTTCGGCGGCCGCATCCACACCCGCTACTCGTCGAGCCTGGAACTCGAAGGCGCGGTCAAACGTGCGGACCTGGTGATCGGTGCGGTGCTGGTGCCCGGCGCGAAAGCGCCGAAGCTGGTGTCCAATTCGCTTGTGGCGCAGATGAAGCCCGGTGCCGTGCTGGTCGACATCGCAATCGACCAGGGCGGCTGCTTCGAGGACTCGCGACCCACCACTCATGACGACCCGACGTTCAAAGTCCATGACACGGTGTTCTACTGCGTCGCGAACATGCCCGGCTCGGTGCCGCGCACATCGACGTGGGCGCTGACCAACGCCACGATGCCCTACGTGCTGAAGCTGGCCGACAGGGG
>NZ_DATFYW010000018.1:0-6448 GCF_035314905.1 Mycobacterium sp.
CGCATCGACGCTGGTGAGGGCGCTGGCGGCGCGCTGAACACCGAAGGGGCAATCGCGAAGTACATGGCCACCGAGGCCGGCAACGCCGCTGCGGAGGCAGCGATCCAGGCCCACGGCGGCTACGGCTACACCCGGCCCTACCTGGTCGAGAAGATCAAGCGGGACGTGCGGATCACGACCATCTACGAGGGCACGTCGGAGATCCTGGAGATGACGATCGCCCGCGACCGCTGGCAGCAGCACCTGAAGACGTCCGGCGCTTACTACCGCGACGCGGCCCACGCCCTCGATGGAGTACCCGACGAGTGCGGCGGTCCCACGGCAGCGCTGGCGCTGGAGTGTTCGGCCGCGGTGATGGAGGCGTGCCGGGTCGGTCGGCTGACCCGAAATCAGCACATTCTGTTACGGCTGGGGGAACTCGTGGCCTACGCCGAATGTGCCGGCGCGCTGGCACGCCGCGCTGCAGCGGCCGCCGAGGGCGCATTGCCGGGCAAGGCCGACAAACGCTTCGGGCCGGCCGCGCTCGCCGCGGTCAGCCGGGTGTTCGCGCGGGACGCGGCGCACAAGGTCGCCGAGGACGGCCTGCGGTGGGTGGCCGGGGCCAGCACTGGAGCGGACCTGGCCGCCGCCCTGCCGCTGGAGCGGGTAAGGGCCGCGCAGACCGGTCTGCTCGCCGACATGAACCTGGTCGCGGATGCGCTGTACCGACGGGAGGCCGGATCGCCATGACGACCACGATGGAGCCGATTGCGGTGGTCGGGGTTAGCGCGATCATGCCCGAGGCGCCCGACGCGGCCGCCTTCTGGGCCAACATCAAGTCCGGCCGCTACAGCATCGGCGATGTCCCCCCGCAGCGCTGGGACCCGCAGCTTTACTATGACCCCGACCCGCACGCACCCGACAAGACCTATTCGCGCATCGGCGGTTGGGTTCGCGATTTCCCGTGGGAGCCGCTGGCGTGGAAGCTCCCGATCCCGCCGGCGGTCAGCTCGCAGATGGACGACGGCCAGAAGTGGGCGGTGGCGTGCACCCGCGCGGCGTTGCTCGACGCCGGCTGGCCGGACTGGACCGTGGACCCCGAGCGGGTCGCGGTGATCATCGGCAACGCCATCGGCGGCGACAAGCAGCACCGCAGCAACCTGCGCATCCAGTTCCCCGCGTTCGTCCGGGACCTAGCGGCTGCCCCCTCGTTCGCTGGGCTGCCGCAGGAGGTGCGCGACGCCGTGCTCGCCGAGACCCGCGCCTCGTTTCTCGACCGGTTCGAGGAGATCACCGAGGACACCATGCCCGGCGAGCTCGCCAATGTGCTCGCGGGCCGGGTGGCCAACCTGTTCAATTTCCGCGGCCCTAACTTCACCGCCGACGCGGCGTGCGCCTCCGGTCTGGCCGCCATGTCGGCAGCGGTGCGCGGCTTGGAGGCAGGCGACTTCGACGCGGTGATCACCGGCGGGATCGACCGCAACATGGATGCGCCGGGGTTCGTCAAGTTCTGCAAGATCGGCGCGCTGTCGGCCACCGGCACCCGACCGTTCGACGCCGGCGCTGACGGCTTCGTGATGGGCGAGGGCGCCGCCCTGTTCGTGCTGAAACGCCTGTCGGACGCCGAGCGCGACGGAGACCGGATCTACGCGGTGCTGCTTGGGGTGGCGGGGTCAAGCGACGGCCGTGGCAAGGGCATCACGGCGCCCAACCCGGTTGGGCAGCGGCTGGCGGTGGAGCGCGCATGGCAGGTCGCCGGAGCCGACCCGGCGCTGGCCACCTGCATCGAGGCGCACGGCACGTCGACGCGCGTCGGAGACGCCACGGAGCTGGCCAGCTTGACCGACGTGTTCCGCAAGGCCGGCGCCGCCAACGGCTCCATCGCGCTGGGGTCGGTGAAGTCGAACATCGGGCACCTCAAGGGCGCGGCGGGGGCCGCCGGCCTGTTCAAGACCGTGATGAGCCTGCACGAGAAAGTGCTGGCGCCCAGCCTGCACTTCGAACATCCCAACGAGAGCGTCGACTGGGGCGACATCCCGTTTCGGGTCAACACCCAACTGCGCGAGTGGCCGGCGCACGAAAGCGGCGTGCGGTACGCCGGGGTGAGCGCGTTCGGGTTCGGCGGGACCAACTTCCATGCCGTCCTCGAGGAGTATGTGCCCGGCCGGCACCGTGCCGGTGATGCGAGCCGGTCGTTTTCCGGTGCGAAGGTCGCGCAGCGACCCGCGACGGTGAGCGCCGTGGCGACCGCGGCCTCCGGCGCGCCGAAGGCGCCGCTGCGGGGGGCCGCGGTTGTCGGCGGCGCAGACGAGGCTGAGGTGGCCGCGCAATTGGAGCGGTTGGGCGCCGAGGCGGCTGCCGGGCATGCCCCTGCGCCAACCGCCCCGAACCCCGAGTTGGCTGCCGCGGCGGTGCGGGTCGCGATCGACTACGCCGACGCCGCCGACCTGGCGGCGAAGTCCGCCAAGGCCGTTGAGGCCCTACGCGGGGGCAACCCGGTCGTGTGGAAGGTCCTGCGCGCCCAAGGTGTGTTCGTCGGCCGCGGCGCACCGGGCAAGGTCGCGTTCCTCTACACCGGCCAAGGCTCGCAGTACGTCAACATGCTGGCTGATCTGCGGGAGCGCGAGCCGATCGTTGCCGCGACGTTCGACGAGGCCGACCGGGTGATGGAACCGCTGCTAGGTAGGCCACTGACTGCCTACATCTTCGCCGACACCGCCGACACGTCCGCCGCGCATCGGCTCGAGCAGCAGCTGATGCAGACCGAGATCACCCAGCCGGCGGTGCTGACCACCGATCTGGCGCTCACCCGGCTTCTCGACGCCTACGGCGTGCGCCCCGACATGGTGATGGGCCACAGCCTCGGCGAGTACGGGGCGCTGATCGCCGCGGGCGCGTTGTCGTTCGGCGCCGCGCTGGAGGCGGTCAGCATGCGGGGCCGCGAGATGGCGAACCTGTCGAGGGATGACAACGGCGCCATGGCGGCTGTCTTCGGCCCGCTTGGCGAGATCGAGAGGATTGTCGGCGAGACGGACGGATACGTCGTCGTCGCGAACATCAACAGCACCGGCCAGGCCGTCATCGGGGGTGCCACCGACGCGGTGGAGCGGGCCGTGGCGGCGTTCCAGGCCGCCGGCATGAACGCCTCCCGCATCCCGGTCAGCCACGCGTTCCACACCGAGATCGTCGCGCCGGTGATAGAACCGCTCAGGGCGGTGCTCCGCCGGCTCGACGTGCGGGCACCCGTTTTGCCGATCGTGTCGAACGTGACCGGCGGCTTCTACCCGGCGAACGCCGATATCGACACCATGCTGGACCTGCTCGGCCGCCAGGTGGCCTCACCGGTGCGGTTCATCGACGGCCTACACACCCTGCATGCTGCAGGCGCCCGGATCTTCGTCGAGGTGGGACCCAAGAAGGCGCTGCACGGCTTCGTCGAGAACGTGCTCGGCGACGACGTGCTGGCGTTGTTCACCAACCACCCCAAGACCGGCGATGTCGCGTCCTTCAACCAGGCACTGTGCGGGCTGTATGCGGCCGGGCTCGGATATGCCGGGCAGGTGCCCGTCGAGGCCACCGCTACCGCCCCGGCCGCAACGACGGAGACCGCGATGACCGACGCACAGTACGCCGAATTGGGTCGGCATCTCGTCGACGTGGTCCAACACGGACTGCATGCCGAAACTGCCGGCGTTGAGGCTTCCCCGCCGGGGGCGCCGGCCGCCGCCGAACCAGTGGTGGTGACGGGCGCGGCACTCGGCCTGCCCGGGGTCGAGCGGGTCTTCGACGACGAAAACATCGCCCGCATCCTCGATGGTCAGCAGTTCATCGACACGATCCCGCACCGACTGCGCCGCGAGATGGTCGACCGGCACATCACCCGCCTGGTCAAGCGCGCGTCCGGCGACCCTACGTTCGAGACGATCGACAGTGAACCCGATGTGATCAAGCTGGCCGGCCGCTGCGCCCCTCTGGATGTGGTCAGCGAGTTCGGCGTCGACACCGCCCGCGACGCCGCGCTGGACTCGACGACCCGGCTTGCGATCGGGGCCGGTTTCGATGCGCTGCGCGACGCCGGCGTCCCACTGGTGATGCGCTACAAGACCACGACGCTGGGCACCAAGCTGCCGGACCGGTGGGGGCTGCCGGAGTCGATGCGCGACGACACCGGTGTCATCTTCGCCTCTGCCTTCCCCGGCCTGGACAACTTCGCCCACGACCTCGAGCGTTACTACATCGACCGCGGCAACCGGGAACAGTTGAGCGGGCTGGTGGCGGTGCGCTCGCGGATGAGCGACGACGAGCCGGCCGCAAGCGAGGTGGACCGGCGCATCCACGAGCTGCGCCACGCCCTTGAGACCGATCCGTTCGTGTTCGACCGGCGCTTTCTGTTCCGGTGCCTGTCGATGGGCCACTCGCAGTTCGCTGAGATCATCGGCGCACGCGGGCCGAACACCCAGGTCAACGCGGCCTGTGCGAGCACCACGCAGGCGGTGGCGGTGGCCGAGGACTGGATCCGCATCGGCCGCTGCCGGCGGGTGGTGGTGGTGTCCGCCGACGACGCCAGCTCCGACGCGCTTCTGCCCTGGCTGGGGTCGGGGTTCCTCGCGTCTGGCGCGGCCGCCACCGACGACATCGTCGAGGAGGCCGCCACGCCGTTCGACCAGCGCCGGCACGGCATGATCCTCGGCATGGGGGCGGCGGCGATCGTGGTTGAGTCCGCCGAGTCGGCCAGGGAACGCGGGCTGCAACCGATCTGCGAAGTCCTCGGCACTGTCACCGCGAACAGCGCTTTTCACGGGACACGGCTGGACGTCGAGCACATCGGCGAGGTGATGGAGAAGCTGCTGGACCAGGCCGAAGCGCGCGGCGCCGACCGGCAAGCCATCGCGGGCAGCACGGTGTTCGTCTCCCACGAGACGTACACGCCGGCCCGCGGCGGCAGCGCGTCCGCCGAGATTCACGCGCTACGCCAGGTGTTCGGCCCCGACGCCGACGCGGTCGTCATCACCAACACCAAAGGCTTCACCGGGCACGCGATGGGCGCCGGCGTGGAGGACGTCGTCGCGATCAAGGCGCTGGAAACCGGAGTCGTTCCGCCGGTGCCCAACTACAAGGTGCCCGATCCAGAACTGGGACACCTCAACCTGTCGACCGGGGGCAGCTATCCGGTCCAGTACGCGCTGCGGCTGGGCGCAGGATTCGGCTCCCAGATCGCGATGACGCTGATGCGCTGGACGCCGGTGCCCGACGGTCGCCACCGCCTGCCGGACGAGCTCGGGTATGAGTACCGGATCGTCGACCAGGCGGCCTGGCGGCGCTGGCTGGCGCAGGCCGCCGGTACGGCCGACCCGCAGCTGGAGGTCGTGCAGCACCGGCTGCGGATCATCGACACCGGCCAACCGTCGAAGGTCGCGCCGTCGCCTGCCGCGGCGCAAGCGGTCCAGCCGGCGCCCGTAGCCACCGAGACAGTGTTGACGGAGCCCGAGTCCCCGCCGGTGGCCGCCACCGCCGCAGCGGCTGCACCGGTTCCCGTTGGGGCGACACCTGAAGCCCCCACCGACGCGCAGGCCCCCGCTGCTGATGAGGTCACCGACACCGTGGTCGGCATCGTCTCCGAGCTCACCGGCTATCCTCCCGACCTGCTCGACATCGACCTCGACCTGGAGGCCGACCTCGGCGTCGACACCGTCAAACAAGCCGAAATCTTCGCCGCCATCCGCCAGCACTACGGCGTCGCCCGCGACGACGCCCTCAAACTGCGCGACTTTCCCACCCTCACCCATGTCGTTGCCTGGATCCGCGACAGAGTCGAGGCCACGCCAGGCCCAAAAGGGCGAAGTGACACCGCCGCTGCCGCACCTGGATCAGCGGCGGCGGCACCGACTGTCGTGGGCGACATCGCCGCCACTAACCGGATCCCGCGCCGGGTGCCGGTGCCCGTGCTGCGGCCGGACCTGACGGCCTGCGTGCCGAGCGGAGTGACTCTCGGCGCCGGCACCCGGGTGGCGGTGATGCCTGACCAGGGCGGCGTCGCAGACGCGCTGATCACCCGGCTGACCCGCCTCGGCGTCGACACGTTGGTGCTGCGCCCGGACGACGACATCGACGCCATGCTCGCGGCCGGCTCGGTTGACGGCGTCTACTGGCTGCCGGCGCTCGACGACGAGGGGCACCTCGACGACATGGACCTCGCCGGCTGGCGGGAAGCGCTGCGCCGCCGGGTCGGCAACCTCTATGTGACCATGCGACAGCTCTACGAGCGCAGCGCCTTCCTAGTGGTCGCGACCCGCCTCGGCGGATACCACGGCTACGATGCGGCGGGCGCGACCTGTCCGCTGGGCGGCGCCGTTACGGGATTCGCCAAGGCGTACCGACGGGAGCGGCCCGACGCGCTGGTCAAGGCCGTCGACTTCCCGGCCGGCCGGAAAACCGCGACGCTGGCCGATGCGCTGGTCGACGAAACGCT
>NZ_DATFYW010000019.1:0-6754 GCF_035314905.1 Mycobacterium sp.
AAACGGCCCTACCTCATGTATGCCTGGGCGTTCATCGCTGCAGTGTCTGTCGCCGTGGTGCTGATGATCGACTTCCCCTTCGGTAGTGGAATCGGGGTCAACCTCGGACCGCTGAGTGTTGCTGCCGGCTCCATTTAGCGCCACAAGCCGCGGCCGGTGTCCTCAACCCTTTGCGCTGAGACCCGCCAGGTGCTGCGGCGTCTGAGCCGGCGTTCTTACAGGTCATGACTGCCGACGCCGTGTCGACGACGCAGACCGCCGACGCAAAGAAGCGGACCGCCCGATGGCCCGTGACCACAGTGATCTGCATCCACAGCGAGGACCCGAACGACGTGATTATGGGCCTCACGCTGCAGCCGACGGATCCGGCTGCGTCCCCGCCACCCCCTCTCGCCCCCGGTCCGCAGCCATCGGGTCCGCAGGGGCTACCGCCGCACTAGGCCGGCTCGTTCGTCAGGCGGAGTTGACCTGCTCGTCGTCCTGTCGACGAAGAGATGGTGCTTCCAGACCGTTCTCCGCATCGACCGTGCGCGCAGACGTCAACCCCGGCTTGCCGATGATCGGCGCGGGTTCGATTCCCGTCATCGGCTCCAGGTCACCGCGGGTATTACCGGACGCGTATCCAGTCGACGAGCATAACCGCCGGAAAGGTACCCCCGCTGGGATCACCGGCGCCTGGCCGACCCACCGCAAGATTGAAGATCGGAAACATCAGGTAGTCGGGCTGGTTGAACGGCCACACCCCCTTGATGGGGACCGCCGGAACAGTGAGGTAGGGCTTCGCGCCGTCTACGTAGTCGCGCCAGAAGCGGAAACCGGCCTCATCCCATCGGCACCGCCAGTTGTGCCACTCGGAGTCCACCAACTCGGGGATCGATTTTCCCGACCACGTTTTTCCGTCGGATCGTGCGTGGACTGTGGTTCCCGGAGGCCACGCCCCGTTGCCGTACCATTCGACGACATCGACTTCGCCGTCAGGAAGGGGATCCTCGTTCAATAACGAGTACGCTGGCCAGCAACCGCTAACGGCGTCTTCGGAGCGGAGGTAACGTGGCGTCACTTCGGCGCGTTCGTCGCCAAAGCCCGTGACATCGAGCCGTGCCGGGATCTGCCGCCGGCCGTGGCAACCAACTGGCAAAATCGCCAAAGTTATCCAGGACGTAACGCGGCTGTGCCCTGTTGCGTAGCGCCCGTCAATATCACCGCCACCCACAGCTCACACAGCGCTACACGCCGCCCGTACGAGGATTGCGGCGCACCGAAGGGCAAACAAGAGCCCTTCCGGCCTATTCCGATGCGTCGAGCACGCTTACCGCGATGCCGTACGGCAAGAACCGAACTTTGCGGTCCGGGTCGGTGTTGTTCTTGTTCGCGCGGAGCGCATCGAGTTCGGTTGCATAGACCTCCTCGACTCTTGCTCCCCCATCGGAGTCGACGGTGTAGATCGCCCAGACACCGTCGCCTGTCTCACCGGTCGTCTCCGGTTCGCCCCGCGGACGCGAGTACCGGGTGAATTCGTCTAACAACGATGACCACCCTGCCCGCTCACCCGGAAGGGTGATGAACCTGCCGAATCGGTCGAACGCGTCGCGCAGCCCCTCGGTCGCGTCGCGGACAACCCGCTCGAATTCCTCGGGATCGAACCCAAACGGCCCGTTCTCGCTCATGACGGTCCTCCTGCCAGGCAAACCGCGGTGGTCGCGCTGATAACAATTGTGCGCGCCTGAAGCCGCGAGCGCCACGAGACCGCTTCGACGTTGCGCAGCTATTGCCCGGGATGGTAGGGCCACCAAGGAGCGGCACCATTCCCCTGTGCCGATGGCGAGGTGCTGGGCGCGGAACCATCCGCGGCGCCGGCGTGCGCGGATGACGCGCCGGCCGAACCTGAACTCGGCGAACCATACGGTGCCTGCTGCTGCCACGGCGAGGGCTGCGTCGGCAGACTCTGCGGCAGTTGTGGTGACGAGACCGGCGGGGGCGAACTCTGGGGAGCCTGCGTCGGCGGACTCAGCTCGGGAAGTTGGGCCGAAGCCTGCGGCGGCGTCCACTGCGGCGTCGGTGGCGTTTGCCGCTGAGGCCACAGAACGATCTGCGGGCCGGGCTGCAGCTGCTGCGGCGCTTGCGCGGCCTGCTGCTGGGGGCCCAGGGGAATCTGCATCCACTGTCGATCCTGCCGCGCCTGGGACGGTTGCTGTTGGGATGGCTGTGCCTGAATCCACAGCGACGGCGGGCCGAACGGCGACAGTGCGATCGGTGACGGCTGCGCGGCAGGGCGGAGGACCGGCGGCAGCAGTGAAGCCGGCTGCGGCGGTGCCGCAGGCATGGGCGGAGCCGCCAGGGCAGGCAGCGGTGGTGGCAGTGCGACCGGAGCGGGCGGTGGCGGCGCTTGGGGCACGGGGGTGTCGACGGCGACCGGCGCGGCGACCGGCGTCTCGGCCGCGACCGGGCCCGGCGCGGTCCCCACACGACGCGGGGCCGGTTGCTGCGCCGCGGGCGCGGGAGCCTGGACGGCCGGCGCCGCCACGGGCAGCGCCGAAGCGGCCTGCGCGACGACCGATGCCGGGTCTGGCGCAGGTGGCGGCGCCTGCGGAGCCGGGGGCCCAGCTTGAACCGCGGCAGGAGCCTGCGCGGCCGCCGGGGGCATAACGGCGCTTGGCGCCGTTGCCTTCGTCGCCGGAGGCGCACCCTGCTCGACAGTGGGACGGATGGTCACAGCCAGCGACATCACCAGCGCCACAACACCTACGACGAAGATTCCCGCCACGAGACTGCCGGCGGGAATGAGCAATCTACGTCTGTCCCTCGTCTCCGGGGACCCGCCCCTGTCGTCGATTTCGTCGCAATCGATTGTGGCGACTTCGGTGTCGGCATCGGACAGCTTCCCGGGTCGGTCGTCGGCTGAGGTGTCGGGATCCTGCGAGTACGCCAGGCCGGATGTCGATGCCTCGAATCCCGGCGCAAAGGCAGCCGCCAAGGCCGCGCCACGGGCAAGGGCCCACTCCGGTTCCTCGGGCACGATGACCGGCTGCGAGATCAGGCTTTCCAGATTCGACTTGACCGAGCGGACATCGATGCCGGCACCCACAACGAATACGCCCCGCGGGTGAGAGCCGCCGTCTTCAAGCACGGACACCATCTCCGGCAGCACATCCGTCGGGTCGGCGCTATCGATGCTGCACGTGCGGGCCTCCACGATTGACCCGTTGGCGCTGTCGACGATCGACAGTGTCGCGGTGCTCGGCTTGACAAGGATCACGGCTGTGGTGTCGTAGCCCAGTGCCCGGCCGACGGTCTGTGCGAGCGCGCCCGCGGCTCTTTGTTCCGGCACCAGCACCACATTGTCGAGATCGCGTGCGGCGACGCTGTCCCGCAACGGAGCCGATCCGGGCTGGTCAACCCATGTCACGCCGCTGACTATCAAGTGGTGGCCGCTCGACAGTGCGCTCTGCTGAGTTGCCAGGATCGCGGCGCTGACCTGCTCGGACGGGCTGCCCTTCGCGAGGCCCTCGGCCGCCGCGGTGTCGAAGGCCTCCCCTTCGATGGTGACACCATCGGCTCTCTCACCCTCGACGAGCACCATGCGGACCTTCGTGGCGGTCATCGACACGCCAAGCACAATGTCCATCGGCCCCTCCGAAACTCGCCACGCAGATTTCCATCTTCAGCGGCGTCAATGCCACGCTACTCTGCGGAACTAGGTTGCACCCTGCGAATCGATTGATCGTTGTCTGTGCGGCTTGATTTGTGCGGCGATCCATATCGCACTGCGGTCGGCGCTTCAAATCGATTGACAGTGTTGCCGTTTGGGTGAGGCGGGATCGCATCGCTTAGCGGGATTGCGCATCCGGCAACAAAGCTGCGTTCGTCGGCCATACTCCGGGTATGGCTTTCAAAGTCTGGATCGCAGATGACGATCCCGAGGACTGCGGGGACGGCGATATTTACGAGTTCCTGGCGGGCGGTGTGCTGGCGCTTCATTACTCCACCCCCGGCCGCTGGAGCGACTACTACCAGCCCACCGTCTGGAGACATCTTTCGGCCGCACCCAACCATCGGCCCGGGGAACCGGCCGACGCGTCGATCGGACCGGATTTCGACTGAGACTTGACGCGCGGTCGGTCTGCCTTGGACCCCGGCGCTTCAGCCCGTCGGGCAGTCATGGCGCACGACGCGCACCCTGCCGCGCGGCAGGTACGCCGCATAGCCGTGGTGCTTGCCGTAGAACTCCCGCGAGGTGACGCGCTCATCGGGGGGCACATCGATCACGTCGCCCTAAATCCACTGCTTGGCCATGGTCTTCACTGTGAACGCCGTATGAATCGGGCACAGGTGGCACCAACTTTGCGCGGCGCGGACGGGCCACGCCTACCGTCGGTGCCATGACCAACACGCTTCAGGACGCCACCGTCGCCACGACCCTCGACCGGCTGTACAACGCGGCCGCGGCACAGATTCCCCGGCTGCACGAGAGGCGGGGCGAGTTGCAGCGAAGTTACGCATTGGCCAGCGCGCAGGAGCGCGCCGATGCGATGAGCGACGTCTACATGCCGGTCACGCCGGCTGCCGGCCGGCTGCTGTATCTGCTGGTGCGGGCGTCCCGGCCGACGACGATCGTCGAGTTCGGCATGTCCTTCGGGATCTCAGCCATCCACCTGGCGGCGGGTGTGCGCGACAACGGTCGTGGCCGTGTCGTCACCACCGAACTCAGTGCGGCCAAGATAGCCGCGGCGAAGCAGAACTTCGAAGAGACCGGGCTCGACGACCTGATCACGGTCCTCGAAGGGGACGCGCTCACCACACTGCAGAGCATCGACGGACCGGTCGACTTCGTGCTGCTCGACGGGTGGAAGGAGATGTATCTACCCGTGTTCAAGCTGCTCGAAGCGCATCTGCGGCCCGGATCCCTCATTGTCGCCGACAACACCTCGATGGACGACACCAAGCCCTACCTCGACTATGTGCGCGATCCTGACCACGGCTATGTCAGCGTCAGCTTTCCGGCCAGGGAATCCGACAGCATGGAAATCACCTGTCGCGCTGCCACCTAGGAGGCGTTCCGCGTTTTCGATCGGCGCCAAAGCCAACGCGGCCGAGACGGCTTGCTCGAAGCAGCCAGGGGCGCTGTCCGATTCCGTCACGGCCGCAATTGTGCTGCAATGACCGGATGAATGACGGCGCAGCCGACAAAGAGGCCATCGAACTCGTCAAGTACCGGTATCTGCGGGCCCTCGACACCAAGGACTGGGATGAATTCGCCGACACCCTCGCCGAGAACGTCACCGGTGATTACGGCGACCGACTGCATTTCACCAACCGCACCGAACTGGTCGACTACATGCGGTCGTCGCTTGGGCCCGGCGTGCTCACCGAGCACCGCGTCACCCACCCGGAGATAGCGGTCGATGGCGACGAAGCCAGGGCGACCTGGTACCTGCAAGACCGGGTGATCGCCGCCGAGTTCAACTTCATGCTCATCGGCGCCGCCTTCTACCACGACACCTATCGCCGCACCGCCGACGGCTGGAAGATCAGCGCGACCGCCTACGACCGCACCTACGAGGCGACAATGTCACTGGAGAACCTGAATTTCAAGATCAAACCCGGGCGCGCGCTGCACATCTAGGTCACTTTGCGATCGCGATCAACGCGCCGGGCTGCATCCACCGGATGATCTGCACCAGGGTCCCGTCGTCGATCGCGACGCATCCGGCGGTCGGTCCGCCGTCCGTGGCGTGCAAGAAGAAGCCGGAGCCATTGCCCGGCACACGGGCCTCGTTCACACCCATCACCACCGAATGCACGTACTCCGGAATGTCGAGGTTCTCGCTCGCCGACGTGTCGAACGGACACTGCTCCTTCCTGCAACGCTGGTGAGTGTTGAACGTCGGGCTTTTCTCGTCGCCGTCCCACCAGTCGTCCGGACCGACCTGCACGTACTGCAGGCCGCCACCCGGGGACGGCGCGGTGCCGAACACGTAGTCGAGGGTGAAGATGCCCATCGGCGTCGCGGGATAGCCATCCTTGGCCTGGGGAGCCAGTCCCGCCGAGCCGACGTGTGCGGGGATTCCGACTCCTATTGGCTGCCAGCCGGCGCTGCCGCGCTGCCAGACATCCATCTTCGCCGACGAACCGCCCACGCCGACAACGGAGATCACCTGAGTCGCATTGCCCACCTGAGGCGCGAACCATGGGTTGTCGACAGCGTGGGTTACCGGTGCGGCGGCCAGCGACAGGCAGCACGCAGCCAGCAATCCCAGAAGTCGGCGCATTTGACAATCGTCGGGGCTGGTCACAGTCAACGTCAAGTTAAGATTCAGGCACGGTTTCTCGCGGCGCAGAGCCGACGTCGACACGTTGGAAAGCGAGGTCGCGCAACGGTGGCTCGAGCCCGCGAAGGAGGAATCCCATTGAGCCAGAGCCACGATCACGCGCCCCGATCCAATCATCCGAGCAGATCAGCGAATTCGAGATCCTGGAGCTGGCGCTGCACGAGCTCGCAATTGAGAAGGTGACTGTCCTCGCAAAAAGATCTGGAGAACACGACCAGGTTTCACTACCCCGGCGACGTGGGTGCTTCCGGTCTGTCTTCCGCCTCCGCGCGGGTGGGAACCGCGCCGCCGCGCGCCGCCGGCTGCGGCCGAATGACCAGAAAGCACAGGAAGAACCACAGGTAACCCAGTGCCCATCCGGCGAGTACGTCGGATGGATAGTGCACGTTCAACACGACGCGGCTGAGGCCGACCACAAGCACGAT
>NZ_DATFYW010000020.1:0-11097 GCF_035314905.1 Mycobacterium sp.
GCTTCTCACCCATCAAGTGGGATAAGGCCCCCCGCAGACCACGGGATCAATAGACCAGACCTGCACACGCAGCAATGCGCTCAGGGAACTGGCACTAACCGGCCGAAAACTTACCCACAACCCGCAACCACACCACCACCACAAACACCACACCCCCCACCACAAAAACCCCCGACAAAACACATAAAAAGTTACGGCGGCCATAGCGGCAGGGAAACGCCCGGACCCATCCCGAACCCGGAAGCTAAGCCTGCCAGCGCCGATGATACTACCCAACACGGGTGGAAAAGTAGGACACCGCCGAACACACACACAGAACACCCCCGGAAAACCACCGGGGGTGTTCTCCACTCACCGACCAATGAAATTGGCGAATAACGCCGAATTGTTGTGAATACACGGTGCCCGTATCCTCAAAAGGTGGTCGACGACAACACACATGAGTCCCGTGGGCCGTCGCGGTCCGGGCCCGGTCGCGCCCGGCCTCGCCAGCCGCAGAGCACGCGACAAGACACCGATCGGCCACCGCGTGGTGAGGAGCCGGCGATTCCGGCCGAGATCGACGCGCGGCAGCTGGCGCCCGAAATCCGTCGAGAACTAAGCACTTTGGATCGTGTCAATGCCGACATCGTGGCACGCCACCTGGTCGCCGCCGGTGAACTGCTCGACGATGATCCGCAGGCCGCGCTCGCCCATGCCCGCGCCGCTCGCGCCCGCTCCGGCCGCATTTCCGCGGTGCGCGAAGCGGTCGGCATCGCCGCCTACCAGTGCGGCGATTGGGCACAGGCCCTCGCCGAATTGCGCGCCGCCCGTCGCATGGGCAGCAAATCGCAGCTGCTGCCGATGATCGCCGACTGCGAACGCGGCGTCGGCCGCCCCGAGCGGGCCATCGAACTCGGCCGCAGCCCGGAGGCCGCGCAGCTCACCGGCGACGACGCCGACGAACTACGCATTGTCCTCGCCGGCGCTCGAGCGGACCTCGGTCAGCTCGAGCAGGCGCTGGCCATCCTTTCCACCCCACCGTTGGACCCGGCGCGAATCGGCGAGACCGCTGCGAGGCTCAATTACGCGTGTGCCGAGACCCTGCTAGCGCTCGGCCGTACCGATGAAGCGCTGCAATGGTTTCTGCGTGCTGCGGCGGCCGACGTCGACGGCGTCACGGACGCCGAAGACCGACTGGCCGAGCTGGCGTGATATGACCAGCCTCGCCGAACAGCACGACTGCCTGCTGGTCGATCTCGACGGCACCCTGTTCCGCGGCGCCGAACCGACTGTCGGGGCCGTGGAGACCATGGCGGGAATCACCACGCGCGCGCTGTTCATCACGAACAACGCCTCCCGCTCGGCGGGAGACGTCGCGGCACACCTGCGCGAGCTCGGCTTCAGCGCCAAGCCCGAGGACATCGTCACCAGCGCCCAGACGGCGGCGCGGGTCCTCGCCAAGCAACTGCCGGCGCATGCGCCCGTCCTGATCGTGGGCACCGAGGCGCTAGCGGGCGAGGTTTCCGCAGTCGGGCTGCGACCGGTCCGGAGATGGGACGACGGGCCGGTGGCCGTGGTTCAAGGGCACTCACCGCACACCGGCTGGGCGGACCTCGCGGAGGCCGCGCTGGCCATCCGCGGCGGCGCACTGTGGATCGCTGCCAACGTCGACGTCACCCTGCCGTCCGAGCGCGGTCTGCTGCCCGGCAACGGCGCAATGGTCGCCGCGCTGCGCGCAGCCACCGACCAGGAACCGCAGGTCACCGGTAAGCCCCAGCCCATCCTGATGGCGGATGCGTTGAGACGCGGGAACTTTCGCGCACCGCTCGTCATCGGTGACCGCCTGGACACCGACATCGCCGGCGCCAATGCCGCCAAGCTGCCCAGCCTGCTAGTGCTGACCGGCGTCAGCAGCGCGCAGGACGCGGTCCGGGCCGAGCCCGGCCAGCGGCCGACCTACATCGGGCACGACCTACGGGCACTGCGCGATTCGCCGGAGCCACTTCGTGTCGCCCATCAGCCCGCCTGGCACATCGACATCGACGGACCCATGGTCACCATCAGCGCCGTTGACGACGGCGGCGACGACGACGGGCTGTCGATTGTCCGGGCGGCGGCCAACGCAGTCTGGAACTCGGATCTGAACGGCCGTGCCGTTGTGTTCCTCGCGGGTGACAACGCCGCCCGCGACGCCCTGCAGTGCTGGTCCCTGCTGGAGCCGCAGGATCGGCTAGCGTGAGAAGCGAGATGACTACCGACCCTGAGCAGATCCGCGCCGAAATCGAGGGGCTGCTGGCCGAGTTGCCGGACACCGCCGCAGCCGATGCCGACCTCGACATCGAGGCGATGGCGGCACGGCTCGAGGCCGCGCATGAGGTGCTGGTGCGCGCCCTGGAGTCGGTGGAGAAAGGGTGACCGGCGGTGGCCCGGCGTGCGCGCGTTGACGTCGAGCTGGTGCGCCGTGGACTGGCCCGGTCGCGCCAGCAGGCGGCCGAGCTGATCGGCGCCGGCCGGGTCAGCATCGACGGCATGCCCGCCGCCAAGCCCGCCACCGCCATTGCGGTCACCGCGAGCCTGACCGTCAACGCGGGGGAGCCGGCCTGGGTCTCCCGCGGGGCGCACAAGTTGATCGGTGCGCTCGATACCTTCGGTCTGACGATCGAGGGCAAAAGATGCCTGGACGCGGGCGCTTCCACGGGCGGGTTCACGGAGGTGCTCCTCGACCGCGGGGCCCTCGAGGTGGTCGCGGTCGACGTCGGCTACGGGCAGCTCGCCTGGCCTCTGCGCGCCGACCCGCGCGTGGTGGTTTTGGAACGCACGAATGTCCGCGACCTTTCACCCGGCGTTATCGGCGGACCGGTCGACCTCGTGGTCGCCGACTTATCCTTCATCTCGCTCGCGACCGTGCTGCCCGCGCTGACAGGTTGTGCGTCACCCGACGCCGATATCGTTCCCATGGTGAAGCCCCAGTTCGAGGTCGGAAAAGATCATGTCGGCCCGGGCGGCGTGGTCCATGACGGCCAGCTGCGGGCCGGCGCCGTGCTGGCCGTGGCCCGCCGCGCCGAGCAGTTGGGATGGCACACGCTGGACGCGACGGCCAGCCCGTTACCCGGACCCTCGGGCAACGTCGAATACTTCCTTTGGCTGCGGGCACGCACAGCATGCGGTCTGGTCGGCGACGAGTTGGGGCGGCTCGTGCAGCGCGCCGTCATCGAGGGGCCGCAATGACAGCTAGCCGCACAATTCTGCTGGTGGTCCACACCGGCCGCGACGAAGCCACCGAGACGGCCCGTCGTGTACAGAAAGTGTTGGGCGACAATGGAATCGCACTGCGGGTGCTGGCTGCCGAGGCGGTCGACCGGGGTTCGCTCCACCTGGCGCCCGACGACATGCGCGCCCTCGGCGTGGAAATCGAGGTCGTCGAGCCCAGCGACCGCGCTGCCGAAGGTTGCGAGCTGGTGCTGGTCCTCGGTGGCGATGGGACGTTCCTGCGAGCCGCGGAGTTGGCCCGCAACGCGGACGTGCCGGTACTCGGCGTGAATCTCGGCCGTATCGGATTTCTCGCCGAAGCCGAGGCAGAAGCCATCGACCGGGTCTTGGAGCACGTCATCGCCCGCGACTACCGAGTCGAAGACCGTATGACGCTTGATGTTTCGGTGCACGTCGACGGTCACGTCGTCGGTCACGGGTGGGCAATCAACGAGGCCAGTCTGGAGAAGGGTATCCACCTCGGTGTGCTCGGCGTGGTCCTCGAAGTGGACGGACGCCCCGTTTCAGCGTTCGGGTGCGATGGCGTGCTGGTGTCCACCCCGACCGGCTCCACGGCCTATGCGTTCTCTGCCGGCGGGCCCATCCTGTGGCCCGAACTAGAGGCAATCTTGGTGGTGCCCAACAACGCTCACGCGCTATTCTCGCGGCCCATGGTGACCAGCCCGCAGGCGTGCATCGCGATCGAGGTGGAAGCCGACGGCAACGATGCAATGGTGGTCTGCGACGGCCGCCGCGAGATCCACGTGCCGGCGGGCGCGCGCGTACAGGTGGTTCGATGCGCGACCCCGGTCCGCTGGGTGCGACTCGACAGCGCGCCTTTCACCGACCGCCTGGTGCGCAAGTTCCGGCTGCCGGTCACCGGCTGGCGCGGCCCAACCACATTGGACGACTGAGTGCTCTCCGAAATCCGGATCGAGTCGCTCGGCGCTATCGGCAGCGCCGTGGCGGAATTCGGCCGCGGGCTGACCGTGCTGACCGGTGAAACCGGGACCGGCAAGACCATGGTCGTCACCGGTCTGCACCTCCTCGGCGGCGCCCGCGCCGATGCCACCCGCGTGCGCTCCGGCGCCGAACGGGCTGTCGTCGAGGGACGATTCACGACCGAGGAACTCGATGGGCAACCCGCGGCCGAAGTCGCCGAGATCCTCGACTCGTCGGGTGCCGTCCGTGACGACGACGGCAGCATCATCGCGGCACGCGCGGTCAGCCGCGACGGACCGTCGCGGGCCTACCTCGGCGGCCGCAGCGTGCCCGCCAGGTCGCTGAGTACGTTCACCACCGAGCTGCTCACACTGCACGGACAGAACGACCAACTGCGGCTGATGCGGCCCGACGAGCAGCGCGCCGCCCTCGACCGCTACGCCGACATCGGCGCCAAGCTGGATCGCTACCGCAAGCTGCGCGACGAATGGCTGCACGCGCGCCGGGATCTCGCCGACCGCGCGGCGCGAGCCCGAGAGCTCGCCCAGGAAGCCGACCAGCTGAAGTTCGCGCTCGACGAGATCGCCGCCGTCGACCCGATGCCCGGGGAAGACGACGCGATCGTCGCCGACATCCGGCGTCTTTCGGAGCTCGACGCACTGCGCGAAGCGGCGCAAACCGCCCACGCCTCGTTGTCGGGCAGTCCCGACGCGGGCGACGCCGCGGCGTCGGCCGCCGACTGGGTCGGGCGGGCCAAGTCCGCCCTCGAAGCCACGGACGACGGCGCTCTCAACGGGCTGGCCTCTCAACTCGGCGAGGCGTTGACGCTGATCACCGACGTATCGAGCGAGTTGTCAAGCTATCTCGACGAGCTGCCGAGCGACGCGAGCATGCTCGAGTCAAAGCTGGGCCGCCAGGGTCAGTTGCGCACGTTGACACGCAAGTACGCCGCCGACATCGTCGGCGTGCTGGACTGGGCGCAGGAGGCCCGGGAACGGTTGAGCCAGTTGGATGTCTCCGAAGAAGCCCTGGCCGGGCTCGAGCGCACGGTGGATGAGTTGGCGAGTCAGGTGGCCCGAGCCGCTGCCGATCTGACGAAGGAACGGACCAAGGCGGCCAAGGGCCTGGCCAAGTCCGTCACCGCCGAACTGGCCGGGTTGGCGATGGGCGACGCGGAGTTCACGGTCACGGTGCAGCCCATGCCGGCGCGGGTCGACGATTCCGCACCGGTGATCCTGCCGTCGGGGATGGCGGCGCATGCCGGTTCGGCAGGTGCCGACATCGTCGAGTTCGGCTTCACCGCTCACCGAGGCGCCGCGATCCTGCCGGTCAACAAGAGCGCCTCGGGCGGAGAACTGTCCCGGTTGATGCTGGCGCTCGAAGTGGTGCTCGCCGCGTCAGCAGAGGGCATGACGATGGTCTTCGACGAGGTCGACGCCGGCGTGGGCGGCCGAGCGGCGGTGCAGATCGGGCGACGGCTTGCCCGGCTGGCGCGCACGCACCAGGTCATCGTCGTCACCCACCTGCCGCAGGTCGCCGCCTATGCCGATGTTCACCTCGTGGTCGAGGCCGGCGGCCGGAACGGCACCAGCGACGTGCGCCGGCTCGACGACGACGGCCGGGTCGTGGAGCTGGCCCGCATGCTCGCCGGGTTGGGTGATTCCGACAGCGGCCGTGCACACGCTCGCGAGCTGCTCTCGACTGCCGCAGGGGACCGCGCGGCCGGCTAAGTCACCGCAACCAAGTCGTGTTACTAATGTGACAAAAGCAAACTTGTGAGGCTGGTGTTACGGCGCGCCTCCACGGCTCTCGCCGTTTCGCCGACAGAATCCCCGATATGAAGATGTCAGCGCTTCTGTCTCGCAATGCCAGTTCGCGGCCCGGCCTGGTCGGAACCGCCCGCGTCGATCGCGACACCGACCGGCTGTTGCGCCGCGTCGGATTCGGCGACGTCGCCGTGATCGACGCGCTGGACCTCGACCGGATCACCGCCGACGCGCTGGTGGAGGCCGGCGTCGCCGCCGTGATCAACGCTTCGCCATCGATCTCTGGTCGCTACCCGAATCTGGGACCGGAAGTGCTGGTGGCCAACGGGGTGATGCTGGTCGACGACACCGGGCCCGACGTCTTCAGGAAGGTCAAGGACGGCGCGCGGATACGGCTACATGACGGCGGCGTGTACGCGGGCGATCGCCGGCTGATCCAGGGCGCGGAGCGCGGCGACCATGAGATCTCGGAGCTGATGCACGAGGCCAAGAGCGGGCTGGTCGCCCACCTCGAGGCATTTGCGGGCAACACCATCGAGTTCATCCGCAGCGAAAGCCCGCTTCTGATCGATGGAATCGGCATCCCCGAGATCGACGTCGACCTCAACCGCCGCCACGTCGTGGTCGTGGCCGAAGAAGAGTCGGCCGCAGAAGATCTCAAGTTGCTCAAACCGTTCATCAAGGAGTACCAGCCGGTGCTCGTCGGCGTTGGCACGGGAGCCGACGTGCTCCGCAAGGCGGGTTACCGACCCCAGCTCATCGTGGGCGATCCCGACATCATGAGCGCCGACGTGCTCAGGTGCGGCGCGCACGTCGTTCTGCCCGCCGACGCTGACGGACATGCACCCGGACTGGAGCGCATCCAAGACCTTGGCGTCGGCGCCATGACGTTCCCGGCGGCCGGATCCGCCGCCGACTTGGCACTGCTGCTCGCCGACCACCACGGCGCCTCGTTGATCGTGACCGCGGGGCACACCGCCACGATCGAGGAGTTCTTCGATCGTTCCCGCCAACACAGCCTCCCGTCGACGTTCTTGACCAGGCTCAAGGTGGGTCAGAAGCTGGTGGACGCCAAGGCCGTCGCAACGCTGTACCGCAACAGGATCTCCGGCGGCGCGATCGCGCTGTTGGTGCTGGCGATGCTCATCGCGGTCATCGTGGCGCTGTGGGTATCGAAGGCCGATCACACCGCCGTGGACTGGGTGTTCGGGTATTGGAACCGCTTCTCGCTGTGGGTGCAGCACCTCGTCTCTTAGGACCGTCATCGTGATATCGCTGCGCCAACATGCGTTTTCGCTTGCGGCGGTGTTCCTGGCACTGGCCGTCGGGGTGGTACTGGGTTCCGGGTTGCTGTCGGACACGCTGTTGTCGGGCCTGCGCGACGACAAACGCCAGCTGCAGAATCAGATCAACACCCTCGACCAACAGAAGAACGCGTTGGGCGAAAAGCTGAACTCCGCAGGTGATTTCGACGCGGCGATGGCAGGCCGGATGCTGCACGACTCACTCGCGGAGAAGTCGGTGGTGATCTTCCGCACCCCGGACTCCTCCGATGACGTGGTGCAAGAGCTGACCCGGCTGGTCGGCGAGGCCGGTGGCACCGTGACCGGAACCGTTGCGCTGACAGAGCAGTTCGTCGACGCCAACAACGCCGAAAAGCTATTGTCCGTGGTGAATTCGTCGATCCTGCCCGCAGGTTCGCAGCTGAGCACCGCGTCGGTGGACCAAGGCTCGCAGGCCGGTGACCTGATGGGCATCGTGCTGCAGATCAACAAGAACCCGGCAGCTCCGCCAGTCGACGACGCGCAGCGCAACACCGCACTCGCGGCGCTGCGCGAGACGGGCTTCATCACATACCCCGACAAGCCGATCTCTGCGGCCAATGCTGCGCTGGTGGTGACCGGCGGCGGGCTCGGCGAGGACGCCGGCAACCGGGGCTCCTCCGTCGCGCGGTTCGCCGCGGCGCTGGCGCCGCATGGATCCGGCACGGTGCTGGCCGGCTCCGAGGGTGGCGCCTCGGGCGCCGCCGCGGTGGCGGTGACACGCGCCGATCCGGGCATGGCGACCGCCGTGAGCACTGTCGATGACCTTGACATGGAGTCGGGCCGCATCACCGCGATCCTGGCGCTGCATGACCTGCTCAACGGCGGCCACAGCGCCCATTACGGGACGGGTCAGGGCGCGACAGCGGTGACGGTCCCGCAGTAGGACTCCGACGCAAGCGGGCGGTACCCCCGATCGCTGGCGTGTCAGCGACGGCTTGTCGGCGGCAGTGTTAAGGTGAAATTCCGTGGGTCGGCAGGCCCCAGCTGTTGGAAGCATTGCCTGCGCCGTCGTCACGGGAGTTGCTCTTGCCAGCTTTACGCAAGCATCCGCAAAGCGCCACCAAGCATATCTTCGTCAGCGGCGGCGTGGCGTCTTCGCTCGGCAAGGGCTTGACTGCCTCCAGCCTGGGCCAGCTCCTGACCGCTCGCGGCCTGCAGGTCGTCATGCAGAAACTCGACCCCTACCTCAACGTCGACCCGGGCACGATGAACCCATTTCAACACGGTGAGGTTTTCGTCACCGAGGACGGTGCCGAGACCGACCTCGATGTCGGCCACTACGAGAGGTTCCTCGACCGCAACCTGTCGGGGTCAGCGAATGTGACTACCGGGCAAGTGTATTCGTCGGTCATCGCCAAGGAGCGGCGTGGTGAATACCTCGGCGACACCGTCCAGGTGATCCCGCACATCACCGACGAGATCAAGAGCCGGATCCTGGCGATGGCGCACCCCGACGCCAACGGCAACCGACCGGATGTAGTGATCACCGAGATCGGCGGTACGGTCGGGGACATCGAATCGCAGCCGTTCCTGGAGGCCGCAAGGCAGATCCGCCACGACGTCGGCCGCGAGAACGTCTTCTTTCTGCACGTTTCGCTGGTTCCCTACCTGGCGCCATCTGGCGAACTCAAGACCAAGCCGACGCAACACTCGGTGGCCGCGCTGCGCAGCATCGGTATCACTCCCGATGCGTTGATCCTGCGCAGCGACCGCGACGTGCCCGAGCACCTGAAGAACAAAATCGCGTTGATGTGCGACGTCGACATCGACGGCGTGATCTCAACACCGGATGCGCCGTCGATCTACGACATTCCCAAGGTCCTGCACCGCGAGGAGTTGGACGCCTTCGTCGTGCGCCGGCTGAGCCTGCCCTTCCGCGACGTCGACTGGACGGAATGGGACGACCTGCTGCGGCGGGTACACGAGCCGCAGGAGACCGTCCGCATCGCCCTGGTGGGAAAGTACGTCGACCTGTCCGACGCATACCTCTCGGTCGCCGAGGCGTTACGTGCCGGCGGCTTCAAGCACCACGCAAAGGTTGAAATGCGTTGGGTGGCTTCCGACGACTGCCAAACCGACACTGGCGCGGCGGCGGTTCTCAGTGACGTCCACGGCGTGCTGATCCCCGGCGGATTCGGGATACGCGGCATCGAAGGGAAGATCGGTGCGATCCGTTATGCCCGTACGCATGGGCTGCCGGTGCTCGGCTTGTGTCTGGGGCTGCAATGCATAGTGATCGATGCGGCGCGTTCGGTGGGACTCACCGAGGCCAACTCGGCCGAATTCGACCCCAAAACGCCCGATCCCGTCATCTCCACGATGGCCGACCAGCGGGACGCCGTCGCGGGGGAAGCCGACCTCGGCGGCACGATGCGGCTCGGTGCGTATCCGGCCGTGCTGGAACCGGGATCCATCGTGGCTGAGGCATATCAATCCACCGAGGTTTCTGAGCGGCACCGGCACCGGTACGAGGTGAACAACGAATACCGCGACAAGATCGCCGAGAGCGGGTTGCGGTTCTCCGGCACCTCGCCCGACGGGCACCTGGTTGAATTCGTCGAATACCCACGCGAGGTTCACCCGTTCCTCGTCGGTACCCAGGCGCACCCGGAGCTGAAGAGCCGGCCCACCCGGCCACACCCGCTTTTTGTCGGGTTCATCGGCGCCGCGCTGGATTACAAAGCCGCCGAACGGTTGCCGGTCGAGATTCCGGAACGCCGAGCGAACGGCACCGAGCATCCGGGAGGGGTCGAGGGGCTGCTGCAGCAGCCAGTGGCCCGTGGCTGAGCACGACTTCCAAACCGTCTCTTCCGAAACAGCTTATGCCGGAAGAATTTTGGCGCTGCGTGTCGACCATGTGCTGATGCCTGGCGGGAGCACCGCGACGCGCGAGGTCGTCGAACACTTCGGCGCGGTGGCCATCGCGGCGATCGACGACGACCGCAACCTCGCTATGGTCTATCAGTACCGCCATCCGCTGGGCCGCCGGCTGTGGGAATTGCCCGCGGGGTTGCTCGACACCGAAGGCGAAGACCCGGCGGAAACCGCCGCTCGCGAACTGAAGGAGGAAGCCGGGCTGGCGGCCGAAAACTGGCGAGTTCTGCTAGATGTCGCGTCTTCGCCGGGATTCTCCGACGAATCCGTGCGCACGTATCTGGCGACGGGGTTATCGGACGTCGGCCGCCCGGAAGCCAAGGACGAAGAGGCCGACTTGACGCTGCACTGGTTCCCTCTCGAGCAGGCGGTGCAGATGGTGATGTCCGGTGAAATCGTCAATGCCACTGCGGCCGCCGGTGTGCTGGCCGCATACGCGGCGGTGATCGAGGGCAAGCCGACCCGGCCTGTCGACGCCCAATGGCCGGACCGGCCCTCCGCGTTCGCACGACGGCAGGGCCGATGATGACGACTCTCGCGCCGGCGCTCGACGGACAGCTGCAGGGGTATCTCGACCATCTGACCATCGAGCGTGGCGTCGCGGCCAACACGTTGAGTTCGTATCGTCGCGATCTGCGTCGCTACCAGGAGCATCTCGCGGTGCGCGGCATCGACGACCTCGCCGATGCCAGCGAGGAGGACGTCAGCGACTTCGTCGTCTCTTTGCGCCGCGGCGATCCGCACGCCGGCACGGCCGGGTTATCGGCGGTCTCGGCGGCCCGAGCATTGATCGCGGTGCGCGGGCTACACCGGTTCGCCGCGGCCGAGGGATTGACCACCAGCGACGTCGCAAAGGCGGTCAAGCCGCCCACCCCGGGCCGGCGGCTACCCAAGAGCCTGACCGTCGACGAGGTGCTCGCACTGGTGACCGGCGCGGGCGGTGACGGCCCGGCGGACGG
>NZ_DATFYW010000021.1:0-40625 GCF_035314905.1 Mycobacterium sp.
ACTTCCCCCGCCGGATTCACCCTGCGGTATGCCCATCCGATATTTACTTGGGTGCTCAGACACCCTAGTAGGAAGGGGCTCGCATGGCCGTGGAGCGGTTGCTGCCCACCCCGGAGGCGGCCGAGTTGATCGCGCTCACCCGCGACATCGCCGACAAGGTTCTCATGCCCGTTGTGGACGCGCATGAGAAGGCCGAGACATACCCGCGGGGCGTCTTTGCCCAGTTGGGCGCGGCGGGGCTGTTGAGCGTGCCGCAGCCGGCGGCGTGGGGCGGCGGTGATCAGCCGTTCGAGGTGTATCTGCAGGTGCTCGAGGAGATCGCCGCCCGGTGGGCGGCGATTGCGGTGGCGGTCAGCGTGCACAGTTTGTCGTGTCACCCGCTTCTCGTGTTCGGTACCGATGATCAGAAGCAACGGTGGCTGCCCGGCATGTGCTCCGGTGAGCAGATCGGCGCCTACAGCCTTTCCGAGCCGCAGGCCGGCTCCGACGCGGCGGCCCTGCGGTGCGCGGCCGCCCGAACCGACGACGGCGGCTACCTGATCAACGGCTCCAAGGCGTGGATCACCCACGGCGGGCGGGCCGACTTCTACATCTTGTTCGCCCGCACCGGCCCGGGTTCGGGCGGGGTGTCGTGCTTTCTCATTCCGGCCGGCCTGCCCGGCCTGTCCTTCGGCAAGCCGGAGGAGAAGATGGGCCTGGCCGCGGTGCCGACCACCTCGGCGTTCTATGAGGGCGCACATGTCGACGCCGACCGGCTCATCGGCGACGAGGGCCGGGGCCTGCAGATCGCGTTCTCGGCGCTGGATTCGGGCCGGCTGGGCATCGCCGCGGTCGCGGTGGGGCTGGCGCAGGCGGCGCTGGATGAGGCCGGCGCCTACGCCAACGAGCGAACGACGTTCGGCCGCAAGATCATCGACCACCAGGGGCTGGGCTTTCTGTTGGCCGACATGGCCGCCGCGGTCGGGGCCGCACGGGCGACCTACCTCGACGCCGCCCGACGTCGCGACGCCGGGCTGCCGTATGCGACCCAGGCGGCCATCGCCAAGCTGGTGGCCACCGACGCGGCGATGAAAGTGACCACCGACGCGGTCCAGGTCTTCGGCGGCGTCGGCTACACCCGCGACTACCGCGTCGAGCGCTACATGCGCGAAGCCAAGATCATGCAGATCTTCGAAGGCACCAACCAGATCCAGCGGCTCGTCATCGCACGCACGCTCACCAGCCGTTAGCCTTCGGCAGCGGTCCAGTCGTAGGGCAGGAACTTTCCGTCGAGCGTCACGACCACGCGGTCGCCGCCCGGGTGCGGCTTCTTCTGCACATCCACGCTGAAGTTGATCGCGCTCATGATGCCGTCGCCGAAGTTCTCGTGGATCAGCTCCTTGATCGCGGCGCCGTAGACCTGGAGCACCTCGTAGAAGCGGTAGATGGTCGGGTCCGTCGGCACGGCGGTCGGCAGGCCGCCGCGCATCGGCACCGCGGCCAGCACCGGCACCGCGGTCGCGTCCACCCCGAGCATCTCGACGAGGACGTTGCCGAGCTCCGCCGGGATCGGGTGCTGGCCGAGCAACGCCGCGGTCGTCCAGACGACCGGCTTTCCGATCGCGTCGGCGAGCCGCTGCCAGCTCAACCCTTTCGCCAGCCGGGCCGCAACGATCTGGGCCGTGATCTCATCTCTCGTCATGCCCGCCAGCATGCCCGAGCAGCCGCATTCTCGGGCGGTTCGGGGTGGCCTATCGTGGCTGGCATGGATTTCGCGATGTCGGCCAGGGCGGCCGACCGTCACAACCGGCTGAGCGCGTTCATGACCGAGTTCGTCTTTCCCGCCGAAGCCGAATACGAGCGGTACCGCATCGAGAAGGGGCCGGGCGACCACACCCCGCCGCCGGTCGTCGAAGAGTTGAAGAAACTCGCCAAAGAGCGCGGGCTGTGGAATCTGTTCTTGCCGTCCGTCTCGGGCCTGACCAACAGCGAGTACGCCCCGCTGGCGGAGCTGACCGGGTGGAGCCTCGAGATCGCGCCCGAGGCGGTGAACTGCGCGGCGCCGGATACGGGCAACATGGAGATCCTGCACATGTTCGGCACCGAGCAGCAGCGCAAGGACTGGCTTGAGCCGTTGCTGAACGGCGAGATCCGCAGCGCGTTTTCGATGACCGAGCCCGCCGTGGCCAGCAGCGACGCCACCAACATCGCCACCACCATCGAGCGCGACGGCGACGACTACGTGATCAACGGGCGCAAGTGGTGGTCATCGGGTGCGGCGGACCCGCGCTGCAAGGTGCTCATCGTGATGGGCCGCACCGATCCCGACGCGGCGCCGCATCGGCAGCAGTCGATGATCCTGGTACCGGTGGCCACCCCGGGGGTCGACATCTTGCGGTCCACCTCCGTTTTCGGCTGGCAGGACCAGCACGGCCACTCTGAGATCGTCTACGACAACGTGCGGGTGCCCGCCGCCAACCTTCTCGGTGAGCAGGGCAGCGGCTTCGCGATCGCGCAGGCTCGGCTCGGTCCCGGCCGCATTCACCACTGCATGCGCGCACTCGGCGCGGCCGAACGCGCCCTGGCGCTGATGGTCGACCGCGCGCGCAGCCGCGTCGCGTTCGGCCGCCCGCTGGCCGAGCAGGGCGTCGTGCGGGAGTCGATCGCGAAGTCGCGCAACGAGATCGACCAGGCCCGGCTGCTCTGCGAGAAGGCCGCGTGGACGATCGACCAACACGGAAACAAGGAGGCCCGCAACCTCGTCGCACAGATCAAGGCCGTCGCGCCCCGGGTGGCCTGTGACGTGATCGATCGGGCCATTCAGGTGTTCGGTGCCGCCGGGGTCAGCGACGACGTCCCGCTGGCCCGGATGTACTCGTGGCATCGGGCGATGCGGATTTTCGACGGTCCCGACGAGGTCCACATCCGGTCCATCGCCCGTGCCGAGATCGGCCGGGAGAAGAGCGCTTTCGCTGCGGCGGTGACCTGATCGTGCCGATGTTGGACGGTGCCTGGAACTTTCGCGACGTCGCCGACGCCGCCGGGGTGCGGCCCGGGCGGTTCTTCCGGTCGAGCGAGCTGAGCACCCTCGAGGACGACGGTCGCGCCGAACTGCGGCGGCTCGGCATCACCGACGTGGCCGACCTGCGGTCGCCCCGCGAGGTCGAGCGCCGCGGACCCGGCCGGGTTCCCGGCGGGGTCGCGGTGCACCTCCTCCCGTTCCCCGACCTGGCCGCCGAGACGGACGGCGAGTCACCGCACGAACATGCGTGGAACCGCATGATGACCGAGCAGCCCACCGATGAGTCGGTCAGCGACGCGGCCGCCCGGTTCATGACCGAGGAGTACCGCCGCTTCCCGACCCTGCCCGGCGCACAACGTGCGGTGCGGCGGGTGATTTCGCTCCTGGTCGACGGGCGCCCGGTGATCACGCACTGCTTTGCCGGCAAGGACCGCACGGGCTTCACGGTCGCGGTGGTGCTCGAGTCGGTCGGCGTCGACCGCGACGCGATCATTGCGGACTACCTGCGCAGCAACGACGCGGTGTCCCAACTTCGCGACCGCATCCTCGACATGATGAGCCAGCGGGCCGGGTCGGGAATGACGCCCGAGGCCGCCACGTTCGCCGAGGCCCGGCTGTCCGAGGACGTGCTCGGTGTCCGCGAGGAATACCTCGACGCGGCGCGGCGCACCATCGACGAAAACTACGGATCACTGGACGCGTACCTGCGCGCCGCCGGTGTGTCCGCCGACGACCTCGGCGCGCTGCGCACCGCGCTGCTTACGTGAGAACCACGGCGCCAAGCCATATCGCGGCGGCACCAAGCCCCCCGGCCAGCTCCACTCCCATCGATAGTGCCGCACCCTTTACGGCATGAAGGGTCGAGCCGAACGCCCGCCGCTGATCACCACACCGCAGCAGTTCGGCCAGATACACGCCGAGCACGAAGCCGAGCACCAGGCCCAGCACGGGGACCACGAAGAAGCCGACGATGCCCAGCGCCGCGCCGGCGATCACGCTCCGCGACGGCACCTCGGCCCGGCGCAGGCGCCGCACCGGCCACACGTACTTGACCGCGGTGGTGGCCCCCAGCGCCGCGGTGACGACCGCGAGCGTCACCCACCCCGCGACCGTGTGCTCGATCACCGCCCACACCAGGATGGCGGTGTACACCAGCAGCACGCCGGGCAGCACCGGCACGACGATGGCGATCAGCCCGATCGCGATCACCAGCCCCACGAGGAGGACGCCGCCGGTGCTCAGGGTTCGAGCACCAGCTTGCCCATGACGCCGCCAGAAAGCTCTTGTGCTACAACAGCTTTCACGCGCAGTTAGCCAAGGCTGAAAGTGGCGTGCTTGGCGCCGGACAGGTCGCTGATCTCCCGCCAGTGGGCCGCGATGTCGTCCACCGACGGCGGGGTCTCGAACTTCGGGCCCTCGTTCTGAAACAGCGCGATCCGCTGCACCGAACCCCCGCCGACGATGAACACCGCGCCGTTGTCGGTCGACTCCTCGGTGCACAGATAGGCCACCACCGGAGCGACGTACTCGGGCTTCAGCTTCTCCAGCACCTCTTTCGGCAGGATGTCCTCGGTCATCCGGGTCGCGGCGACCGGCGCCACCGCGTTGGCGTGGACGTTGTACTTCGCGCCTTCCTGGGCCAGCGTGTTGATCAGCCCGACGAGGCCGAGCTTGGCGGCGCTGTAGTTCGCCTGCCCGAAGTTGCCGAACAGTCCGCTGGTCGAGGTGGCCACGACGACGCGCCCGAAGCTCTGCTCACGGAAATGCGGCCATGCCGCGCGGGTCACGTTGTAGCCGCCGTAGAGGTGCACCTTCAGCACCGCGTCCCAGTTCTCGAACGGCATCTTGTGGAACGTCCCGTCGCGCAGGATCCCGGCGTTGCTGACCACACCGTGTATCGCGCCGAACTCGTCGAGCGCGGTCTGGATGATCTTGGCGGCACCTTCGGAGTCGGCGACGCTGTCGTAGTTGGCCACGGCGCGGCCGCCCGCCTCGTGGATCTCGGCCACTACCTGGTCGGCCATCGCTGAGCCGGCCCCGGTGCCGTCGCGCGCGCCGCCCAGGTCGTTGACGACGACGTTGGCCCCTTCCTTGGCCAGGGTCAGCGCATACTGGCGGCCAAGCCCCCCGCCGGCACCGGTGACGACGATGACACGGTCCTGCACTCCTGGCATCAGGTTCCTTTCTCGGGCTTTCTTGCCTGGCGCGGTTGGCGGGTGCGCTCAGAACAGCCTGCGCGCGAGCTTCCAGCCCTTCTCTGTATACGGCGGGTAGATCATGCTGGATAAGTCGGGTCTCGTCGGCTTGGTCAACACCGACTTGCGATGGCTGAACTCCTCGAACCCCCAGCGGCCGTGATAGGCGCCCATCCCCGACGCGCCCACCCCGCCGAACGGCAGCCTGGCCGTCGAAAACTGGAATGCCAAGTGGTTGACGAGCATGCCGCCCGCGGGCACCTCACGGATCACGCGCTCGCGGATGGCGCGGCTCTTGGTGAACAGGTAGGCCGACAGCGGCTTCGGCCGCGAGTTGACGAAACGAATGGCGTCGTCGAGGGAGTGTACGGAGATGACCGGCAGGATCGGGCCGAAGATCTCATTTGTCATCAATGGCTCGTCGGGATCGGGATCGACGACAACGGTCGGGGCGATGCGCAGGTCGGTCGGGTCGGATTGACCGCCGACGGCGATCCTGCCCTTGGTGTCGGCCAGGTAGCCGGTCAGCCGGTCGAAGTGACGCTGGTCGACGATCCGCATGCCGGCGCGCTCCCCGGATTCGAACTTCTCGATGGCCTCACCGATCTTGGCGACCAACTCGTCGCGGATCTTCGCGTCGGCGAGCACGTAGTCCGGCGCCACGCACGTCTGCCCGGCGTTGAGCAGCTTGATCCAGGCGATCCGCTTGGCCGCCACGTCCACATCCGCGTCCTCGGCGACGATCACCGGGCTCTTGCCGCCCAGCTCCAATGTCACCGGCGTCAGGTGCGGCGCGGCGCCCTCGTAGACCTTGCGGCCGATCTCGGTTCCCCCGGTGAACAGCACCCGGTCAAAGCCCTGAGCGATGAGTTCCTGGCTGACGGCGCCGTCACCCTCGACGACCGCAACCGCGTCGTTGTCCAGGTAGCGCAGCACCAGCTCGGCCATCAGCCGCGATGAGGCGGGCGCGACCTCGGAGGGTTTGAGCACCACGGTGTTTCCCGCGGCGATCGCGCCGACCGCCGGGCCGAGGGTGAGCACGAACGGATAATTCCAGGCGCCGATTATCAGCACGGTGCCGTAAGGCTCGTACTCGATCCAGCCGAGACCGGGCAGCTGAGACAGCTCGAGCAGCGTGTAGCGGCGCCGCATCCACCGACGGACTTTCTTGGCGGCGTAGTGGGCTTCGGCGCCGGTCGTGGCGATGTCGGCCAGCCACGCCTCGAACGGCTTGCGCCCGAGGTCCTCGGCAAGCGCGGTCGCGATGGCCGGTTCGTTTTCGGTCATCATCCTCTCGAGCTGACGCAGCTGGTGCTTGCGCCACTCCACGCCGCGGGTGCGCCCCGTGGCAAAGGTTCGACGCAGGCGGTCGACGGTCTGCGCGACCGGAGCCGCCGCGGCGGCGACATGGGATTCCGGAGCGACATTGGGTACGGATTCGGTGGTCATCTTTGCGCCCTTCCCGAGGTCCTCGGCGGCCCCGCTGAACGCGATCCTAACCAACCGGTTGGCGCCCGAGTAGATACCCGTCAAGCAGGCGACTCAGCGGTGACGAAGGTGTTGTAGAACCCCGGCTCGTCGTCGGGAAGCCGGACGTGACGACCCAGCCGGGTCGATTCGTCGCGACCGTCCACCGACTGTGTGGTCCAGCCGTTCCGCCGGAACCACGCCGCGCAGTCCGGCCGCCCCTCGTTTCCGTACCAGAGCTCGAACGGGTGGAACGACACGTCCTGGCCGCGCTGCTCGCGCGCCGCCCGCAGTTCTTTCCACCGCTCTTCGGCCTCTTGTCGCCGATCGTCCTCGATGCCGAACACCTCGACCGCCACCCGGCTGCCGGGCGCGCTGAGCCCATCGAGCGCGGCGAACATCGCTTCCTGCGCAGCGCCGGGAAGGAACGGCAGCAGCCCTTCGGCCAGCCATGCGGTCGGCCGCGTCGGGTCGAAGCCGGCGTCGGTCAGCGCGGCGGGCCAGTCATGGCGCAGGTCCACCGCCACTTCCCGTCGCGTTGTCGACGGCCTGGCCCCGCACGCGTCGAGCGTGGCGGTCTTGTACTCCAGCACCGCCGGCATGTCGATCTCGTAGACCACGGTGCCGGCCGGCCATTCCAGCCGGTAGGCGCGCGAATCCAACCCTGCCGCCAGGATCACGTGTTGGCGGATGCCCGCCGCGGCGGCCGCGGTGAAGAAGTCGTCGAAGAAATGCGTCCGGACGGCTTGGTAGTCCACCATCTCCTGCTGGCGCATCGCGAATTCGTCGGCCTGTTCCGCCGAGTCGGCGTACAGCGACGCCACCTGGTCGCGCACCCCGGCCAGTTCCGGCGTCGACACCAGCGGTTCGGCGAACTCGTCGCGGATCAGCGGGTCGTCGCTGTTGGTTTCGCTGGCCCGCGCCAGGGCCACCATCACCGCGGTCGCGCCGACGCTGGTCGCGATGTCCCAGGTGTCGTTGTCGCTGCGCGTCATCGCTGCGACCCCGCGGTCACGAACGTGCCGATGACGAGTGGCTCCTCGTTGACCTGCTCGGGCAGCGGGCGACCCAGCTGCGCCAGATAGTCGCGGCCGTGCACCGACTCGGTGCTCCATCCACGCGTGGCGAACCACTCCGCGGGATCGGAGCGTTCGTCATCCTGATACCACAGGTCTCCGGGATCGAACACGTTGTCACCCAGGCGCTCACGCAACTCCTCGGCGCGCTCGCGCTGCTTCTCGATCGCCTGCCTGGCTTGCTCGTCGATCGCCCAAACCTCCAGTGCGATACGGCTGCCGGGAGCGCTGAGCGACACGATGTCCACGAACATCCGGTCCTGTGCCTGCCCGGGCAAGAACAGCAGCAGCCCCTCCGCCAGCCACGCGGTCGGTAGTTTGGGGTCGAACCCGTTGTCGCGTAGCGCTTTCGGCCAGTCCTGGCGCAGATCCTGCGCCACCTCCCGGCGGGTTGCCGTCGGCTGCACACCGTGCGCGGCCAGGGTCGCCGACTTGTACTCGAGTACCTTCGGCAGATCCACCTCATACACCGTGGTGCCGTCCGGCCACGCGAGCCGATACGCCCGCGAATCGAGGCCGGCGGCCAGTATCACCACCTGGCGGATGCCCGCGTCTGCCGCCGACGCGAAGAACGCGTCGAAGAAATGGGTGCGCGCGGCCTGGTAGTCGACCATGTGCCGGTAGATGGCTTCGTTTTGCGGATCGCTTTCGAAGGTCGACGCCATCCGGGTCAGCAGGTCCGTCAGTTCCGGCGTGCCGATGAGGGTGGCGGCGAGCTCGTCACGGATCAGCGGGCTGTCGCTTGCGGTCTCGGCTGCCCGCGCCGCGGCCACCATGACCGCGGTCGATCCCACGCTGGTCGCGATGTCCCATGAGTCGTCGTCGGTGCGCGTCGTCATCACCTCATCGTCCTCCGCGTTCGGCGGTCACGAACGTCGCAAACGCGTCGTCGTCGGCGGCCTGCAGCGCGATGTAGCGCCCGAGCCTGCGCTGCACGTCTTGCGATGGCTCCGCGTGCGCGTGCCAGCCGTGGCGGTCGAGCCACTCTGCGACGTCGGCGCGCTCGGGGTCGTCGTAGGTCAGATCCTGCACGTCGACGGTCTGTGGGATGCCGAGCTGGTCGGAGATCCGCTGGAATCTCTCCCGCATCGCGTCTCGCCGCTCGGACGAGTGGCTGCCGACGGTTTCTACGGATATCCGGCTGCCGTCTGCACTGAGCGCGGTGATCTGCTCGAAAAGCCGGTCCTGGGCGTCGGCAGGCAGATACATCAGCAGGCCTTCGGCCAGCCATGCGGTCGGCCTGGCGGGGTCGAAGCCCGCGCCGCGCAGCGCGGCCGGCCAGTCGAACCGCAAGTCGACCGCGACCTCGCGACGCTGCGCAGAGGGCCGCGCGTCGTGCGCGGCCAGCGTTGCGGCCTTGTATTCCAGCACTTTCGGCTGATCGATCTCGTAGACCACCGTTCCCGGCGGCCACGCAATGCGGTAGGCGCGCGAGTCGAGACCCGCGGCCAGGATCACCACCTGACGGATGCCGGCCGCGGTGGCGTCGGCGAAGAATGTGTCGAAGAAGTGTGTGCGGACGGCCTGGTAGCTGCGCATGTGCTCGAACATCGCGGCAGCTTCGGCGTCGATCCCAGCCAGCTTGTCGGCGAACGTGTCGTCGAGCATGTGCTCCCAGACGCCGGTGGCCGCGCCGGACACCAGGATCTGCGCGTACGGATCGTTGATCAGCGCGTCCGGCCGCTTGGTTTCCGCGGCCCGGGCGGCGGCGACCATCACCGCGGTGATCCCGACGCTGGTCGTGATGTCCCACGTGTCGTCATGGGTACGCATCGTGCTCATCGCGCTCCTGCTCTACAGAGATTACGGTGGCGACCGGCTACGTGCCCAGCCGGGCGCGAAGCAGTTCGCTGTTGACGGCTTCCTCGGCGAGGTCCGCCGGCACCCGCCGGCCCAGTCGGGCCATCTCCCCGGCGCCGTCGGCGCGGATGCACCGGACGTCGCCGGGCATGGCTTCTGGCTCGCTCATCTCATGAGCCATCCTACCGAACCGGTTAGGTGTGCTAGACGCTAGTGTGCCGGAGATCACGCCGGTGGCGCAGGTTCTAGCCCTTGAGGTCCCAGAGCTGGCCCTTCAGCAGCAACCGGAACTGCTCGGTGATGACCTCGAGCTCCTCGTGGCTGCCGACGAAGCCGGCGTAGAACCCCATACCCCACAGCATCGACACCAGCATCTCGACGAGCGCCCCGGCGCTGGCGTCGGTCTGCAGCTCGCCCCGCTCGATCGCTCCGTTGACCGCCCACAGCAGGAATTCGCGCGTGTTGCGGAGCGCGTCGTGTTTCGGCGCCTGGCGCAGCTCCGGATGGCGTTGCGATTCCAGCACGGACGTGACGAGAAATGCTGCGGCAGAACGGTCCCGGGCGTCGGCCTGGGTTGCCGCGTAGACGAAGCCCGACAATTGTCCGATCAGTGTGTCCGATTCGAATGCCTTTTGGACGCCGACGCTTACCACCATGGCATTGGTGGCCTCGATTACCTCCTGATAGAGCGCTCGTTTGCTCTTGAAATAATGGTTGATCGCTGGCCGGGTCAGGTCGGCGCGAACCGCGATTTCCTGGGACGTGGCCGCGTCGTATCCGAGTTCGCTGAAGACCTGTCGAGCCGCACGAACGATGCGCTCGCGAGTTTCTGCAGCCTTCGCTCCGGGGGGTCGCCCTGGCCCCCTCGTCGCCGACGACACGCACGCATTCTGCCAACACATCTGGAATTCTTGAGAATTGCAGAATGCGACGGCCGGCCTGAGCGAGGCGGTGCCGGAATTCGTCTTGTGAAGCCGCGTCTGTGAATAACCAGACTTCAGTCCCAACAGAATTGCCCGGCAACGGTTTTGGCCTTAGAGCGCATGGCCGGACGCGTAGGCGATCGCCCATCGGCGGACGGTGCGGGCGTATAACCTGGAATTGTTGTAGGCGAGTAATGCCGCCATCCACCCTCGCGGGGTGGAAAGGTCGCCGCCGCGATAACACAGATAGCCCGCGGCCGACAGCGCGGCGTCGTCGAGGTTGTCCGGAGAGACGACGCCGTCGTTGTGCGCGTCGACTCCGTACAGCCGCCACGTTTCGGGAATGAACTGCATCGGCCCCATCGCGCGCGCGTACACCGGTACGCCGTCGGGCGGATCGTCGACGATTCGCAGGTTGCCACGTGAGCCGTCGAGGCGCACACCCCGGATCGGGGGGCGGACGTCGCCGTTCGGCGCGATCGTCGCCCCACGATAGGTGCCGTTGTGGCTCTCCACCATGCCGATGCCGGCCAGCGTCGTCCAGCCCAGATGGCACCTCTCGTTCTCCACCTGCGCGACCTTGGCCGCGTAGGCATACGCCTCCAGCGCCAGAACGGGCATGCCGAGGGCGGGAGCGCGGGCAGCGGCCCACGAATGCAATTGGTCAGCCGGGCGACCGTGGACATGGGTGTCGATGTTGGGCACCGGGTCACCCGACGGCGGAACGACTTCAGGTATCGGAATGGTCGGAGACCACAAGCACGCCGACGCCATCAGCGTCGCCAGGAGACTGACCAGGGCGACTGCTCGAAGCCAACGGGCAGGTGACATGGACTCTCCCAAACGATGAGCGTCGTCACCTCATCGTCGCACGAGATATTAAGACGTCGGGGCTTTTCCCCTCGGGATTCGCCGTGCGCCTAGGTTCGGAACGACACCGCCATCACGACGATGTCGGCACCGAGCAGCACCAACCCGCAGATCGGCACCACGAAGCCCATCCGCGCCTTGCCGTGAAGAACGAAATGACGATGCTGAGCGCGGCGATGATCGGGGCGCCCTAGAACAGGAGCGCGAAGACCGAGCCGCTGGGGCCCTGACAGGGATGGTTGCTGCATCCGGATGTACTCATCACAGTCCCGATGCCGAAGATCAGCACGAGGACCGCAACCGGGACGGCGAGCAGGGCCAATATCCAGTTTACCCACAACCGGAGCCGGTGCGGAGGGCCTTCGGCAGCAGCTCCTGCGTCGTCGGTGCCGGCACTTTGCGTACCGATGTCCCTGGTGGTGCCTTTCACGGCGCAACCTCCTCGCATCGTCGGTCTCGCTGAGCCGGTGTCAACCGCCTACCCGTTGCCGGCGCCGCGAAACCCGGGGAGGGGATCAGCCCACCGCGCTGCCTTTGCTCCACTGGTCCCACGGAACGTTCCAGTCGCCGTTTTGCCAGATTTGCAGCGTCGGGCCACCGGTGTTGTGGACTTCCACGACGTCGCCGGGTTGGGAGAAGTCGAAAAACCACTTGGCGTTGTCGGCGTTGAGGTTTAGGCAACCGTGGGACGTGTCGGTGTTGCCCTGTGCCCACACCGTGGCATCGAGTTCGTGAAGATAGATCCCGTCGGTGCTGATCCGGGTGGCGTACCTGATCGTCTCGCGGTATCCGAGGCGGGAGTTGATGGGCAACCCGAAGGTCGAGGAGTCCATCACCACCGGATTTCCCTTGTCCATCACGGTGTAGACGCCGGGCGGGGTCCAAAACGACAGTGTCCGTCCGGCTATCTCCTCGGTCCCGCCCATCCCCATCGATGTCGGCATCGTGCGGACCAGTCTGCCGCCGTCGAAGACGCTGACCTGCTTGGTGTTGTCATCGGCGATGGATACATGCGCGTCGCCGATGGTGAACGAAACCTGGCTGTCGTCTTGACCGTACAGCCCATCACCCAGTGCCGCGCCGTAGATGTTCGCCGCGACCCGCACCACGGTCCCGGGCGTGTAGTAGTGCTCCGGACGCCAGTGCGCATGCTGGTTGTCGACCCAATTCCAGGACCCCGGTACGGGTGGCGAGGTCGTCACCGCCAGCCGGCGCTCCGCGGCCGCCCGGTCACCGATCGGCTCGTCGAAGTGGGCCACGATCACCGTTCCGATGCCGTATCTGCCGCCCTCTTGCAGGCTCGCGCCGGAGGTGTCGGTCAGGTACGCCTCCGTCTGGTTGCCCGGCGTCACCGTGGAAAACGCGGAGACCTGGGTCGAGAGAACTCCGCCCGGTCCGCGGCTGGTTGCGATGATCGTGTAGGTGCGGCCGTAGCCGAGCGGAGTCGCGGGCTTCCAGGATGTGCTGCCCGGTGTCATGAACCCCGGGATCGGCTTGCCTGAGTCGTTGACCATCGCGACGCTGGTCAACACGCCCGTGGCCGCCGTCACCAGCACCCGGCCCGCCGGGTCGACATCGTGGGCGTCGCGCCCCGGGGTGATCGTGACGATGGCCGGCGACGGCAGTGGTGCGGCCGACCGCGCGGCCGCGACGAGTCTGCAGCCCGCCGCGCATTTCGGCAGCGAAGCGCCGTCCATTGCGGCGAGCACCGCGAGCACGACGAGAACGGTGGTAAGTCCGAACAGGCGCGCGCGGCGATCGGAGTTCGTGGAAACGTCTCCACGGGCGTTCGGCTCTGCCAGCGGATGCTCCTCGAATCATGCTTCGGAGTGGAACGGACGTCTGAAAATGATAGCCGCGACGGCCGCGTTCGCGCGGCCGGGACCGGCGCTCGCCGATCATCAAAAACGCTGCGGGGCCTGATCTCTTCGACGCCGAATCAAATCCCGCGTCAGCCGCCGGGGTGGTGCCGCCCGCCGTTGGGCTGCCCGCAGGTGCCGTTGGTGGCCGGGCGCAGGTTGATCGTGGTCGCCTGCAGCGTCCCGCTGCTGTCGTTGGTGCCGCGCGCAGCGATGCACTTGCCCTGGGCGATGGCTTGCGAGTTCGCCACTGCCCGCTTGGCGTACGTGGTCGTGTTGTCGACCTGGACGTTGGTTTGGGTGGTGTTGCCGTTGGAGTCGGTCGCGTTGACGACGATCGTGTTTCCGTTGACCGAGCTGACGGTGCCGCCGACGCCGCCGCGCCCGCGCGGTGGCTGGCACCCCCCGGTCGCCGACGCGTTGATCGACACCGTCCGGGCCGCGACGGTGCCGCCGCTCTGCGGAGGGCCTCCGGCCGGGCGGACCGCGACGCAGCTGCCGGGCGTGACATCGGTGAGTTGGGCCGGCGTGACCTCCGAGACCGTGGTCGCGGGCGAGTAGGCCACGGTCGCGGTTCCGCTCTGTTGCGTCACCTGGATCGTCGTGCCCGACACCGCGGAGATCAGTCCTGCCACGTGATCCTTGCCCTGCACCGACGGAGTCCCCGACGTCGACGACGGCGCGGACGTGGACGCGGAACTGCTCGATGGGTTCGATGACGTAGGCGATCCGCTGGTGGAAGAGCCGCACGCGGCTACCGACACCGCGGTGATTCCGATGACCGCCAGCAGCGGGTATTTTGACATCGCCGTCCTGGGCATGGTTGATGGCTCCTTCTTCGTCCGTCTGTCACGTGTGCGACGCCACCAGCGTCAGCGGCCGAGCTAGGTCTGAGCTTTCGGCCGGATGTGAGACACCTGTGTCATCCCCCACACCTGAGAGCAGGATGAGAACCGCTGCAAATCAAGCCCTTTGGAAGAGCAGCGCCTGCACCATGCCCCGGCGACCTACGATCCAGCCATGCTGACACCGGCCGGGCTCTCGCGCAGGGCGGTCGACCGGGTGCGCACGCGCGACCCGGAACGTGACGCGCTGCGGCGTGCGCTGCGGGCCGCGATCGTGGTGCCGATCGCGGCGGGGGTCAGCTTCTTGGCGGTCGGTGGGACACAGGCACCGCTGTTCACCGTGATCGGCTCGATCTGGTTGATGGTGCTGGTTGATTTTCCGGGCACGCGACAGGTCCGTGCGCTGGCCTACTGCGGCTTGGGTCTCAACGGTGCCGTGTTGATAATCCTGGGCACCTTGGTGCAGCCCATTCCATGGCTCGCGGTGACGATCATGTTCGTCCTCGGGGTGGCGGTGACATTGGCCGGTGTCCTCAGCGAAACGATCGCCGCGGGCCAGCGCGCGACGCTCCTGACGTACGTGTTGCCCGTGTGCACACCGCCCGGACCGATCAGCGAGCGGCTGGTCGGCTGGGCGATCGCCTGGATCGTGTGCGTTCCGGCCGCGCTGTTCTTCCTTCCACCGCGCCATCATGGCGATCTACGCCGGCATGCGGCGCAGGTCTGCGCCGCGTTGGCCGATCGGCTGGAAGGCGTCGGCTCGGCGGCGGAGGTGTCGCAGGCGATGCAGGCGCTGAAGACGAACTTCTTGAGCGCCGACTACCGGCCGGTGGGCTTGTCGGCCGGTAGCCGTGCACTGGTGCGGGTGGTTGACGACCTGGAGTGGGTCAGCGAGCGCCTGACGAACGCCGCACAGGTGGCACTGGCCGACATGACGGAGCCCGCCGTCAGCGTGTTGCGATGTTGTGCCCGTGCGCTGGACGCGGCGCGCGTCTCCAAGCGCACGGTAGACCGCACCGAGTTGGACGCGGCACTTGCCGGGTTGCGGTCGGTGGCCAGGGGGCGCTACCGCGAGGACGTCGTCCGGCTCCTCGCCGAGCGCGACGACGGCGCCTCGGTCGCGCTTGGGCGGGAGCTGCTCACGCGGCGCACCATCGCGACAACCGTCGGGCTGACGGGCCGGGTGATCGCGGCCGCGGCGGCAGCCGACGCCCGCCCATCCTGGGCGAAGGCGCTCGGCCTGCGACTGCCGCCCACCGGGGCGGCCGACCTGTTGATACCCGAAACCGTGGCCGTCACCACCATTACGACCGGCTTTCTGACTACGCGGTCGGTGGCTGCGCGCAACGCGGTGCGCACCGGCGTCGGCCTGGCGTTGGCGGTCGCCACCACGCACCTGTTTCCGATCCAGCACGGGTTCTGGGTGGTGCTCGGGGCGATCGTGGTGCTGGGCAGCAGCGCGCTGACGACCGGCACCAAGGTCGTTCGCGCAATGGTCGGCACGGCGATCGGAGTCGTTCTCGGCGCGGTGCTCATCGCCGCCGTCGGCGTGGACCCGGTCCTGCTCTGGACGCTGCTGCCGATCGTGATCTTCGGGGCGGCCTACACTCCGCGCGTCGCGTCGTTCACCGCCGGGCAGGCCACGATGACGATGATGGTGCTGATCGTTTTCAACCTGATCGTCCCGACGGGCTGGCGGATCGGGCTGCTGCGAATCGAAGACGTCATGGCCGGCGCCGCGGTGGCGGTCGCGGCGTCGCTGCTGCTGTGGCCCAGGGGCGCTACCGCGTCGGTGTACGCGACGATCGGGGCCGCGGTGGACGTCGGCGCACGCTTCCTTCGTGCGGCGGTGCTGCGCGTCACCCGTGGCGCATCGGAGGAGATCGATGACCAGGTCGCCAGCCTCAACCACGACGCGCTTGCGGCAAGCCGGACCGTCGACGACGCGCTGCGCCATTACCTGTCCGAAAGCGGCGGCTCCACGGACCTGCGGGCACCGGTCATCCGCGCGGCCAACCGCGCGATCCGCCTGCGCACGGCTGCCGAGGTCATCGCCGACATCCGCACGCCGCCGCCGCTGTCGGCATACCCTCGCACGCGCGCTGTCCTCGAGTCGCACGCCGAATCTGTCGCGGAGCGGCTGAAGGGCGAGAGCGACAAGACGTGGCCGCCGGTCAGCGACGAGTTCGTCCTCGCGCTGCGCGCGGAGTTCACCGGCGACGAGGCCGCCGTCAGCGCCGCGCTGCCGCTGGTCGCCGTCGCGGCCAACCTCGGCGAGCTCGAGCTGCTCTACCCGGCCCCGGCCGCGGCCGCGGGGGTCGCGGGCTGATGTCAGGCGGTCGCCGGCCGGTGTGGCATCAGCGCGTTGGCCGGAATGCTGCCGAACCTGCCGGCCTGGAAGTCCTCAAACGCCTGGGCCACTTCGGCCTTGGAGCTCATCACGAACGGCCCGTACTGAAACACCGGCTCGCGGATCGGCTTTCCGCCGAGTAGCAGCACGTCGAGCGCCGGACGATTCGAGTCCTGTGACCTCGCCGCGGTTACCCCGATCCGGTCGCCGGGACCCAGCACGGCCAACTGGCCCTGCGCAATCGGGTGGCCGACCGGACCCACCGTGCCGCGGCCGGACAACACGTACACCAGGGCGTTGAATTCCCGATTCCACGGGATGTCCATCTTGGCGCCCGGCTCGATCGTCGCATGCGCCAACGTGATCGGCGTGTGCGTCGAGCCCGGGCCCCGCACGTGCTGATCCGGGGACGGCCCGATCTCGCCCGCGATGATCCGTATCAGCGAGCCACCGTCGCCGGACGCCACGAGCGCGACCTCGCCGCCCTCGATCGCCTGGTACTTCGGCGGCGTGAACTTGTCGGCTCGCGGCAGGTTCACCCACAACTGGATGCCGTGAAAGACGCCGCCGCTCTCGACGAGGTCGGCGGGCGGGGTCTCGATGTGCAGGATCCCCGACCCGGCGGTCATCCACTGGGTCGCGCCGTCGGTGATGAGTCCGCCGCCACCGTGGGAGTCCTGGTGCGCGAAGCGGCCGTCGATCATGTACGTCACGGTTTCGAATCCCCGGTGCGGATGCCACGGCGTCCCCTTGGGCTCGCCCGGCTGGTATTCGACTTCGCCCATCTGATCCATGTGCACAAACGGGTCGAGCGCTGCGGCGCTCACCCCCGCGAACGCACGGACCACGGGGAATCCCTCGCCCTCGAAGCCCCGCGGGCCCGTCGTCACCGACCGCACCGGGCGCTCGGTGTCAGCCGGCGCGGGCGCACCGACGCGGGGAAGAGTCGAGGTGTCAGCAGTGATGGCAGGCATGTTCACAATAACCGGACTGGGGTCCGATTATTCCCCGCTCAGCCGAGGACGGCCAGCGCCGCGGCCCGCGCGCCCATCGCGCTGTCGGTGGCGAGAACCGCCTCGGCCGCATCCCTGCACTGCTGCATCGTGACCGTCGCCAGCTTCGCGCCCACCCCGGCCACGGCGGCGGCCGCCGATGACAACGACGTCACGCCGAGCCCGGCGAGCACGCAGGCGAGGAGGGGGTCCGCGGCGGCCTCACCGCAGACGCCGACCGGCTTGCCCGCCCGCGCACCGGCCGTGGCCGTGGTCGCGACCAATGCCAGCACGGCAGGCTGCCAGGGATCGGTGAGGGTGGCCAGTTCGGCGGACATCCGGTCGGCTGCCATCGTGTACTGCGCGAGGTCGTTCGTGCCGATCGAGAGGAATTCGACGTGCTCGAGGATCTTGTCCGCCAGCAGCGCGGCGGCGGGCACCTCGATCATGACGCCGGGAATCAGCCCGTGTGAGCGGGCGCGTGCCGCGAACCTCTCGGCCTCGTCGGCGGTGGAGATCATCGGTGCCATCACCCACGGCGCAGTGCCGGTGGCGGCGCCGGCCGCGGCGACCGCCTCGAGTTGCCGCTCCAACAGGCCCGGGTTGCCCACGGCGATCCGGACGCCGCGCACGCCGAGCGCCGGGTTGGCCTCCTCGGGGTGGCCGACGAACTTCAGCGGCTTGTCCGACCCGGCGTCGAGTGTCCGGATGACCACCTTGTGACCCGAGAACGCTTCCAGCACTTCGCCATAGATGCGGGCCTGCTCGTCGACCGACGGCTCGGTGTCACGGTGCAGGAAGCACAACTCGGTGCGGAACAAGCCGACGCCCTCGGCCGGTGTCTGGCGCGCGGCCCGGGCAGCGGCACCGTCCTGGACGTTCGCGAGCACCGCGACGGCATGCCCGTCCGAGGTGGCACCGGGTCCGGTCCACCTCGCGAGCAACCCGGCTTCGCGCCGCGCCCTGTTCACCTGATCCCGCGCCGCCGCCTCGTCAGGCGCGACGGTCACGGAGCCGCGGGTGCCGTCGATCATCACCAGTGTCCCGGCGCGGACGTTGTCGAGCCCGGCGACGGCGACCACGCACGCAATGCCCAGCTGACGCGCGATGATCGCGGTGTGGCTGGTCGGCCCGCCCAGGGTGGTGGCCAGCCCGACGATCAGGTCCGGGTCCAGGCCCGCGGTGTCGGCCGGCGCCAGGTCCTCGGCGCACAAGATCGAGGGCTGCTTGGGCTGCGGCACGCCCGGTTCGGGCAGGCCGCTGAGTTCCGCGACGACGCGGTCGCGGATGTCGTGCAGGTCGGTCACCCGTTCGGCCATCAGGCCGCCGATCTGGGTGAAGACGTCGACGAACTGTGCGACGGCCTCCGCCGTCGCGCGCACCGCGGGTGTGCCGGCGTTGATCCGCTTCTCCGCTGCGCCCAGCCAGGCACGGTCGCCGGCGAGCGCAGCGGTCGCGGCCAGGACCTCCGACGCCGCACCGGTGGCGTGCTGAGCCCGGTCGCGTAACCGGCCGGCCACCGCCGATGCCGCGGCCGCGAAGCGCCTGGCCTCGGCGCCGCGGTCCGGCTCGTCGACCTCCGGAATGTCGTCGATGCCGTCGAGCACCGGCAGCCGGCCAGGACGGATCACCGGCGCGTACCCGACACCGGCCACGACCGGCACGCCGTTCAGGACCGTGCCCGGGGCTGGCTCAGACGAAAGCACGTGCGGTGATGTGGGTGTCGAGGAGGTTGTCATGTGAAGCAGATTACAACGGAATCTTGACAAGTCAACACAAGCAGGCGTAAAACCAACTTTATCCAATGACATCCGGGCACTAAAACCACAAAAACGGAGATTCGTGTACGCGGAAGAACGCCAGCAGGCCATCGCCTCGCTTGTGATCAGCAAGGGCCGAGCGTCGGTGGCCGATTTGGCCCAGGCCTATGACGTCACCACCGAGACCGTCCGGCGCGACCTGGCGGCACTCGACCGCGCAGGCATCCTCCGCCGCGTGCACGGCGGCGCGGTCCCGGCACGTGCCCTGCACGTCGTCGAGCCCGGTGTGATGGAGCGCGAGACGACCCGGGCCGGTTACAAGGACGCGATCGCGCGCGCTGCCCTCGAGTTCCTGCCGATCGGCGGCGGCAGTGTGCTCCTGGATGCGGGCACCACCACCGGGCGGGTCGCGGCCCAGCTGCCGCCCGACCGTGAACTCGTCGTCGTCACGAACTCGGTCCCGATCGCGGCGAGGCTGGCGGGCATGCCGTCGATCTCGCTGCAGCTGCTCGGCGGCCGGGTCCGCGGCGTGACCCAGGCGGCGGTCGGCGAGTCGGCGCTGCGGATACTCGACACCCTGCGCGTCGACGTCGCGTTCATCGGCACCAACGCGATAAGCGTGGCGCACGGCCTGTCCACCCCGGACAGCGAGGAGGCCGCCGTCAAGCGCGCGATGGTGCGCTGCGCCAACTACGTCGTCGTCGTGGCCGACTCGTCGAAGGTCGGCCGCGAGGACCTGATGAGCTTCGCGGCGATCGAGCGCGTCGACGTGCTGGTCACCGACTACGAGATCGCACCCGGCGACCGGGCCGCGCTGACCGACGCCGGCGTCGAGGTCGTGATCGCATGATCGTCACGGTCACGCCGAATCCCAGCATCGACACCACGGTATCGCTGAGCTCGGCGCTCACCCGCGGCGCGGTACATCGGGTGTCGTCGGTATCGAGCGAGCCCGGAGGCAAGGGGGTCAACGTCGCACGGGCCCTGACGCTGGCCGGTGTCGACGCCATCGCGGTGCTGCCGGCTTCCGACGGCGACCCGCTGCTGACCGCGCTGCGGGCCGGCGGGGTGCCGTTCCGTTCGGTGCCACTTGCCGGCGCCGCGATCGCGGTGCGGACCAACATTGCGATCACCGAGCCCGACGGCACCACCACCAAGCTGAACGCGCCCGGCGCGACCCTGGACCCGACAGGGGTCGACGCGCTCACCCGCGCGGTCGTCGAGCACGCCGCGCACGCCGCATGGGTCGTGCTGTCGGGGTCGCTGCCGCCCGGCGTAGGTGACCACTGGTACGCCGATGTCGTCGCGCTGCTCTCCTCGCTGCGGTGCCGCGTTGCCGTCGACACTTCCGGCGAACCGCTTGCCGCGCTTGCCGATTCGCTGGAGCGCGCGGCCCCGCAGCTACTCAAGCCGAACTCCGAGGAGCTGGCCTCCGTCACCGGCGTATCCGCGGACAAGCTGGAATATGCGTTCTCGCATGGTGATCCGGAGCCGGTCATCAGCGCGGCCAGGCAGTTGGTCGACCGCGGCGTCACAAGCGTGCTCGCGACGCTGGGCGCCGCGGGCGCAGTGCTGGTCGACCAGAACGGCAACTGGCTGGCCACGCCCCCACCCGTCGTCCCGAGGAGCACCGTCGGCGCCGGCGACTCCTCCCTTGCCGGTTATGTTCGCGCCGACGTCGCGGGGGCCGATGCGCCCGAACGACTCCGGATGGCCGTCGCGTACGGCAGCGCCGCGGCGGCGCTCCCGGGCTCCGCCCTTCCCACCCCCGCACAGGTGGATGTCGACGCCGTTCGCGTCACCTCCCTCCAGCTCAACGCCGACTCCTGACAAGGTTCCCGAATGCCCCGATCCCCGATCATCGACCCCGACCTGGTCCTTCTCGACGTCGACGCCGGCACCGACAAGGAATCGGTCATCGCGCGGCTGGCGCGCCAGTTGGCCGACAGCGGCCGCGCGACCGACAGCGACGGGTTGATCACCGCGATCCTGGCCCGCGAAGCGCAGTCGGCGACCGGCCTGCCAGGTGGCATCGCGATTCCGCACTGCCGTTCCCCGCACGTCAAGGCCGCGTCGATCGGCTTCGCCCGGCTCGAGCCGAAGGTGGATTTCGGCGCGCCCGACGGCCCCGCCGACCTGGTGTTCATGATCGCCGCACCCGAGTCCGGCGGCGCAGAGCACATGAAGCTCCTGTCGAGCCTGGCCCGCGCGCTGGTACGGCCCGACTTCGTCGAGTCGCTGCGCGATGCGTCCACCCCGCACGACGTGGTCGGTCTCGTCGACGGGGTGGTCAACCCGGCACCGGCGAAACCGGCCGTGCCCGCACCGGAAACCCCCAAGGACGCCCGGCCCAGGTCCGTGGTCGCGATCACCGCATGCCCGACCGGCATCGCACACACCTACATGGCCGCCGACGCGCTGGCCGCCGCGGCCAGGCGCGCCGGTGTCGACCTCAGCGTGGAGACGCAGGGTTCATCCGGCAGCACGCCGCTTTCGCCGTCGGCCATCGCCGGAGCGGACGCCGTCATCTTCGCCACGGACGTTGGTGTCAAGGACCGGCAGCGGTTCGCCGGCAAGCCCGTCGTGGCATCGGGTGTCAAGCGGGCGATCAATGAGCCCGACAAGATGATCGCCGAGGCGGTGTCGGCGGCGGACGATCCGTCGGCGGCCCGCGTGCAGGCCGGGGGCGGCGAACCCGCCGCCGCTGCGCCGAAGGGCGGCGACGTCGGATGGGCCACCCGCATCCGGCAGATCCTGCTGACCGGTGTCAGCTACATGATCCCGTTCGTGGCGGCCGGCGGGCTGCTCATCGCGCTCGGCTTCCTGCTCGGCGGCTATGAGATCGCGAACAAGCCCGCCGGGCAGTCGAACACGCTGGGCTACCTCATCGCCGGCACGAACTCGCTGACCAACCTGCCCGACGGTGGCCTCGCCAAGTACCTCGGCGCGGTGCTCTTCCAGCTGGGCACTCTCGCGTTCGCGTTCCTGGTTCCGGCCCTGGCCGGCTACATCGCGTTCGCGATCGCCGACCGCCCCGGTATCGCGCCCGGCTTCACCGCTGGCGCGGTGGCGGTCTTCGTCGGCGGCGGCTTCATCGGCGGCATCGTCGGCGGCCTGATCGCCGGGTTCGCCGCGCTGTGGATCAGCCGGATCAGCGTCCCCCAGTGGGCCCGAGGGCTGATGCCGGTCGTGATCATCCCGCTGTTCGCCACACTGATCGTCGGCCTGTTGATGTTCCTGCTGCTCGGACGGCCGCTGGCCTGGCTCACCTCCAGCCTGACCCACTGGCTCAACGGCATGTCCGGCACGTCGGTGATCGTCCTGGGCATCATCCTCGGCCTGATGATGTGCTTCGACCTCGGCGGCCCGGTCAACAAGGCGGCGTATGCGTTCGCTACCGCGGGCCTCGACGTCGCCGACCCCGCGTCGCTGCGGATCATGGCGGCCGTGATGGCCGCGGGCATGGTGCCGCCGCTGGCAATGGCGCTCGCATCCACCGTCCGGCCCGCTGTGTTCACCGAGCCGGAGCGTGAGAATGGCCGCGCCGCTTGGCTTCTGGGCGCTTCGTTCATCTCCGAAGGTGCGATCCCGTTCGCGGCGGCCGATCCGCTGCGCGTGATTCCGTCGATGATGGCCGGTGGAGCGGTGACCGGGGCGCTGATCATGGCGTTCGACGTCACGCTGAAGGCACCGCACGGCGGCATCTTCGTGTTCTTCGCGATCGGCAACCTGTTGTGGTTCGTGGTCGCGCTGGTCGCCGGCACGATCGTGGGGGCGGTCGCGGTGATCTTCGCCAAGGAGTTCTTCAAAGCCACGCCGCAGCAGCCCGGCATCGAGCCTGCGCTGGCCGCGGCCTGACCCCCACCCCCAACCATTTCCAACGATGAGGAGAAACCCCGGATGCCAAGCACCACCGTGACCGTCGGCTCGGCGATCGGTCTGCACGCCCGGCCCGCCGCGATCATCGCCGAAGCCGCCGTGAACGCGGGTTCGCCCATCACCCTGTCGATGGACGGCGGCGAGCCGGTCGACGCCGGCTCGGCACTGATGATCATGACGCTGGGCGCTTCCAACGGCGCTCAGGTGATCGTTGCTTCCGACGACGAGACGGCGATGCGCACGATCGCCGAACTCGTCGAACAGGACCTCGACGCTTAGGCCCGGGACCAGCCGCCGCGCACAGCAACTCGGCGGGAATTTCATAGGGTGCAAAGCTTGACCGCGTCGTGTTCCTAATGTGATTGTTGTCAATCAGTGTTTCCACTGTGACGAAGCAGAAACGTCGCCAGGAGTAGGAGACACACCATGTCCATGTTGCTTACCCGAAGCCGGCTCGTCGGGGTCGCGGCCGTTTGCGTAGGACTCGCATTGCCGGCCTTGGGATTTGGCGCTGCGATAGCGCAGGCATCCCCGCTGCCCGCACCGATGGACGACCCGGCAGCGCCGCCGGACCCTGCCGCGCCGCCGGCCCCGGATCCGAGCACGATCATCAACGAGGCCAACACGATCCTGCCTGTGATCGGCCAGTTCACCCAGTACTTGCCCTCGTTCCTGGATCCGGGCGCGGCACCACAGATTCCGGCTGACCCCAGCGTTCTGCAGCCCCCGATGCTGAGCCCCTTCGTCCCGGGCAGCTAGGGCTGTTGGGGCCGCGGCTGTCACCGATTCGCTGCTAGCATCCGCACATGCTGGCTGGGGCCAAGCAATGGATGAGCGCCTTCATCAACCGGTCCGGCTACCTCCGCAAGTGGCTGATCCTCGGCATCGCGATCGGCATCATCGCCGGGTTCGGCGCGGTCGCGTTCTATCTGGCGCTCGACTACGCCGGGAAGTTCCTGCTCGGCTACCTCGGCGGGTACGACATCCCGAAGCCCAAGGGCGACGGCGGCGACCCCGGCTCGCCGGGATTCGTTCGACCGTGGGCTATTCCGCTGGTGGTGTTCGGCGGCGCGCTGGTGTCGGCGCTGCTCGTCGCGAAGTTCGCCCCTGAGGCGGAAGGCCACGGCACCGACAGCGCGATCGAGGCCGTCCACACCGACCCGCGTGCGATCCGGGTGCGGGCGGTGATCGTGAAGATGGTCGCCAGCGCGATCACCATCGGCTCCGGCGGCTCGGGCGGCCGGGAGGGGCCGGCCGCGCAGATCTCGGCCGGATTCGGCTCGTTGCTCACACGCCAGCTCAACCTGTCCGACGAGGACGGCCGCGTTGCGGTGTCGCTGGGCATCGGCTCGGGTATCGGTGCGATCTTCGGGGCGCCGCTGGGCGGTGCGGTGCTTGCCGCCTCGATCGTCTACCGCGAGGATTTCGACTACAAGGCGCTGATTCCGGGTTTCATCACCTCGGCGACCGCGAATGCCGTGTTCGGCGCGATCCTCGGCTTCGACCCGCTGTTCGGCTTCGTCGCCGCCGACTTCCGGTTTCACCATCCGCTGCAGCTGCTCTGGTTCCTGGTGATCGGAGTCGTCGCGGCCGCGGTCGGCTACCTCTACGCCCGCACGTTCTACGGCGTCGTGGCGCTCACCAAGTGGCTGCCCGGCGGCATGGTGATCAAGCCCGCCCTCGGCGGCTTGGCGGTCGGCCTCATCGCGTTGGTGATCCCCCAGGTGCTGGCCAGCGGGTACGGCTGGGCGCAGCACGCGGCGGCACGAGACACCTTGCTGGCGATCCCGCTGTGGATCGTGCTGATCCTGCCGTTCGCCAAGATCGTCGCGACCTCGCTGTCGATCGGAACCGGTGGATCGGGCGGGATCTTCGGGCCGGGCATCGTGATCGGCGCGTTCACCGGCGCAGCGATCTGGCGATTGGCCGAATCGGTCGGTGCGCCAGGCCTCCCCGCGAACCCCGGCGTGTTCGTCGTCGCCGGGATGATGGCCTGCTTCGGCAGCGTTGCCCATGCACCGCTGGCCGTGATGATCATGGTCGCGGAGATGACGGGTTCGTTCTCGGTTATCCCGTGCGCTATGGCCGCGGTCGGCATCGCCTACCTGCTGATCTCGCGCACCGACGTGTCGATCTATGGGGCCCAGCGGCTCAATCGCGAGGCCGCCGAGGCCGAGCGCCGCGACGCCGCCGCCGATTAGCGCGCACCGCACCGCAACTGCGTGCACCATCTGTGATTGCCGACGAGCAGAAAGGGCACGCAATGACAACCACGTACGGCAGGCACGCCACGTCGCTGACGAACGGCGAGACCGTCGAAGAATCCGAACTCGGCTCCATCACCCGCGTGACCGCGGACACCTTCCCGATCCTGAACGGGCTGTCCATCAAACGGGTGGTGGTCAACCCGGGCGCGATGCGCACCCCGCACTGGCACGCCAACGCCAACGAGCTCACCTACTGCCTGTCGGGCACCTCGCTGGTGTCCGTGCTCGACAGCGGCAGCCAGTTCTCCTCCTTCACGGTCAGCGCCGGCGAGATGTTTCACATCGACTCGGGCTCACTGCACCACATCGAGAACATCGGCGACGAGGCGGCCGAGTTCGTCATCGCGTTCCGCCACGAACGCCCCGAGGACTTCGGCCTCGGAGCGGCGTTCGGTGCGATGACCGACGCTGTGCTCGGCAACACCTACGACCTGCTCGCCGCCGACTTCGCCGCGATCCACCGCGACACGACCGACCGGGCTCTCGCCGCCCGCGAGGGCGACCCGGTCGTGCCGAGCGCCGCGTATTTCTCCGACCCGCACAAGTTCGCCGTCGAAAGCCAGCCGGCAATGATCAGCATCGCGGTGGGCTCGGCCAGGTTGGCGCGGGTGCAGTTCTGGCCGGCGCTGAAGGACCTCGCAATGTACTCCCTGCGGATCCGCGAGGACGGCATGCGGGAACCACACTGGCACCCGATCACCGCCGAGATGGGTTATGTGCACGCAGGGTCGGCCCGGATGACGGTGATGGACCCGGACGGGTCGCTGGACACCTGGTACCTGAAGGAGGGCGACGTGTACTTCATCCCGCGCGCTTATCCCCACCACATCGAGGTGGTCGGTTCCGACGACATCCACTTCCTGATCTTCTTCGACCAGCCCACGCCCGGCGACATCGGTTACCGCGCCTCGGCCAGCGCGTATTCACGGGAGGTGCTCGCGGCCACCTTCAACACCCACGTCGCCGCGCTGCCGGTCTTCCCGTTCACCAACGCCGACCCGTTGATCGTCACCCGCAACAACCCGGTCGATGAATTCGGGATGGGCGAAAAGCACTGATCCCGGGCTCTGTTCCGTGCGGGCCGCGGGACAGCGACGCCGCGGCGGCCGGCAGCGCCAGTCCCGCCGACACCAGGAACACCACGACCAGTCCGTCGTGGAACGTAGACCTCACAACCCGGCGAGATCGCGGATCGGTTGGCGCGGACCGAATCGCGGATTGCGTGTCATCCCACTGACTTCCAGCAGTCGCACAGCGCGGTACCGATGGGGGCGCATCGGCTCGAGCAGCTCCACCATCTGCGCATCGTCGATCGGGTGGCCGAGCAGCGACCAACCCACCACTTTGGCCAGGTGGTAGTCGCCGACTGAGAGCGCGTCGCTGTCCCCGAACGCGCGTTGCGCGGTTTCGGCCGCCGTCCACACGCCGACACCCGGCAACGACGTCAACGCATCGCGGGCCTGCGCGGATGGGCGGCTGCAGAGCCGCTCGAGCGACCCGGCGCGCTGGGCACAGCCGACGATCGTGCGGGCCCGTCCCGGGTCGACGTTCGCGAGGTGGAATTCCCACGACGGGATCCGCCGCCACACCTCGGCGGCGGGCGGCACCCGCATCCGGGACGGAGCGGGCCCGGGTGCCGGTGCGCCGTACTTGGTGACCAGCAGCCGCCAGGACCGGAAAGAGTCCGCGCCGGCGACGCGCTGCTCGAGCACCGCGGGGACGAGGGCCTCCAGGACGCGCTCGGTGCGGCCGATGCGCAGGTGCGGGCACCGCCGCTGCGCTGCGGCGATCGTCGGCTCCTCGGCCACGAACGCGGCGGGGTCGTCGTGCGCGCCGATCAGCATCGGCAGCGCGTCGGCGAACTCGGCGGCGCCGTCGCCCCAGGCCTCGCATTCGACGACGTCGGGCGCCGACCGACGTATCCGGGCGGTCACCGGTCCGCTCTGCTGCAGGCTTGTCCGCCAGATCGCGCCGTCGGCGGCGATCTGGAAGCAGGGATCACCGCGGCCGCGCCGCAGCGGCGACAGCGTGGCGAGCGGGGCGGCCGGGCCGGATAGCCTCACCGCGCGGTGAACGCTTCTCGATTTCGCGATGACTTGATCCTGCCACGGCGGCCCGACGCCGATTCTGGCGCCAAATTAATGAACCAACCGTGACATCGGCCCTGCGGAGCGGCAGCCTCTGCCAAGCTGGGCTGTAATGGCTGTATTGCGCCGAGTAGCGGCCGGGTATGGAAGCGATGACACTGATCTGCTGGAGGGAGCGGACGTGAGCGTGGTCAGCGCGTTCCCGCCTGCGTTCCGGCCCGCTCACCTCGCCCCCGCGGCCGTCCCGTTCGAGACGTGGCTTGCCGGCCTGCAACGGGCCGTGTTGGCCGACGTCACCGAGTTCGTCGGCGCCCGCTGCGTCGCGGACCTGGGCGACGCCGGTGTCGATGTCGCAGCAGAGGTCTTGGTGCAGTTTGTCGGCGGCGGGAAATGCCTGCGGTCCACGTACGCCTACCTCGGGTGGCTGTGCGGCGCAGACGGCAACACCGCGGCGTTGCGCGCTTCGGCCAGCTTCGAGTTGCTGCACGCGTTCGCGCTGCTGCAGGACGACGTGATGGACGGTTCCGGGTTGCGGCGGGGCCGTCCCGCCGCGCACATCCAATTCGCGCAATGGCACCGCGACCGTCGCTTGTCGGGTTCCGCGCGGCGCTTCGGCGAGTCTGCGGCGATCCTGCTCGGTGATCTGTGCCTGGTGTGGGCGGAGCAGATGCTCCGCGAGAGCGGGCTGCGCAAGCGGGCGCTCGACCGGGCGTGGCACCGCTACGACGCGATGCGCACCGAACTGGCGGTCGGCCAGTTTTCCGACCTGGTCAACGACGCACGCGGCCTGCCCACGCTCGACGCCGTGCTCGACGTGGCGCGGCGCAAGTCCGGCAATTACACGGTGCGCAGGCCCCTGGAAATCGGCGCCGCGATGGCCGGGTGCGACGATGACATCATTGCGCTCCTGGGCCGCTACGGCGCTGCGATCGGCGAGGCGTTCCAGCTTCGCGACGACGTGTTGGGCGTGCTCGGGTCCGCGCGGGTGACGGGCAAGCCCGCCGGCGGCGATCTGGCCGAGCACAAGGCGACGAGCATCGTGGTGGCCGCGTATCAGATGGCCGACAGCACGATCAGGCGTCAGCTGTCGGAGTTGATGAGCGCCGACGACCTGGACGAAGCCGCGATCGCGCGCTGGCGCACGCTGATCGTCGCGACCGGGGCGGTTCAGTGGGTGGAGGAGATGATCGCCGACCGCGTGGCCACGGCGCGCGGGGAGATCCATGACGCCCGCATCGACGAATCGGTTCGCATGGCACTGGCGGACATGGCCGCGGTGTGCACGGTGCGTGCGGCATGACCCGCACCGTCGAAGGAAGAACTGATCACGTCGTCGTGGTCGGGGCGGGTCTGGCCGGCCTGTCGGCGGCTTTGCATCTCGCGGGCCGCGGCCGTCGGGTGACCGTTGTCGAACGCGACGCCGTCCCGGGCGGCAGGGTGGGCCGGGTCGACACGGGCGGATACCGCCTCGACACCGGCCCCACGGTGCTGACCATGCCCGACATCATCGACGAGGTGTTCGCCGCGGCCGGCGCCGAACGCAACGAACGACTGGAGCTCATCGCGGTTGAGCCGGCCTATCACGCGTCGTTCGCCGACGGCAGCAGCCTCGACGTGCACAGCGACGCCCGGGCGATGGCCGACGCGGTCGGCGCGTTCGCCGGACCCGACGAGGCGGCAGGGTATCTGCGTCTGCGCGAGTGGCTGACACAGCTGTACCGCATCGAGTTCGACGGGTTCATCGCCGCGAATTTCGACTCACCGCTGTCGTTGCTGACCCCGCAGCTGGCGCGGCTGGCGGCGATCGGCGGGTTCCGCCGCTGGGACCGGGTGGTCAAGCGGTTCATCAGCGACGAGCGGCTGTTGCGGGTGTTCACCTTCCAGTCGCTATACGCCGGCGTCCCTCCGCAGCAGGCGCTGGCGGTCTACGCGGTGATCGCCTACATGGATACGGTCGCAGGTGTGTATTTCCCGCGCGGCGGCATGCGGGCGCTGCCCGACGCGATGGCCGCGGCGGCGACCGATGCCGGCGTGCGCTTCGAGTACCAGTCGGAGGTCACCGCGCTCGAACGCAGCGGTGACCGGGTCAGCGCGGTCCTCACCAGCCGGGACAGCCGCATCCCGTGCGATGCGGTCGTGTTGACGACCGAACTGCCCCAGACCTACCGCCTGCTGTCCCGCACGCCGCGACGGCTCCTCCGGCTGCGTCCGGCGCCGTCGGCGGTCGTGGTGCATGTCGGCTGCCGGTCGGAGCCGGCCGGGTCGCATCACACGATCCTGTTCGGCGGGGCCTGGGACCAGACCTTCGACGACATCATCCGGCGCGGCCGCCTGATGGCCGACCCGTCGCTGCTCGTGACCCGGCCCACCGCGACCGATCCGACGTTGGCGCCGCCCGGCCGCGATCTGCTGTACGTCCTCGCGCCCGCGCCGAACCTGGCCCGCGGCGTCGTCGACTGGGCGAGGGACGGCCACGCCTATGCCGGCGAGATGATCGACACCGTGCGCAGCCGCCTGCGTCCCGCGCTGGGCGACGACGCCGAGGTGCTGCACGTGACCAACCCCCGCGACTGGGAGAATCAGGGCATGGTGGCCGGCACCCCGTTCGCGCTCGCGCACACCTTCGGTCAGACCGGCCCGTTCCGGCCGGCCAATACCGTGCGGGGGGTGAGCAACGCGGTGCTGGCCGGGTCGTCGACGGTGCCCGGCGTCGGTGTGCCGACCGCGATGCTGTCCGGACGACTTGCCGCCGACCGGATCACCGGGCCTGCCGGCGGCAGGCAACCGAACCGGCGCGTGCTCAGCATCGGAAGCCGACGGTCATGATCCGTTCCGAATTGGACGCGGCGGGCGTGGTGGAGCCACGGCTGCGCAGCGCGTACCGGCGCTGCCGCGACCTCAACGCCCGGCACGGGCGCACGTTCTTCCTCGCCACCCGGCTGCTCGCACCGGCGCAGCGGCCGGCAGTGCACGCGCTGTACGGGTTCGCCCGGCTGGCCGACGACATCCTCGACGACCTCGACTCCCCGCTGGACACCACCGCCAAAGCCGAACGCCTGCAGCGGCTCTCGGATCAGTTCTTCACCGGCGGCGGCCGCGACGGCGACCCGGTGCTCGCCGCGGTCATCCACACCGCGCGCGGCTACCGCATCCCGCTCGACCTGTTCAGCGACTTCCTGAACTCGATGCAGATGGACCTTACGGTCACCGACTACCCCAACCGCGCGGCGCTGAACAGCTACATGCGCGGATCCGCGGAAGTGATTGGGCTGCAACTGCTCCCGGTGCTCGGCACCGTCGTGCCCGTCGATGAAGCCGCTCCCTACGCGGCCGCGCTGGGCCGCGCGTTCCAGCTCACCAACTTCCTGCGCGACGTCGACGAGGACCTGGCACGGCAGCGGGTCTACCTGCCCGCAGACGAGCTGGCGGCCTACCAGGTGGATCGTGACCTGTTGATGTGGTGTCACGTCCACCGGCGCACCGACGCCCGGGTGCGCCGTGCGCTGGCCGCCCAGCACGAAATCACCCGCGATGTCTATCGCTTCGCCGCCAACGGTGTAGAGCTCTTGGCACCGCAGTCACGCCCATGTGTGTCGACGGCGCTGACGTTGTACTCCGAGATCCTCGATCGCATCGAGGACAGCGACTTCGCGGTGTTCAGCCGCCGCGCTACGGTCGGCACCACGCGGCGGCTGCAGGTCGCGGGCACGGGCCTGCTGCGGGCCTGGCGTGCCCGGAAGGCCGCACCGGCGCCTCCGGCCGAGCCCACTGTGGGGGCCGCCTGAGATGGATCGGTGGCAATATCTCATCGTGCTCGGCGCGTGCCTGCTCGTCACCGCGCCGCTGGAGTTCTTCGGCGCCGGCGTCTACCGCCGGCCGTGGCGCACGCTGCGCGCGATCGTCCCGGTCGCGCTGGTGTTCGTGATCTGGGATGCGATCGCGATCGCCGCACACGTGTGGAAGTACAACCCGCGGTACGTCACCGGGATCGACCTGCCGTTCCGGATCCCGCTCGAAGAGGTGCTGTTCTTCCTGGTGATTCCGCTGTGCGGCCTGCTCACGTTCAACGCGGTCACGGCCATGCTGGCTCGGCCCGGACGTCGATGACCGGACTCGGGTACACCGTGCCCGCCGTTTCCGCGGTGCTCGTTGTCTGCGTGCTCGAGTTCGCGGTGTTCCGCACCGGGTTGTTCCGCAAGCCCGCGTACTGGCTGACAATGCTGATTGTGCTCGGTTTCCAGGTTCTCGCCGACGGGTGGCTGACGAAGCGCAGCGCCCCGATCGTGATCTATGACGACCACCAGACCATCGGCGTCCGCTTCCCGTTCGCCATCCCCGTCGAGGACTTCCTGTACGGCTTCGCGCTTGTGACCGCGGTGCTGTTGTTGTGGGAGCGCCAGCGGTGACCCTCAAAGCCTCTGCTCTGCGCACGCGCTCGGCTCGCCGGGACACCGCCCTCCCCGCGCGCGACGTTCCCGCGGCGTTCGACGTCGGCGCCGCCGCGTATGACCGGCTGGTCGGCGCGAATCCCGGCTACCACGAGCATCTGCGAATGTCCGCACAGCGCATGCGGATTCCCGCCGGTGGCCGCGGTCTGCGGCTGCTGGACGCCGGCTGCGGCACGGGTGCGTCGACCGCGGCGTTGCTGGCCGCCGCCCCGGACGCCGAGATCGTCGCGGTCGACGCCTCCACGCGCATGCTCGATGAGGCCCGTGCCAAACACTGGCCGCCGTCGGTGCGCTTCGTGCACGGCCGCATCGAGGATCTGGCCGACCTCGGAATCGAGGGCCCGTTCGACGGCATCCTCGCCGCGTACCTGATGCGCAACCTCGCCGACCCGGACGCCCAGCTGCGCCGCTTCCGCGCGCTGCTGCGGCCCGGTGCGACGCTGGCGGTGCACGAGTACTCGGTGCGCGACTCGCGCCCGGCCACCGCGATCTGGCACGCCGTGTGCTGGGCGATCATCATCCCGTCGGGCCGGCGGCAGACCGGCGACACCGCCTTGTATCGGCATCTGTGGGGCAGTGTCCTCGCGTTCGACGGTACCGCGCGTTTCCGGCGGCGGCTGGCCGACGCCGGGTTCACCGCGATCCACAGCGAGACGATGCCGGGCTGGCAGCGCAACATCGTGCACACGTTCCTGGCGGATGAGCCGCATGTCTAGCGACGCGCGCCGCGTGAAGCACCCCGCGCCGCAGGGACTTCGGGATGCCGGCCTGCTCGAGTCGCGGCCGCGCGCCGTGGTGGTCGGCGCAGGCATCGCGGGGCTGGCGGCGGCGACCGGGCTGGCAGAACGCGGGGTCATCGTCGACGTCGTCGAGCGCGAGAACTACCTCGGCGGCCGGGTCGGCGGCTGGACGGAGCGGCTTGCCGACGGCACGCCGGTTGCGATGAACCGTGGCTTCCACGCGTTCTTCCGCCAGTACTACAACCTACGGGAGCTGTTGCGCCGCAGCGATCCCGACTTACGCCGACTGACACCGGTCGACGACTACCCTCTTGTCGACGCACGGGGCCGCCACGACACGTTCCGCGGCCTGCCGCGCACACCGCCGTGGAACGCGCTCGCGTTCGCGTTGCGCAGCCCCACCTTTCGGCTGCGTGACCTGGCCTCTCTCAACGCGCGCGCCGCGGCGCCGCTGGTGTCGGTGTCGGTACCCGACATCTACCACCGACTCGACGACGTGGACGCCGATACGTTCCTGCGCGACATCAACTTTCCCGAGGCGGCACGGCATCTGGCGTTCGAGGTGTTCTCCCGCAGCTTCTTCGCCGAGCCGACGCAGCTGTCGGCGGCCGAGCTTGTCGCGATGTTTCACATCTACTTCCTCGGATCCAGCGAAGGACTGATCTTCGACGTCGCCGCGGCGAACTTCGACGTGGCCCTGTGGGAGCCGTTGCGCGACTACCTCGCGCGCCAAGGCGTGCGCGTCCACACGGGCATCACCGTCGATCGCGTCGAAACCGACGGGATCAGGCCTTTTCGTGTCGTGACCGATTCGGGGTCCGAGACGGAAACCGACGCCGTGGTGCTGGCCACCGACGTCGCCGGACTGCAGCGCATCGTCGGCGCGTCACCGGCGCTCGGCGACGACGCGTGGCGGTGCCGGGTTCGGGGCATGCGCACCGCCGCGCCGTTCATCGTGCAGCGGCTGTGGCTGGACCGGCCCGTCGCCGCCGGCCGCCCCGCGTTCCTGGGCACCGGAGGACTCGAGCCCCTCGACAACGTCAGCGTTCTGGACCGCTACGAGCGGGAGGCGGCGGACTGGGCGCGCGAACACGGCGGCTCGGTGGTCGAACTGCATTCCTACGCGGTGCGCGACGCATCGTGCGAGGAGACGATCGGTGACCGGCTGCTGGCCCGGCTGCATGCCCTCTATCCGGAGACCCGGGGGGCCGGCGTTGTCGGCGAACGCGTTTTGCGCCGCGCCGACTGCCCGCATTTCGGGCCGGGTGATCACGCACACAGGCCGGGTGTGACCACGCCCCATCCCGCGCTGATGCTGGCCGGCGACGGCATCCGGATCGACCTGCCGGTGGCGTTGATGGAACGCGCCGCCACCACCGGGTGGTCGGCGGCCAACGGATTGCTTCAGCATTGGGGTGTTGCCGGTCACCCGCTGCACACCGTCCCGACACAGGGCCGTTCCGCGCTGCTGCGACGGCTCGCCACCTGACGAAAGGCACCTTGCGATGGGCATGCTCGACCGCCTGGGTCGGCGGTGGCCGAAAAATACGCCACTGCAGGTACTCCCGCGCATGCAGTGGGCCGGCCAGCGGCCCACCTACCGCGACGCCGAACCGGCGATCATTGATGCCGCGCTGCGGCGTTCACGGCACCGGCCCTCCGGTAACTGGTACGCGTTCGCCGCCAGCACCAGCGTCCGCGCCGGCCGGCCATTCGGCACGTCGGTCGCGGGCGTCGAGATCGTGGCGTGGCGCGGCGAGACGGGCGCCCTCCACGTCGGACCCGGCACCTGCCCGCACCTCGGCGCCGATCTGGCCACCGGAACCGTCGACTGCGGCGCGTTGATCTGCCCCTGGCACGGATTGCGCCTCACCGGCGAGCGCGGTTTCGGCTGGAAGCCGCTGCCCGGCCACGACGACGGGGTGCTGGTGTGGGTGCGGCTGGACCGCGCAGGCGGCGAGGATCCATCCGGGGAGCCGTTCATCCCGGTCCGCCCGTCCGGCAGCCGATTACACGCGGTGACCAGGCTGGTCGGCACGTGCGAGCCCGGGGACATCATCGCCAACCGGCTCGACCCGTGGCACGGTGCGTGGTTTCACCCGTACTCGTTCACTCAGTTGGACGTGCTGAGCGCGCCGCCACGAGATGCCACCGATGATGCCGACCGTTTCCTGGTCGCCGTCACGTTCCGGATGGGCCGGTTCGGCGTGCCCGTCGTCGCCGAGTTCACCAGCCCCGAGCGGCGCACGATCGTGATGCGCATCGTCGACGGCGAAGGCGCGGGCAGCGTCGTCGAAACCCATGCCACCCCGGTTGGAACGGCGCCCGACGGCCGGCCGCGCACCGCTGTACTGGAGGCGGTGATCGCGCACTCGGACCGCTCGGGGTTCGCGCACACCACCCGCGTCGCGCCGTTGATCACGCCACTGATGCGCTACGCCGCCACCAAGCTGTGGCGCGACGACCTGGCCTATGCCGAGCGGCGCTACCACCTGCGCGCAGCGCGCGGCTAGTTCGCGACGGTGATCTCGGCTCGGTCCGGAAAGAACGCCACATGCCCGGCGATGTCGGCCACCGCGGGACAGGGCTGCTCGTAGGTCCAGATCACGTCCTCGGCGGAGTCACCGCCGGAGGTGACGACAGTGTAGTAGCTCGCGTCGCCCTTGAACGGGCAGTACGTCGCGGTGTCTGTCCGGCGCAGCATGTCCTGCTTGACGTCGGCCAGCGGGATGTAGTGCACGGCGGGAAGGGTGGCTTCCTGAAGGGTCAATGCCGCGTCGCTGTCGGCGACGACCTCGCCGTTGATCCGCACGGTGACGTGGCGGCCGGTGGGCGTGACGGTGATCGGATGCCCTGCGCTGGGCTCGAGAATGGGTCTGCTCACGATGGCAGGAACACCATCGTCCGGCACTTTCTTCCGCGACACTCAACCAGCTGCGACGACACGCCGACAAAGCCCGCAGTGTGTTGAGTTTCGCGGCCGAAGGGCCCCGGACAGCTCGACGTGAATCCGTGACGTCGCGCTAATCGGCCCGCGCCGCCTTGGCCTTCCTCGTCGCCTCCCGGAGCCGCACCCAGAATCGGGCGGCCGCTCGGATCGAGTCCTCGACGGGTTGGGGCTCCCAGCCGAGCTCGCGCGTGGCCTTGCCGTGGTCCAGCTCGGACTCCGCGCGCATCAGCCGCACGGACGGCAGGTTCAGGTGCTCGTTGGTGCCCCTGAGCCGGGCCTTCAGGCTGCCCATCGCGGCCATCGCGTAGAGGGCGGGGACCCCGACCGAGCGCTGCGGCACCGGCGCGCCGGCCTCTTCCGCGGCGATGCGCACGATGGCCCCGTTGGTCAGCATCTTCTCGGAGATGATGTAGCGCTCACCGTTGCGGCCACGCTCCGCGGCGAGAATCATCGCCCGCGCGGCGTCGTCGACGCCCACGACTTCGAGCCGGATGCCGTCCATCACGAAAGGGACCTTGCCGAACGCGGCGCCGGCGATCATCGCGCCGTGCGGAGTCTGTCCCCAGTCACCGCTGCCGTAGGTCGTCGACACGCACATCGCGACGGCCGGCAGCCCGTATTCGGCGGCATGACGCAGCACCAGCTGTTCGGCCTGCAGCCGCGACAGCACGTACTGCCCGAGCGATCGCCGCCACTTCAACACGTCGTCCTCCGTGGCGCGGTGGCCGCGGCGACGACCGACGGTCACGTAGCTGCTGGTGAACACGAACCGCTTGAGGTCCGCGTTCCGCGCGACGTCGAGCACATTGCGGGTGCCCTCGACATTGGTGCGGAACAGCGGCGCGGGGTCGCGCAGCCACGCCCGGGTGTCGACGACGCAGTAGTAGACGACGTCGCAGTCGGCCATCGCCTCCCTGAGAGTCTCGGTGTCGAACACGTCGCCGTGAAAGCGTTGCAGCGCAAGGTCATCGATGCCGGTCGTGTTGCTGCCGCCCCGGACCATCGCCCGCACTTCGGCGCCGCTCTCGACCAGCTGGCGGGTGACATGCGACCCGAGGAACCCGTTGGCGCCGATCACCAGCTTCGGCTGCTCGCTCACGTCTGCCGCCCGTACTGCCGCATCCACGCCGCGGCCTCGTCGGGCAGCGTGCCGAGCTCCTGCGCCTTGCGGCACCACTTCATCGTCGCCTGCACGAAGCGCAACGGGTTGTAGACGTCTTCCTGACGGCACCACAGCCCGTCGCCGGCATAGGTCACGATCGAAATGTTCGTCGCGCTGACGATGGTCCCGTCGCCCGGGTCCACCATCGGGTTGTCGAGCTCGCAGATGATCCGGCCCGTCGGTTCGTCGACCACCGACCACAGCGCCGGGAACGCGGTCATGTGGCTGCCCGGGAATGTGGTCATGGTTTTCCAGATCCAGGCGCGCACCTCGTCGCGGCCCTTCCAGGTACCCGCCGCGTGCTCGACGTACTCGACATCGGTGGTGTACTGCACCACCCACCGATCCCAGTCGCGCGTCTGGGCAGCGCGCGCCACCGTCGCTTCGAAACGTCCGAACGCCGCGGTCAGCTCCTGGCGGCTGAAGGCCCGACTCGTCACAGCACCAAACTAGAACACGTTCTACCCGCCTTGTCGAGGGATCGTGGCGAGGGATGATTGGGGTGGGCCCCGCGGTTGTACCCGGGGCCAACCCAGGAGGACAGGTGGCCCACGAATACCACAAGAACCCCGCGGCGGTCGACGCGCTGACCCCCGAGCAGTACCACGTCACCCAGAAGAACGGGACCGAGCGCCCGTTCACCGGCGAGTACTGGGACAACAAGGAGCCGGGCATCTACGTCGACGTCGTCTCCGGCGAGCCGTTGTTTGCATCCGCCGACAAGTTCGACAGCGGCACCGGATGGCCGAGCTTCACCAAACCCGTTGACACGGGCAATGTCGTCGAGAAGCGCGACTTCCGGCACTTCATGATCCGCACCGAGGTGCGGTCCAACCACGGCGACAGCCATCTCGGGCACGTGTTCCCCGACGGCCCACGCGAGGCGGGCGGCCTGCGGTACTGCATCAACTCCGCGGCCCTGCGCTTCATCCACCGCGACGACCTCGAGGCCGAAGGCTACGGGGAGTACCGAAGCTTGTTCGACGACAAGGAGGCGCAACAGTGACGATGCATCGCAAGGCGATCCTGGCGGGCGGGTGTTTCTGGGGGATGCAGGACCTGATCCGCCGCCAGCCCGGAGTGGTGTCCACCCGGGTCGGGTACACCGGCGGCCAGAACGCCGACGCCACCTACCGCAACCACCCCGGCCACGCCGAGGCGATCGAGATCACCTACGACCCCGGCCAAACCGACTACCGGGCACTGCTGGAGTTCTTCTTCCAGATCCACGACCCGACGACCAGGAATCGCCAGGGCAACGACGTGGGCACCAGCTACCGGTCGGCGATCTTCTATCTCGACGACGAGCAGAAGCAGATCGCCCTGGACACGATCGCCGACGTCGACGCGTCAGGGCTGTGGCCGGGCAAGGTGGTGACCGAGGTCAGCCCTGCCGGCGATTTCTGGGATGCCGAACCCGAGCACCAGGACTACCTGGAGCACTACCCGAACGGTTACACCTGCCACTACGTCCGGCCCGGTTGGAAGCTGCCCAGGCGCACGACTCAGGCCGCGGGCTCCTGACGCGCACCAAGACGCGCGCAATCAGCGCCGGTGCACGACGATCCGGCCACCCTGTTTCGGCGTGTAGGCCACGCCGCGGGAATGGACCTTTTCGTCTGGCGCGGCCGTGGGCTCAATGGTGAAGTGACGCAATACCGTTCGCAGCACGACGTCAATTTCCGTGTTCGCGAACGCGGCGCCGATGCAGCGGCGCGTGCCGCCCCCGAACGGCACCCAGGCAAAGGTTGGCGGCTTGGCTCCGACGAATCGGTACGGGTCGAACCGCTTGGGCTCCGGGAAGAGATCGGGGTCGCCATGCAGTTGCGTGATGCTCACGACGATGGAGTGGCCGCGGGGAATGCGCCATTGCCCGAGCTCGAACGTCGGGGCCGCGACGCGCCTGCCCGCCAGATCGATGACGGTGCGGGCACGCTGCACCTCGAGGATGGTCGCCTGGCGCAGCTCGCTGTCCTCGGTGTCGGCTTCCTCGGCCAGTCTCGCCAGGATCTCGGGGTGGCGGCTGAGGCGCTCGAAAGCCCATCCCAGCGTCGACGCCGTGGTCTCGTGGCCGGCACCCAGCAGGGTGATCAGCTCGTCGGCCATGTCGTGGCGCGAGATCGCCGAGCCGTCCTCGTATCGGCTGTGCAGCATCAGCGCAAGGATGTCGGTGCGTTCGTCGAAACGCGGGTCCGACTCGGCCTTTTCAACGAGCGTGTCGACGATCGCGTCGAACTGGCGGTGGTACTCCGCCAGCCTGCCCCAGGGGCTGCGGCGGCCGACCTTGAACGGCGGCTGCGGCAGCGTGGCCAGCCGCGATCCCAGCTTCACCCAGCCCGGCATGAGCCGCCGCAATTCGTCGAGCTCGGCCCCGTCGGCCCCGAACACCGCCCGCAGGATCACGTTCAGCGTGATCCTGTTCATCGGTTCGAGCGAACGGAACTCGCTGCCCTCCGGCCAGCCGGAGGTTTCGCGCAGTGTTTCTTCTTCGATGATCTTTTCGTAGTTCTTGATGCTCTGGCCGTGAAATGGGGGCGTCAGGAACTTGCGGCGTTTGCGGTGCTCGGCGCCGTCGAGCGCGAAGATCGATCCGCGGCCGAAGATCCTGCTGAGGTTGGGCTGGATGTTGACCAGATCATCCGCGCTCGCGGTGAATACCCGTCTGACCAGCGCCGGGTCAGCCACGACCACGATATTGCCGTACACCGGGACGTTGAGCGTCAGCACACGGCCGTAGCGGCGCGCCGCCTGGCGCATCGTCCATCGGCGCGAAACCGAAAACCCGATGCCCAGGATGGGCTTGGGGATGGGTACGACCGAAGGCAGATTCGGACTCCGCGTCGCGGTGCTGTCGGCGTCGACGGCTGTCACTTCGCTCACGGATCACTCCCCAACGCGAGTGCGGTACCGCGCAGTACCGCGAGGTATTGTTGTACGGTACCCGGTAGTACCGTGGTGAGGCAAGGGTGTGCCGCCGGCCGCTGGCGATGGAAAGCCGACAAGGGGAAGGAAGCCTGGACATGACCGTCACCGATGTCGCCCCAGTGCCGGCCTTCACCGGCGACGCGCACCCGTTTCGGCGCCGCCTGCTCGACGGTCTCGCCGATTCGATCGCCGAACGCGGTTACCGCGAGACGACGATCGCCGACATCGTCCGGCACGCACGCACCTCGAAACGCACGTTCTATCAGGAGTTCAGCAGCAAGGAAGAGTGCTTCATCGACCTGCTGTGGACGGCCAATCAGGAGATGATGGCCCACATCCGCGCCGCGGTCGACCCGGAGGCGCCCTGGCAGGACCAGATCCGGCAGGCGATCGATGCGTATTGCGACTCGATCGAGTCCAGGCCCGCGATCACCCTGAGTTGGATCCGGGAGATGCCTGCGCTCGGCACGGTGGTGCGATCAGTTCAGCGCCGCGGCATCGAGGACTTGACCGAGATGCTGGTCGAGCTCACCGACAGCCCCGGCTTTCGCCGAGCCGACGTGCCACCGATCTCGAAGCCGGTCGCGGTCATCCTGCTGGGCGGTTTGCGTGAGCTGACGGCACAGACGGTGGAGGACAAGCGCGACGTGCGTGAGATCGTCGATGCGGCCGTCAGCACTTCGATCGCGGTGGTCGGCCGCGGCGCCCGGCCTCACTGAGCAACGACGGGCCGGCCGTACCGGCTGACGAATTTCTTTCCGTTGATCAAGAATTCGAGTTGATCGGTGACTTCCCGCAACGGGACGGCGCTGCGCAGCGAACGGCACAGCACGACTGCTCCCTCGATCGCGGCGATCGTGGTGATCGCCAGCGACCCGGCGTCGTCGCCGTCGAAGCCGTCGGCCTCGAATGACCGCGTCAGCGCCGTGCGCCACCGCTCGAAGATCCCCGCCGCGTCCGCGGACAGCCGCGGTTCGTCGGCAGTGCTGATCGCCGCTGCCACCACCGGGCACCCGGCTGCGAAATCGC
>NZ_DATFYW010000022.1:0-8007 GCF_035314905.1 Mycobacterium sp.
TCCGACAACGGTGCTCCTGTTGTCATACCTGGTCGATTATCCGCTGAGGGTACGACGCGCCGATCAGCGCGCGTGCGTCTGCCGCCGAATGATCACGACAAGCTTCCTATCGGCCCCACCGTTCGGCCAGCCGTGCAGCACCTTCGCGGTCCGGTGTCGCGCCAGCCCAACGGCATCCTGTCGCCGCAGTCGCTTCGTCGCTCGAGCTGTACAGGGATCGCCCGGTCGGTAACGCAGGAGTTGCAGCGGCCACGGCCCAGCGAGTGTGGCTGGCCTCGAATGTGACGACAACCCGGCTGACCCCAGCCGCCGCTTTCGTGGATTGCTTGAGAGTGCCTTTAGCGGGGTCTGCGGCGCCCCGTAGTGAACTAGCAAACTCTCCCGTGAGCACATTTTGAGCACAAGAGGGGGACAGTCACAGTTAACTGTCGTCAATCACTGTCATGTCATTCAACAGCTAGAACCCATTTCAGTTCGCTGACCAGGTAGCTGAATAGGGTTCAAATCCCTCCGCCACCGCCACGATCGTTAACGCATCCGCCCAGACAGATGCGATTTTCGACTTTGCTAGCAACCGCTGGGGCGTGCCGAAGGTGCCGCTGCGGCGGGACTAGGTTCAGTGTGTCGCCCGCCGACAGCATCCTCCCGGCGGAGGCGGCCGAGGACGACCGACATTGGCTCTCGTGGGGCCGTTCCCGGCGCGCAACCGCACTACGTCAGCGCGCAACCGCACTACGTCAGATTGACTGTGACTCCGGCCGTTCTAGTGTCGATACATCGGCAGGTTCAACCAGGGGAGGAGAGTGTGAATGCTCGACCGTCTTAGAGCGGCCGCGCGCCAGAAGCTGCAACGAGCGGTCACAGAGGTGGTCGAACCCCGGCTCGATCGATCAGATGAAGCGCAACAGGCCAGGCACGACGAAAGCCTGGCCCGCCTCGACGCGTTGACCAAGGCCCTGGAAGAGCGGCTCGACGCGTTGACCAAGGCCCTGGAAGAGCGGCTCGACGCGATCGACGAGCGCTTCACGGCCGTACACGACCGCCTCGCCGAGATGGAATTCCGGGCCCGCCGCGACATGTGGTATGCGCTCGACGCCACCGCGGCGCGGGAGAGCGCGACATACGCGCTCGATCACTTCCCGAAGGCGCGGTGGTTCTGGCATCCGCACGACACGCTGCGGTTCGCGCTCGGCGAGGTCAAGGTCGCCGGCCTTGCGCTGGAGTTCGGCGTCGCAACGGGAACGACGCTCACGATCATCGCCGAGGCCCTGTCCGCCGACCACACCGTCGTGGGTTTCGACACCTTCACCGGGCTGCCGGAGACCTGGCGCACCGGGTTCCCGGCCGGGACGTTCGCCCAGGACAAGCCTCCAGACGTGCCCGGCGCCCGCCTCCTGGCGGGCCGGTTCGAGGACACTTTGCCGGAGTTCCTTTCCAGCACCGACGAAGAGATCGCGTTCCTGCACATCGACTCCGACCTGTACTCGTCGGCCAAGACGGTGCTTGACCTGGCCGGCGATCGTCTGGCATCCGGCGCGGTGGTGGTGTTCGACGAGTTCTTCAACTTTGCAGGCTGGCAGCAGCACGAGTTCCGGGCCTGGATCGAGTTCGTCGCCCGCACCGGGCGGGGATTCGACTACCTCGGTTACACCGGCAACAACGAACAAGTCGTGGTCCGGTTGCACTGACCGGCCACGTCAGCCACCTGCGTAAAGCCGCGTCCAGTTCTGACGGCTGACCAGCTCCGGAAACGCCTCCCGGTACGCGAGCTGCACAGTGTGCGCTTCCTTGCGCAAGCGCCGCAACGCTTTCCGGGCCCGCTTGGAGAGCCGCTTCAACGCCTGCTTGTCGCGCCGGCGAATCCTGATCCCGGCTTGCGAGGCGTCGGTGATCACGGCGAAGTCGAACAGCGAGACATGCCACCAGAACGAGTCCGCCGTCGGGATCGAAACCGGACCCGGGATCGTGCGGCCGAGCCATTGGTACACAAGGCGCTTCGTCAAGACCATGTTCATCCGGTCCTTGCGGGGCAGATAACCGTGCGGACGGATCGGGGGCACCGTGCCGGTCAGCTCGGCCGTCTGGATCGCCGGGTGCATGACGGTCTCGGGGTACTCGGCGCGCTCGGCACGGATCCGGGACAGGGCGGCGACCCCACCGTCGCCCAGCATCGAAGGGCCTTCGAGGAAATCCTCAACACCGCGAATCACCGTGTGCGCCAATCCGTATTGCATCGACGCGAGGTCTTCGGCGATCTCACGGGCCAATACCTTGCTGGTGGCGCGCGGGTTCATCTCGCTGTGCAGTGCGGCGGTGATCAACGCGTTCCGCACGCTGAAATAGCGGGTGAAGTCGTCGCGGTCCTTCCAGTGGAAGTCGGCGTGCCACACGCCGGCATTCGGAAGTGTCACGGTCGGATAGCCCGCGATCGACGCGCGCAGGCCGTATTCGATGTCGTCCCACTGGAAGAACAGCGGGATCGGAAGGTTGATCCGCGAAATCACCTCGGCCGGGATCAAACACGACCACCAGGCGTTGTAGAGCGCGTCCACCCGCTTGTTCTGGCGGAACTTCACCATGTCGGCGTTGTGCAGCGCGTTGACCGCCCACCGGCCCCCTCGCAGCTTGACCAGATCCAGTGTCTCCGCGCTGGTGAGCAGGTAGCGCGGATTCTTCAGGTAAAGCATCTGTGCGCCGACGAACGTCGGGACGGGGGTCACGTTGGCGAAGGCGTTGAGCCGCAGCACCGTCTCCGGTTCGCACAGGATGTCGTCGTCCATCAGGATCACGTTTGCGTGCTGCGTGATATTCGACACCTCGTACAACGCGCGGGTGAAGCCGCCCGCGCCGCCCAGGTTCGGCTGGCGCAGGTAGACCAACTTGTCGCCCAGTTGCGCCGCGACGTCGGCGAACAGCGGCCGGCTGGCCACCGTGTCGGTGCCCTGGTCGACGACGTAGATCGCGTCGATTCCGGCGAGTAACCCTTTGTCGCCGGCGAGCGCGGCGACGGTTTGCGCGCACTCGTCGGCGCGGTTGAACGTGCAGATCCCGATCGCGGCTGACCGGATCGTCTCGGGTGCCGAAACCGTCCACTCGAGGTCGGTGATCGTCACAGCGCCGCCGCCCGCGTTGCACTCCATCCATAGCGAGCCACCGTCGAGGAACTCGTTGAGCGGGGCCGACAACACGGCGGTACCCGCGCCGTCGACCTCGGTGCTGGCGATCGTGCGGTCTAGCCCGTGTGAGTCCGAGCCTCGCAGCAGCACGCGGGCCGGCCCGGCCGCGTCGAACGCCAACTTCAGCTCGACCTGCGTAGCGGTGGTCCATCGCTGGAAGTAGCTGGCCGGGAACCGGCCGAAATAGGTGTCGGTGTGTACGGTCGCGCCCTGCTCGAGCCGCAGCTTGTTGCGTTCACGCACAGCCCTGCCGCGGACGACTCGGGCGTACATGTCGTCGGTCACCCGCGGACTCGGGCCGCTGAACAGTCCACGGGCCACCACCAGCCGCTCCGGCGCCGGGTGGTCCGTCAGCGCGTTCTTCAGCGCTTCGGGGCTTACCCGGCCGGGCGCGACAGGTCCGCGCTCGCTCATCCTGCTCCTACGTCTGGGAATGGCCTCGGGAGGAGAGTAACAAGACCTGTGCGTCGCGCCAGCCGACGCCGGCGCGCTCAGAGCGCGTCGGCGAGAGCCTGCAGGGTCTCGCCGGACGTGTACGTCGGTTGCCAGCCGAGCTCGGACTTCGCCTTGGTGGTGTCCATGACCGTGGATGTCCGGGCCACGTGGAGCCACTCGAGCGCGGACGGCACGAACGGCGTCTTCGCGATCACCGCCGAGGCTGCGGTGGCGGCGGCCGCGGGGACCCGTACCGGTCGCCCACCCAACGCCCTGGCGACATCCGATACGGTGATCGCGCCGTCGCCGGCGAGGTTGTAGGCGCCCGGCGGCGCCGGCGAGGTCGCGGCCAGTGAGATCGCCGCCGCGACGTCGTCGTGGTGGACCAGCTGCAGCGGGTATCCCGGGTCGGGCACCACCGGCTTGAGGATGGGCAGCGCGCGGGTCGCGACCCGCACAGGCGCGGGGAGCTGATTCCACGGCATCGCATCGGCAAGCGCTTTCGCGTCCGGGCCGGCGACGATGCACGGCCGGAGGATGAACACCTCGAGCGACGAGCCGGCTGTCACCTCGGCGAGCATGGCCTCGCACGCGGCTTTCTGTTCGGAGTAGTAATGCTCGGGCGAGCCTCGCGGCGGCACGTCTTCGGTGAGCGGGACCGGGTTGTCGGCGTGATAGCCGTAGGCCGCGACCGACGACGTGTACACCAGCCGCCGCGGACGCTGGGCAGCCACGGTCGCCTCGAACACATTGCGGGTGCCGGCCAGGTTGACGAGGGCGCTTTCCTCGCGGGAGCCCATGATGATGAACGCCAGGTGCACCACCACGTCGGCGTCGGCGACCAGCGCCGTCACCGCGTCGCGGTCCAGGATGTCGCCCTGCCGGTACGTCGTCTTCGTCCACCCGTGCGTCGAAGGGTCGAACGGGCGGCGCGCCATGCCGATGATCCGTTCTACCGCGGGGTCTCGCTCCAACGCCGTGACGGCGGCGATTCCGATCTCCCCGGTCGGTCCCGTCACGGCCACGGTGAGTCCCATGCGTGAATCCTTCCCCAGCCGTCGGTTGAGCTGACCCAGAATGGCAAATCGTTGAATCACGTGGCGCGCGGGGATTACAAAGGGTCAGGACGCCAATGCGGGGAGGAACCATGAAGCTGATATCGCCGACGGACCTGATCTTTCTCTTGGGTGAATCTCGCGAGCACCCCATGCACGTCGGCGGGTTGCAGCTGTTCGAGCCGCCCGATGGCTCCGGGTTGGACTTCATGCGGGAGTCCTACGAGGAAATGCTCGCGCAGCGAGATGTCCAGCCGACGTTTCGCAAACATCCCGCGTTCTTCGGCGGCATCACCAACGTGGCGTGGTCAGTCGACAGCGACGTCGAACTCGACTATCACCTGCGTCGCTCCGCCCTACCGTCGCCGGGACGGGTCCGCGACCTGCTCGAAATGACGTCGCGGCTGCACAGCAGCCTGCTCGACCGGCACCGCCCGCTGTGGGAGGCGCATCTGATCGAGGGCCTCAACGATGGACGTTTCGCCGTCTACGTGAAGTTCCATCACTCGCTGATCGACGGCGTCTCTGCGCTTCGGCTGATGCAGCGCGCCCTCACATCCGATCCGGCGGACCGCGAGGTGCGGGTGCCGTGGAGTTTGCCGCCGCGCCGGCGCAAGACGCGGTCGCCGTCGGTGCTCGAGACACTGGGCCAGACCGCGGGGTCGGTTGCCGCGCTCGCGCCTTCGACGCTTTCGCTGGCCCGCGCCGCGCTTCTCGAACAGCAACTGACGCTGCCGTTTCGGGCACCCAAAACCATGTTCAACGTCCGGATCGGGGGAGCGCGGCGCTGCGCGGCGCAGTCCTATTCCTTGGAGCGGATCAAGAACGTCAAGCGCGGTGCGGGGGTCACGCTCAACGACGTCGTCCTCGCGATGTGCGCCGGCGCACTGCGCTCCTACCTCATCGAGGAGTCAGCGCTGCCGGAGACACCGCTGATCGCGATGGTTCCGGTGAACCTGCGCACCGAAAAGGACGCCGAGGGCGGCGGCAACATGGTGGGCACGTTCCTGTGCAACCTGGCCACCCACCTCGACGACCCGGCCAACCGCCTCGAGGCCATCAACCACTCCATGCAGGACAACAAGCAGGTTTTCGCCGAGCTGCCGCGTATGCAGCAACTGGCGCTGTCCGCGTTCATGACCGGCGGCCTCGTCTTTTCGCTGATCCCCGGCTTCGTGGCCACAGCGCCGCCGCCGTTCAACATCGTCATCTCCAACGTGCCGGGCGCGCGTGAACAGCTGTACTTCCGCGGCGCGCGGCTCGACGGCAACTATCCGCTGTCGATCGCACTGGACGGGCAGGCGCTCAACATCACGATGACCAACAACGGCGACAACATCGACTTCGGACTGGTCGGCTGCCGGCGCAGCGTGCCGCACCTGCAGCGGCTGCTCGGCCATCTCGAGGCGGCGTTGAAAGACCTGGAACGCGCCGTCGGCGTATAGATTCATGCCCAAGCGCAGCGCCGGCCTACTTCTCTACCGGGTCCGTGACGGCGTTGTCGAGGTGTTGATCGGCCATCCCGGCGGACCGTTCTGGGCGAGGAAAGATGATGGAGCGTGGTCGATCCCCAAGGGCGAGTACGCCGAGGACGAAGATCCGTGGGAAGCGGCCCGGCGTGAATTCGGGGAGGAACTCGGGCTTGCGGCGCCGGCCGGACCGCGGGTCGACTTCGACCCTGTCCGCCAACCGAGCGGAAAGGTGCTGACGGCGTTCGCCGTCGAGGCGGACCTCGACGTCACGAACGCGCGCAGTAACACCTTTGAAATGGAATGGCCGAAGGGCTCGGGGAAGCTGCGCCAGTTTCCGGAAATCGACCGGGTCGGCTGGTTCACGGTGGCGCAGGCGCGCGCGAAGCTGCTCAAAGGGCATGTGCCCGTGCTGGATCGGCTGATGGCCTGCCCGCACCTGGTTGGGCTGCGCGAAGCGCCGGAATGACAACGGCGGCGCCCTGTTGGGACGCCGCCGCCTGTCGTCGCGCTGCGGTGCGCTACGGGCAGGTCACGTCGATCTCGAAGGGCTTGTTGACCGGCTGCATCGGGTTGGACATGTCCACGCCCGTCGCGGTGCCCGTGATCTTGTACGAGTTGCCGTCCTTCGTCGCCTGGGCATTGGCTTGGCTCGGCGCGGCGTCGGAGTATCCGAGTGTCACGCCGTTGGCGTTGCCCAGTCCGACCGAGTGGACGACAGGGGGATCGGCGTCGCTGAGCACCGCGCCGATGCCGGTCGTCGCGTCGCCGATGCCGATGTTGACGTTGCCGCCGCCCGATACGCAGCTGACCGTGCCGTTGACGTTCTGGTCCTGGCCGTCGATGGTGACTTTCGCTGTGCTTGCGCCTGTGGTGGCGCTGGCCGAGGCGGTTGCGGCTGATGACGAGCTGGACGAGCTGGTGTTGGACTTGTTGCTCGAACAGCCGGCCAGGCCCGCGACCACAACCGCTGCGCCGGCTACGCCGACCAAGATCCCACGGTTCACCACTGCTCTCCTCTGTGTTGTCGTGGCCCGTCAGCATTGCCGGACCGTGCACAGAAGTATGGGGTGCAGCCCGCGAGTGGTCATGGGTTTGGGGGAAAAATTTGCCTCTGAGTCATGTCGCGGCGATATATTCGCCTGTATGAAGGCGTTGCGCACGCCCGACCAGCGGTTCGCTGAGCTATCCGACTTTGCTCACGCTCCACGGTATTGCGAAGTTGACGACGACGACGGTGGCCGGTTGCGGATGGCCTGGGTGCAGGACGGCCCCGAGTCGGCAGATCCGATTCTGATGTTGCACGGCGAACCGTCGTGGTCGTATCTGTATCGCCGAATGATTCCGATCTTCGCCGGCGCCGGTCATCGCGTGGTCTGCCCCGATCTGGTCGGGTTCGGCCGCTCCGACAAGCCGACCCGGCGCGAAGACCACACCTATGCGCGGCATGTCGAATGGGTCCGCGCGCTGGCATTCGACGTGCTGAACCTGACGCGGGTGACGCTGGTCGGGCAGGACTGGGGCGGGCTGATCGGACTGCGGCTCGCGGCAGAAAATCCCGATCGGTTCGCGCGAATCGTGGTGGCCAACACCGGGTTGCCGACCGGCGACCTGCCGATGCCGGAGATCTGGTGGAAATTCCGTCAAGCGATCCAAGAGGCGCCGACGATCGAAGTGGGCAGGTTCGTGCAGGCGGGCTGCCTGCGCCCGATGAGCGACGCGGTGCGGGCCGGCTACGACGCGCCGTTCCCCGACGACTCGTATTGTGCCGGGCCGCGCGCGATGCCGGGCCTGGTGCCGACATCGCCCGACGATCCCGCCGCGCCTGCCAACCGCGCCGCGTGGACGGCGCTGAAAGAAAGCAGCACACCG
>NZ_DATFYW010000023.1:0-14172 GCF_035314905.1 Mycobacterium sp.
GCAGACAAAGGCATTTCGGTCGACGTCGTCGTCGAGACGATCAAGTCGGCGCTGCTGACCGCCTACCGCCACACCGAGGGCCACCAGCCCGACGCCCGCATCGACATCGACCGCAAGAACGGCGCCGTCACGGTGATCGCCCGCGAGACCGACGCCGACGGCAACGTGATCGCCGAGTGGGATGACACCCCCGAGGGCTTCGGCCGCATCGCGGCGACCACGGCGCGGCAGGTCATTCTGCAACGGCTGCGCGACGCCGAGAACGAGAAGAACTACGGCGAGTTCTCCGCCCGGGAGGGCGACATCGTCGCCGGCGTGATCCAGCGCGACGCCCGCGCCAACGCCCGCGGCCTGGTGGTCGTCCGGATGGGCAGCGAGACGAAGGGCTCCGAAGGGGTGATCCCGGCCGCCGAGCAGGTCCCCGGAGAGCGCTACGAGCACGGCGAACGGCTGCGTTGTTACGTCGTCGGCGTCACCCGCGGCGCCCGGGAGCCGCTGATCACGCTGTCGCGCACCCACCCGAACCTGGTCCGCAAGCTGTTCTCGCTGGAGGTTCCCGAGATCGCCGACGGTTCCGTCGAGATCGTCGCGGTCGCCCGCGAGGCCGGCCATCGCTCCAAGATCGCGGTGACCTCCCGCGTCCCCGGACTGAACGCGAAGGGCGCCTGCATCGGGCCGATGGGCCAGCGGGTGCGCAACGTGATGAGCGAGCTGTCGGGCGAGAAGATCGACATCATCGACTACGACCCCGATCCGGCGAAATTCGTGGCCAACGCGTTGTCGCCGGCCAAGGTGATGTCGGTGAGCGTGATCGACGAGGCCGCCCGGGCCGCGCGGGTCGTGGTCCCCGACTTTCAGCTGTCGCTGGCCATCGGCAAGGAGGGCCAGAACGCGCGGCTGGCCGCCCGGCTGACGGGGTGGCGAATCGACATCCGAAGCGACGCCGAGCAGCACCAGGGCCAGCCCGGCGGCTGAGGCCCGGCGCTGATTCTGAACGACCGACCGGGGACGCTAGACTAGGCCGTGATCCAGCGCGAAACTTCGGCTTCTGCGCATCGACGCACTGATGGACCGGTGCGGACGTGCGTCGGGTGCCGCAAGCGAGAGCTGGCCGTCGTACTGCTTCGCGTGGTGGCCGTGTCGACGGGGAACGGCGGGTACGCCGTGACCGTTGATACAGCAGGTAATCTGCCGGGGCGGGGTGCCTGGCTGCACCCCAACCAGCAGTGTCTGCGCGCAGCGATTCGGCGGCGAGCTTTCGGCCGAGCGTTGCGCATCACCGGTTCACCGGACACATCCGCGGCCGTCGAGCACATCACAGCGCTCGAGGACCCGGCAACAGAACAGGTAGCGAAGAACATGAGCACACCGTGAAGTCCCGATGACCATGCGTCGTAGCTAAACCCGAGGCGAGGGCCGACCACCGCCGTCGCCTCTAGACAGGAGAGGTAGTGGCAGGCAAGGCCCGCGTGCACGAGTTGGCTAAGGAACTCGGTGTCACCAGCAAGGAAGTACTCGCCCGACTCAGTGAACAGGGCGAATTCGTCAAATCGGCATCGTCAACCGTAGAAGCGCCGGTGGCGCGGCGGTTGCGCGAGTCGTTCGGCGGCGGCAAGGCAGCCGCCGCGGCCGGCAACGGAGCAGCCACCAAGGTGGTGAAGGCGACCGCGGCGCCGGCCGCGTCCAACGGCGGGGGCGTCGCCACCGCGCCGGCCAAGACTCCGGAACCGAAGCCCGCGGCCCCGGCCGACTCGGCACCGCAGCCACCCGCGCCGGCACCGCCGCGCCGGTCGGCCCCGGCTGCCGGCCAGGGGCGACCGGGCGCGCCATCTCCCACCCGGCCCGGGCCGAAGCCGTCTGACACCCAGCCCGGCTCTGCCACTCCGCCCGGGTCCACGACCCCGCCGCCGGCCACCCAGCCCGGGTTGAGGCCGTCTCCCACCCTGCCGGGCCCAAGGCCGGGCCCGACACCCAAGCCCGCCCCGCGCACCCCGCGCGTGGGCAACAACCCGTTCTCCACGGCACAGCCGGTTGAGCGGCCGATCCCGCGCCCGCAGGCGCCCAGGCCGGGCGCCCCGCGTCCGGGCGCACCGCGCCCCGGCGCGTCGCCGGGCAACATGCCTCCGCGCCCCGGCGCCGGCATGCCCGGCCGGCCGCCGCGGCCCGGAGCGCCACGACCGGCCCCCGGTGGCCGCGGCGCTCCTGCCGGCGGGCGTCCCGGTGGTGGCGGCGGCGGTCCATACCGTGGCGGCGGCGGCGGCGCCCCTGCCGCCCCCGCCGGCGGTGGCTTCCGCGGACGCCCCGGCGGGGGCGGGCGGCCGGGCCAGCGCGGCGGCGCGGCGGGTGCGTTCGGCCGTCCCGGCGGTGCCCCGAAGCGTGGCCGCAAATCGAAGCGGCAGAAGCGCCAGGAATACGACTCGATGCAGGCGCCGGTCGTCGGCGGCGTGCGGCTTCCGCACGGCAACGGAGAGACGATCCGGCTCGCCCGCGGCGCGTCGCTCTCCGACTTCGCCGAGAAGATCGACGCGAACCCGGCCGCGCTGGTGCAGGCGCTGTTCAACCTCGGTGAGATGGTGACGGCTACCCAGTCGGTCGGCGACGAGACGCTCGAACTGCTGGGCAGCGAGATGAACTACAACGTCCAGGTCGTCAGCCCCGAGGACGAAGACCGCGAGTTGCTGGAATCCTTCGACCTGAGCTACGGCGAGGACGAAGGCAGCGAGGAAGACCTGCAGACCCGTCCGCCGGTGGTGACCGTCATGGGTCACGTCGACCACGGTAAAACCCGGCTGCTGGACACCATCCGGAATGCCAGCGTCCGCGAGGCCGAGGCCGGCGGCATCACCCAGCACATCGGCGCCTACCAGGTGTCCGTCGACCTCGAGGGCGACGAGCGGCTGATCACCTTCATCGACACCCCGGGTCACGAGGCGTTCACTGCCATGCGTGCCCGCGGCGCCAAGGCCACCGACATCGCGATCCTGGTGGTCGCCGCCGACGACGGCGTGATGCCACAGACGGTGGAGGCCATCAACCACGCGCAGGCCGCCGACGTGCCGATCGTGGTGGCGGTGAACAAGATCGACAAGGAGGGCGCCGACCCGGCCAAGATCCGGTCCCAGCTCACCGAATACGGTTTGGTGGCTGAGGATTTCGGCGGCGATACGATGTTCGTCGACATTTCGGCCAAGCAGGGGACCAACATCGAGGCGCTGGAGGAGGCGGTACTGCTGACCGCCGACGCCGCGCTGGATCTGCGGGCCAACCCCGACATGGAAGCCCAGGGTGTGGCGATCGAGGCGCACCTGGACCGGGGCCGCGGCCCGGTGGCCACCGTGCTGGTGCAGCGCGGCACGCTGCACGTCGGCGATTCGGTGGTGGCCGGCGACGCCTACGGCCGGGTCCGCCGGATGGTCGACGAATACGGCGACGACATCGAGGAAGCGCTGCCGTCACGTCCCGTCCAGGTCATCGGCTTCACATCGGTGCCCGGCGCGGGCGACAACTTCCTGGTCGTCGACGAGGATCGCATTGCCCGCCAGATCGCCGACCGGCGCAGTGCGCGCAAGCGCAACGCGATGGCGGCGCGGTCGCGCAAGCGGATCAGCCTGGAGGACCTGGACTCGGCGCTGAAGGAAACCAGCCAGCTGAACCTGATCCTCAAGGGCGACAACGCCGGTACCGTCGAGGCGCTGGAAGAGGCCCTGATGGGGATTCAGATCGACGACGAGGTGGAGCTGCGTGTCATCGACCGCGGCGTCGGTGGCATCACCGAAACCAACGTCAACCTGGCGTCGGCCTCCGACGCGGTGATCATCGGCTTCAACGTGCGTGCCGAGGGCAAGGCGACGGAGCTGGCCAACCGCGAAGGTGTGGACATCCGCTACTACTCGGTGATCTACCAGGCGATCGATGAGATCGAGAAGGCTCTCCGCGGCATGCTCAAGCCGATCTACGAGGAGAACCAGCTGGGTCGCGCCGAAATCCGCGCACTGTTCCGCTCGTCGAAGGTCGGCGTGATCGCCGGTTGCCTGGTGACATCCGGTGTGGTTCGACGCAACGCCAAGGCCCGGCTGCTGCGCGACAACATCGTGGTCGCCGACAACCTCACGGTGGCCTCGCTGCGACGGGAGAAGGATGATGTCACCGAGGTCCGCGACGGATATGAATGTGGTCTGACGCTGACCTACTCCGACATCAAGGAAGGCGACGTCATCGAAACCTACGAGCTGGTCCAGAAGGAACGCGCCTGACGATGACTGCCGACAACCCGAACGCGCGGCATGGCTGACCCGGCCCGGGCCCGCCGGCTGGGCAAGCGAATTTCCGAAATCGTCGCCTCGGCGATCGAACGCGAGATCAAGGATCCGGGACTGGCGGGTGTGACGATCGTCGACGCCAAGATGTCCGGCGATCTGCACGACGCGACGCTGTACTACACGGTGATGGGCACGACGCTGGACGACGAGCCCGATTACGCCGGCGCCGCGGCCGCGCTGGAACGCGCCAAGGGTGTGCTGCGCACCAAGGTCGGAGCCGGTACCGGCGTGCGGTTCACTCCCACACTGACATTCACCCGGGATACGGTGTCGGACTCCGTGCAACGAATGGAAGAGTTGCTGGCCCGTGCGCGCGCCGCCGACGCCGATGTGGCTCGGGTCCGCGAAGGCGCCAAGCCGGCCGGAGAGGCCGACCCCTACCGCGCGAATGCGGCCGCGGATGGACCTAGCGGGGAAGGCGCCGATGACGACGATCAACTCGAAGACTGAGTCAACCGGCACTGCGCCACGCGTCGACGCCGTCGAAGCCGCCGAGGTGCTGTCCGCCGCCGCCAGTATTGCGGTGGTCTGCCATGTCTACCCCGACGCCGACACGATCGGCGCCGGGCTGGCGCTGGCCCTGGTGCTGGACCGGTGCGACAAGGCCGTCGAGGTCAGCTTCGCGGCCCCGGCAACGCTTCCCGAGTCGCTACGATCGCTGCCCGGTGGTCAGCTGCTCATCGATCCCCATGTCATGCGCCGCGATGTCGATCTGGTTGTGACGGTGGACATCCCGAGCATCAACCGACTCGGGGACCTGTGCGAAATGGCCGGCGCCGGGCAGGAGCTGTTGGTGATCGACCATCACGCGTCGAACCAGCTGTTCGGCACCGCCAACTTCGTCGACCCGTCGGCGGACTCCACCACGATGCTGGTGGCCGAGCTGCTCGACGCGTGGGGCAAGCCGATCGACACCGACGTGGCGCACTGTCTTTATGCCGGGCTGACCACCGATACCGGGTCGTTCCGGTGGGCCAGCGCACGCGCACATCGGCTGGCGGCACGGCTGGTCGAGCTCGGCGTCGACAACGCGGCGATCAGCCGGTCGCTGATGGACACGCATCCGTTCCGCTGGCTGACCATGCTGTCGCGGGTGTTGGGTTCGGCGCAGCTGTTGCCGGACGATGTCGACGGTCTCGGTTTCGTGTATGCCGTTGTCGGACACCAGGAATGGATAAGCGCTCGGCCGGAAGAAGTCGAGAGCATCGTCGACATCGTCCGCACCACCCAGCAGGCCGAGGTGGCGGCGGTCTTCAAGGAGACCGAGCCGCAGAAATGGTCGGTGTCGATGCGGGCAAAGGCCGCAGTGGATCTCGCTGCGGTCGCCTCGACATTCGGTGGCGGTGGTCACAAGCTGGCCGCGGGCTACTCGACCACCGGTTCGGTCGATGATGTGGTGACGTCGCTACGCGCCGCGCTGGGGTGACCGGTGCGGGCCAACAGTTGGCCACCCTGACATCGCGTCGTGCAGCGGCGAGTTGAGGTCACAAGGTCACAATGGTGAACTGACGCCCACGTTGACCCGAAAGGCTGACAGCACGATGGGAAACACACGCCGCGGGTTCGGTGTTTTGGGACCGTTGCAGCTGACGACGGACGGCACCTCGGTGCCGTTGGGCGCCCCCAAGCAGCGGGCGGTGTTGGCCATGCTCGTGCTGAACCGAAACCGGGCGGTGTCGGTCGACTCGCTGATCAATGCGGTGTGGGACCAGTCGCCGGTGCCGGCGGCGCGGACAAGTATCCATTCCTACGTGTCGAACCTGCGCCGACTGCTCGGCAGCGCCGGGTACGACCCGAACACGGTGCTGGCGAGCGTCTCGCCGGGTTATCAGCTCAGTGTCGCCGACGCCGACTGCGATCTCGGGCGTTTCATTACCGCGAAGAACGCGGGGGTTCGCGCCGCCGCCGCCGGACAGTTCGAAGAAGCCAGCGGCTACCTGGCGGCCGCGCTGACCGAATGGCGTGGGCCGGTACTCGACGACCTAAGCGAGTTCGCGTTCGTCGATACGTTTGCCACCGCGCTGAACGACGTCAAAGTGGCGACCCAAATCGGCCTCGCCGAGGCCGACATCGCGTGTGGACGCACCGACTTGGTGATCCCTCGGCTGGAGTTGCTTAGTGCTGAACATCCCTTCCGGGAACCGCTGTGGGCCCAGCTGATCACCGCCTACTACGTTGCCGAGCGGCAGTCTGACGCCCTTAACGCCTATCGGCGACTGAAGGCGAACCTGGCCGATAATCTCGGCATAGACCCCGGTCCGACGCTCAAGACCCTGCATGAGCGGATCCTGCGCCAGGAGCCGCTCGACACCAAACGGACCGCCCAGACCACCGCCCAGCACAGCGCCGTCGATCTCGGCCCGCACACCATCACGCAGGCCGGCGTTTCGGCCGTCGCCGAGTTGCGAGGCAAAGACGGACAGCGCTACCCGCTGGACGCTTCGACCCGGATTGGCCGCCGACCCGACAACGACATCGTTCTCGACGACGACGACGTCAGTCGCTACCACGCCGTCGTCATCGACACCGAGGGCAGTTTTGTGGTCAGCGATCTGCGATCGACCAACGGTGTCCTGGTGCAAGGCCGGCGCATCCGAAGCAGCGCTACCCTCGCAGATGGCGACCATATCCGCATCGGGAAACACGAGTTCACCTTCGAAATCCGCGCCCGCTGAGCTGCGCGGATATGGCGTTTAGCAAACGCAAGAATTTCGCAAGAATTTCGCAAGAATCTCACCAGACTCCGCCAAGGGCCCTGCTGCACGCTTGTGGTGTCGGGGTAAGCACCGACCCCAGCGAAGGACTACATCCGGACCTGGGACACAACTTCCCGGTAAGGAATCTCAACCATGAAGACGCAAAAAGTTTCCAAGCTGCGTGTCGCAGCGGCCGGCCTGCTGGCCGCCGTCGGCCTGTCCGTCCTTGGATCGCTGGTGCCGGCTACCGCGTCCGCTGCTCCGTGGGTGCCGTACAGCGGACCGCTGCACCCGGTGCGCCACTACGCGGCGGACGTCCTGCGCCCCGTGTGGACTGTCACGCACCCCCTGCGCGCGGCCATGCCCTGATCGAACGGATCAGTCAACACGCAAGCTGCCCCGTTTCTGCCTCCGGAAGCGGGGCAGATTGCTGTCTTACCGCACCTGGGCCCGTCCGCGCTGCAGCACCGCTTCTCGGTTGGCGGCGATGTCGTCGCCGGAGGTCCGGAATTGCTTGGCCGCCATCGCTTCCAGCCAGAGTCCCTCGCTGGTGTGCGATTCGTCGATCCGGTGATAGGACGCCAGCAGGGCACGGACCGCGCTCTGGTTGTTGCCGACGATGCTTGCCGCCACCTCGCGCGCGGCGGGCAGCAGCCGCTCATGGGGCACCACCTCGGTGACCAGGCCGGCCCGCAGCGCATCGTCGGCGGACAGATAGTCACCGGTCAGGCTCATCCGACGGGCCACGCCGACGCCGACTTTCTGTGGCAGCCGCACGCTGAGGCCCCACGTCGGCAGCAGACCCGCCCGGGCATGGGTGTCGGCGAATCGCGCGTGCTCCGACGCGATCAGGATGTCGCAGTACAGCGCCAGCTCAAGCCCACCGGTGACAGCGGCGCCGTTGATCGCGCCGATCACCGGCTTGGTCAACGGCGGCCAGCGCGGCGAGATGTCCGGTAACGCCGACTGCCCGCCCAGCTCTTTGAGATCGAGCCCCGCGCAAAATACCGGATCGCTGCCGGTCAGGATGACGACGTCGACGGCGTCGTCGGTTTCGGCCTCGGCCAGGGCCGCAAAAAACCGATCCCGCAGAGCGGCCGACAGCGCGTTGCGCGACTGCGGTCGGTTCAGGGTCAGGGTGCGCACCTGATCGTCGGTGTGAATCAACAGGATGTCGTCGGTCATTAGCGCCACTCCTCCTCATCGCTGCGCTCTGCATCGTCGCTGGCGCGCATAAGCGCCACCGTAGTCAGCCCACCTCGGCATAGCTCGACCGGCTTATCGTTGGGGGATGTGCCGAAACATCACCGAATTGCGCGGACTCGAGCCGCCGGCGACGGCCGAGGAGATCTCGGCGGCGGCGCGGCAGTATGTGCGCAAGGTCAGCGGCATCACCCATCCGTCGTCGGCCAACGCCGAAGCCTTCGAAGCGGCGGTGGCCGAAGTCGCGGCGACGACGACACGGCTGTTGGATGTCCTGCCGCCGCGCCGCCAGCCGCCGAAGACCTCCCCGCCGTTGCGTCGGCTGGCGATGAAATGACACAAGCCGCTACGATGCCCGCGCTCAAGGAGTGGAGCGCTGTGGTACACGCGCTGCTGGACGGCCGGCAGTCGGTGCTGCTCCGGAAAGGCGGGATTGGCGAGAAGCGTTTCGAGCTGGCCGCCCGCGAGTTCACGCTGTTCCCGACGGTCGCGCACAGTCACGCCGAGCGGGTCCGGCCCGAATTCCGGGACCTGCTCACGGCGGCGGCCGCCGACAGCGCCGACGACCGCGTTGTGGTGCGAGCCGCGGCGAAAGTCGTTGCAGCACTGCCGGTCAACCGGCCCGACAACATCGAGGCGATCGAGGATTTACATATCTGGACCGCCCGGTCGGTGCGCGAGGACCGGCTGGACTTTCGCCCGAAGCATCGGCTGGCAGTGCTGGTTGTGCAGGCCATACCGTTGGTCGAGCCGGTGGAACTGGCTCGCACCCCCGACTACGCCGGGTGCACCAGCTGGGTGGAGCTGCCGGCGGTGACGCCGAAGCTGGGCACTCCAGTGCACGACGACGCGGCGCTACGACGAGTCGCCGCCCGCGTCCGCGACGCCGTCGGATAATCCTTGAGCTTCAAGGGGTCTGGTCTACCAGCACCGCGCCGTCCGGCCGGTCCCCGAGGGTGCACAGCGCGGTCGTCTGGCCGGCTGCCGTGAGTCGCACCAATTCCGCCAATTGCGCCGGCGCATCGCACTGCAGATAGTGGTCGGCGGTCGGCACGATCCAGTAGCGGTTGCGTCCCGGCTTGTAGTGCAAGAATTTTTGCCACACGAAGTTGGCCACCCGGACGGGAGAGACGTTGTCGTGCACGCCCCAAACCAGGCTGGTGTTGATCTCGCTCGTGGAAAGCGCTGTGAGCCAATTTGTTTCATCGGCGGCGCGCTCATTTAGGTATTGAATCGTGTCCGGCAGCACACCGATCCCGTCGTTGTGCGCGAAGCACTTGGTCAGAGCCACGATCTCGGGGTCAGTGGGCGTTCGCCGCGGCATGAACGTGCTGGCTCCCATGCCGGCGGCGAGCATTTCCGGCGTCGTCGCGCCCGCCGTATTCCGCGCCGTTGCGGGGTCGAGAAGCGCGGTCTGAAACGCGGTGAGGTTGGACAACGGAAGATAAATGTTCGCATTCGTCAAGATGACTTCGGCCGGCGCGTTTCCGTGATCCTGCGCCGCGAACATCGAAAGCGCGATCATGCCGACGCTGGTGCCACGGTCATGGGTCAGCATGGTGTATCGCCCGAGCTGCCACACGCTCGTGATCGCGTGGATCAGCAAGCGTGCATCGTCGTAAAGCGAATACACATACGGTGCGGGCGGCTTGTCGGAGAGCCCGTAGCCGGGGAAGTCCAGCAGGAAAATATCGAACTCGTCGCTCAATTCGCGGGTCAGCGCGAAGTAGTCGATGCTTGCCGTCGGAAAGCCGTGGACGCACACCAACGCCGGTGCGCCCGGTGTGCCGCAGCGGCGGGTGAAGACGCTGACTTCCGCGTCGTTGTTGGCAGCGGTTGATGAGCGCCAGCGGATTTCTGTTCCACCGCTTCGCCATTCCTCGAAAATATCCATTGGCTAGGCTCTCTCGACCGGAAGCACCACCCGGGAGGCGCCGAAGTGCAGTTCATGGATCGATGGCTTGAGTCGGCTGCCGGTCACTGTCGCCTCACCGGTGCCGAGGTTACGGGTGTAGCGGGGATGGCAGCCGCCGGCGATCAGCACGCGAATGCGTGATCCGGCGCTGAATCGGTGGGCGATCGCGTCGAGTTCGAGGCTGACGGAGTCGGTCGCGTCGGCCAGTCGCCGATAGCCGTCGCTGACATTTCGGGAGCGGCCCTTGGCGTCGACTTCACTGATCCGGGCGAACAGGTCGACGTGCGGATTGTCGGAGCAGTGCGCCAATTCGGCGACCGGGTTGCCGTGCACATACAGGTCGTCGATGAGCGGGTCTGTGGTGAAGCCGAGCACGTCGCTGCGGGCGGCCAACACGGTGTCGTCCCGGTATCCGCCGTCCGGCGACAGCAGTCGGCCGCCGATGGTCGGCGTCGGGTCGGCGGGGTCATAGCGAAAGCTGATCGAGGACACCGCGGTCGGCGGTGTGTCGGCCAGGCCGCCGCCGGGCTGTAGGTACATCGCGTGCTCGGTGGTGGCCGGCGGCCAGTCGGCCGCATCGCGCCAGCCTTCACCGGCGACGAAGACGCGAACCCTGCTGCGTCGCGATTCGGCCGTGCGACCGGCGAGGTGGGTGTCCAGCCAGTCCTGCGTTTCCCCGGCGAGGGTACGCAGACCCTGCAAGAGCAGCTGGGTGTGTGTCCACGGGCCGATGGTCAGCGCCACGTCCACGCCCCGGTCCCGAAGATGCCGGTACTGCTGGAGCGACTGCCTCAGAAACAGGTCTTGCCAGCCGCCGATCAGCAGCACCGGCACGTGCGCCCGGTCGAGTGCGGCGCCGAGTTGAAGCGGCTCCCAGAACGGGTCGTCCGTATCGGGATGCTCCAGCCACGACTCCCACCACGGCGCGCCCGCACCCAACAGCTCCCGGCCGGCCGCACCCAACGGCAACTCGCCGGCGGCGCGTATCACGCTTTTCTGCGCCCGCAGCTGGCGGATGCCGGCGCGGATTCGTCCGGGGTCTTCTTGGTGGGCAACCAGATTGCTCCAGCCGAGGAAGTCGTTGACCGTGAACGCGCCGGTGCCCCAGGCCGACGCGCTGAGATCATGCGGGCCGGCGGTGATGACGGCCGCAGCCAACTCCGGCGGCGGATCCTGCAGCAGTGCCCACTGAGTGAACCCCAGATACGAAACCCCGATGGTGGCAAAGCGACCGGTGAACCATGGCTGCTGCCGAAGCCACGCCACCGTGTCGGCGCCGTCGGCTATTTCGTGGACCATCGGCGTGAAGACTCCGCCGGAACCGAACGTCCCCCGCACGCTCTGCATCAGAACTCGGTAACCGCGGGCGGCGTAGAGCGCGCCGAATATCAGCGAGAACGGGAACGCGCGGCCATACGGTCCGCGCATCAGCACGGTGCCGACCGGTTCTCCGACGGGCACGTAGTGGTCGGCCAGCAGTTCGACGCCATCGCGCATCGGGATCGCGACCGTGCTCACCGTGTAGCCGGTGCTCGGCGCGGGCAGGCGCAGCATCCGGCCCAGGGCACGGCCGCCAAGTCGGGTGGGCAGTGAGCGTAGGGCCGACCCCGCGGGCCGGGCGGATGTGGTGGTCACGTGATCAGGTTATGGCCGCACGCGCCGACGCGGGCTCAGAACTTGTAGTAAGGCGAAAGGTCGTTTGCCCGCTGCAGGTTGGTGGACGGGCAGTCCACCTCGGGGCTGGAGTAGACCGTCGAGTAGTACAGCGACTGCTGGATGACGCCGTAGCTGGTCTTGAAGATCACCATGCAGGAGAAAATCCAGTAACTGTTGTGCTAGGTGGGCTTGAGGTTCCAGTACTGGGCGGCGCGGTGGCCGTTGACGGTCGTCTCGACGGCGTCGGCCGGCAATGACTGGTCATAGTTGCGCCAGACGATCGGCTCGACGGCCAACTGGTAGTTGCCGGCGTCGTAGTGGCAGCGCAGCCCCTCCTCCGGCTCTGGCGGAGTGAAGCCCAGGCCCAACCGCTGAACGACGTCGAACGGGATGTCCTGACACGGGTTGAACGGGCTGGGGTCGGTGGTCGCCACGATCGGGCTCTTCATCGTCGTGGGCGGATCCATCGGTGCCGCCGTCGACCGCAGGTGCACGTTCGGGGTGCCGACAATGACGGGCGGTGCACTCTGCGACACCATCACCACCGCCGTGACCAGGGCACCGAGCGCCGCGAACAGCCGCAGCTTGGTGACCACCACACCCCTCGATTCGGTCTGATTCTCCGGGGAGTTTACAAGTCGCGTTCACGCGATCACAGCGGAAACAGGAACCTGTTCTAGTCCAGGCGACGATGGGCGCCGGGACGGCGTCAGGTAGGGCACGCCCCCTCGCCGCCGGGCGGCTCGGGGTACCCTCACCCGCTTGCGGGGAAAAGCCGGACAATCAGAACGAGGCTGGGGCGCAGCCCCCACGGACGCGATCATTAAGCTGGGGAGTCGTGGCAACACAGGACTCGACGACCGCGCGTCAGCCGACGCTGTGGGCGGTGTCCGACTTGCACACCGGGCATATGGGCAACAAGCCCGTCACCGAATCGCTGTACCCGTCGTCGCCGGACGACTGGTTGATCGTTGCCGGCGATGTCGCCGAGCGCACCGACGAGATCCGGTGGGCGCTGGATCTGCTGCGGCGACGGTTCGCGAAGGTGATCTGGGTGCCCGGGAACCACGAACTATGGACCACCAACAGAGACCCGAAGCAGATTTTCGGGCGGGCCCGCTACGACTACCTGGTCAACATGTGCGACGAGATGGGCGTGGTGACCCCCGAGCACCCATTTCCGGTGTGGACCGAACGGGGCGGCCCGGCCACCATCGTGCCGCTGTTTCTGCTCTACGACTACACGTTCTTGCCGGAGGGCGCGACCACCAAAGCCGAAGGGCTCGCGATAGCGCGAGAACGCAACGTCGTCGCCACCGACGAGTTCGTGCTGTCACCCGAGCCGTACGCCACCCGCGACGCGTGGTGCCGTGATCGCCTGGTCGCCACCCGCAAGCGACTTGAAGACCTCGACTGGATGACGCCGACGGTGTTGGTCAACCATTTCCCGATGGTGCGTGAACCCTGCGATTCGCTGTTCTACCCGGAGTTCTCGCTGTGGTGCGGAACCACCGAGACCGCCGACTGGCACACCCGCTACAACGCGATCTGCTCGGTCTACGGCCATCTGCACATTCCCCGCACCACCTGGTACGACGGCGTTCGCTTCGAAGAGGTTTCGGTGGGCTACCCGCGAGAGTGGCGGCGGCGCAAGCCGTTCAGCTGGCTTCGCCAAGTGCTGCCCGATCCACAATACGCGCCTGGCTATCTCAACGATTTCGGCGGTCATTTCGTCATCACCGACGAGATGCGCGCGCAGGCGCAGCAGTTCCGACAGCGACTGCGCCAGCGGCAATCACGATGACGCTGAGCGCACTGATGTCGTCGGTGCTGCCCGGCACGGAGACGTCTGGCGAGAACCTGGCGTCTGCCGAGCTGTACTCGGACCCACCCGGGCTGGTGCCGATGCCCGAAGAGGAGCCGTTGATCGCCCGGTCAGTGGCCAAGCGCCGCAACGAATTCATCACCGTCCGCCACTGCGCTCGTCTCGCGCTGGGTGAACTAGGGTTCCCGCCGGTGCCGATTCTGAAGGGGGACAAGGGCCAACCCTGCTGGCCCGACGGCGTGGTGGGCAGCCTCACCCACTGCGCGGGCTACCGTGGCGCGGTGGTCGGCCGCGGCGCCGCGGTGCGCTCGGTGGGCGTCGACGCCGAGCCGCATGACGTGTTGCCCGATGGCGTGCTCGATGCAATCAGTTTGGACGTGGAGCGTCGGGAAATTGAAGCAATGTCTGCTTTGCCGACCGGTGTGCATTGGGACCGAATCCTGTTCTGCGCCAAGGAAGCAACGTACAAGGCGTGGTATCCGCTGACGAAGCGTTGGCTTGGCTTCGAAGACGCGCACATCACCTTCGGCATCGACGACTCGGGCACCGGCGGCACTT
>NZ_DATFYW010000024.1:0-8121 GCF_035314905.1 Mycobacterium sp.
CCAGGGGCAACGCCGTCTACCAGGTCGGCGGCAAGTCGTTCGTGTTCTTCCGCAACCCGCGCCCCGACGCGAAAGACCCGGTGAGCGGCGAACCGTACACCGACGTGATCATCATCTGGGTCGAGTCGGAGGCCGACAAGCGGGCGCTGGTGCAGGATCCGCACACGCCGTTTTTCACCACGGACCATTTCAACGGCCATCTGTCGGTGCTCGTGCGGGAGGCGGAGCTGGCCCGCATCGGCAAGACCGAGCTGGCGGAGCTGATCCAAGACGCGTGGTTGTCGCGGGCGTCGAAACGTCGCGGCGCCGCCTGGCTGGCCCGGCAGGGGATCGATCAACCCGACCGGTAGGAAGGGCGTGCCCATTCGCGTCCGGCGCGCTGCGCACGGTCGGGTTCCTGCCTCATTGATCACCCGCCCCGGCCAGGGCCAGGAGTTCGGTGCGTCCGATCTGGGTCAGCAGGCTTGCGGTGTCGAAGTAGATCCGTTCGTTGACTATCCGGTCGGCTTCGAAGAAGAACACCGCGATGATCGGCACCCGGAATGCCCTGCCGGTGGGCGGCAGCCCGTAGAACTCGCCGAGATTTGTTCCGAGAAGGTCGAATTCGACGATGACGGCGTCATCGGCCACGTGGTACCGGACATTATCGTGGCGCTGGTCGGGAAACGCGGCCCTGGTGGCGCGGTAGTAGCCCATCACCTCGTCGTCGCCGTCGAAGACTTGCCCGGTGGCGACGATCTCGTAGTGGGGATGCCCGTTGAACGTGGCCAGCGTCCGATCGAACTCCTTGGTCACCTCCGTGTCCATGTGCTCCCTGACGATGTCGAGGCGGCGAAGCCGCAGGTCGTCACTGACCATCGGGCTTCTCCTTCGCGGGTCCTTCGGGAGCGCTGCGCGCTTGCCGCACAAGTCGGACTGTGGCCGAACGAAGTTCGTCGATCCGATTGATCGCCGTCTGGAATCCGACCCGGGTGTAGGCCACGCCCCGTGCCGTGCCGACCCGCAGGTCGAGACCGTAACGATCCACGCCGGTGCAGGTGGCGACGGTGGTGTCCGGGTAGCCGCCGAAGGCCTGCGCCAGCAACCGCAGCGACTCGGAATGATCGGCGTTCAGGTGCGCGACGGCCCCGGCCGCGTGTGGCCGGATCGGATCGGGTTGTGCCGCGGTGTATGCCTCGCCGGTGGCCGAATCCATCCGCCCGTAGCCGCCGACCCAGCGCACGCGGTGCACGCGAAGGACCCAAAGCGCGAAGTCGCTGTAGTCGATGTAGTACTTCGCCGCGGGTACCGCGGCGAGGTGCGCTTCTCTGGCGGCGCCGAGGTGCGGCCCGGTGGGCCGCTCGACCACGCCGGCAAGGGTGACCCGGCTGCCGGCGAGAGGATCAGGATCGGTGGTGGGCCCGACGATCGCGATGCTCGCGCGCGGGTCGGCGGCAAGGTTTCGGCCGTGCTCGGCCATGTGCGACACGCACAGTACCGGCGCGCCGTCCAGCAGCCCGTAGGTGACGAGCGACGCCCACGGATCGCCATCGCCGGTCAGGCTCGCAAGCGTCCCCGTGCTGGTCGACGCGACGATGGTCCGTGCCTCCTCGGCGGCCGACGGCCGAGCGGTGCCGGCCACCGGGGTCAGTGGCGGTGGGACGGAGGGGGCGTCGCCCGGGTCGCCGTGATCACGGGGCGCCGCCCGGCCGGGAACCGTCATGGCACGAGTAAACCAGCCGCGCCGGCATAGGAACTCGCGCGAGGGGGCATACATAGCTCGAGCTGGGCGCGAGCCGAGCTGAGCGACAATATTGATGGACCGATTGACGGCACGCACAGGAAGAGGCCGGCCATGATCATCTCCGCCGACGACGTTCGAGATTTGCTGGCCGCCGACGCCGATGCGGTCCTGGTAGTGGTGGAGGGTCACACCGCGGTCGTTTCATCGGCAGAGCTGGAGTCCCCGCAATATCTGGGTGCGTTGCAGGTCGTCACGCACGCGGAGCTCGCCGATCGGGTCGGGCGCACGGCGTTGTCCGAGCGTGAGCTGGTGGAGGTGGCCGCTGACCTGGACACCGCGGTATCCGAGATGGGCGGCTGATGGCCCGGGTAGACGTGTCGGTCTCGTCCGACCTGAGTCCTGAGCAGGCCTGGAAGTTGGCGTCGGACCTGCACCGCATCGGTGACTGGCTGACGATCTTCGGCGGCTGGCGCAGCGGGGTGCCGTCGGCCATCGAAAAGGGCACCCGGGTGTCGTCGTGCATCAGGGTCAAAGGCTTCCGCAACGTGATCCACTGGGAGGTGACGGACCACGAACCACCGAAGCGCCTGCAGTTGAACGGCACCGGCCGCGGCGGAGTCCGGATCGAGCTGACATTGACCATCACCGAGGGCCGCCCCGGCTCGACCTTTCATCTCGTCGCCGACCTGTCGGGCCCGCTGCTGAGCGGGCCGGTCGGAAAGCTGGTCGCCCATGTCCTGCAGTCCGACGTGCGCAAGTCCGCGCGGAACCTGGCGGCGCTGAGTTAAAACCAGCTGTCGCGCATCTGCAGCGTCGTGCGGTCGAGGCTTTCCAGCAGATCGAGCTGAGGTGCCGTCTTCGGCAGCTCGTAACGGAAGAAGAAACGACCGGCCTGCCGCTTGCCGTCATAGAAGTCGCCGCGCTGTCCGTGTGCGGCGACAAGCTGCTCCAGCCAGATCCAGGCGATCACGAGGTGGCCGAAAGCCTCCAGGTAGATCACGCTGTTGGCCATCGCGGCGTCGATGTCGCCGGAACCGAACATGCCCGCGGTGACCGAGGTCAGGCGCTGCCAGGACGAGTCCAGCTGCGCCGCCAATCCCGCAAGGTCACCGCCGGCCGCGGTCGCTTCGGCCACGGTCCGCTCGACCGCGGTGCCCAGCGCGGCCAGGCTCGCGCCGTTTCGTTGAACAATCTTGCGGCCCAGCAGATCCAGGCTCTGGATGCCGTGTGTTCCCTCGTGGATCGGGTTCAGCCGGTTATCCCGGTAGTGCTGTTCGACGTCGTATTCCCGGGTGTATCCGTAGCCGCCGTGCACCTGGATCGCGAGGTCGTTGGCGTGCAGGCACCACTGCGACGGCCAGCTTTTCGCGACGGGCGTCAGGATGTCGAGCAGCAGCGTCGCGGAGTCCCGTTCGTCCCCCGACTCCGCGCTGTGGGTGAGGTCGACAAGCCTCGCGCAGTACAACCCGAGCGCCATCGCCCCTTCGACATATGACTTCTGCGCCAGCAGCATTCGCCTGACATCTGGATGCTCGATGATCGGGACCTGCGGCGAGGACAGGTCCTTGGCGGTGACGGGCCGGCCCTGCGGCCGCTCACGCGCGTATTGAAGCGACTTGAGGTACCCGGTGTAACCGAGCGCCACCGCGCCCATCCCGACGCCCAGCCGGGCCTCGTTCATCATGTGGAACATGTAGCTGATGCCGCGGTGTGGCTCGCCGACCAGGTAGCCGACCGCTCCCGCCGCACCGCCGGGCCGGAAGGCGCCCTCCCCGAAGTTCAGCACCGTATTGGTGATCCCGCGGAAACCCATCTTGTGATTGAGCCCGGCCAGCACCACGTCATTGCGCTCAGCGATCGCGCCGTCGGCGTCGACGAGGTACTTGGGCACGATGAACAGCGAGATTCCCTTCGTGCCCGGCGGAGCGCCAGGGATCCTGGCCAGCACCAAATGCACGATGTTCTCGGTCAGTTCGTGGTCGCCGCCCGAGATCCACATCTTGGACCCGAAGAGTCGGTAGGAGCCGTCCTCGTGCGGTTCGGCGCGGGTGAGGATGTCGGCCAGCGACGACCCGGCCTGCGTCTCCGATAGGCACATCGTTCCGGAGAACCGGCCGGCCAGCATCGGTTTGACGAACGCCTCGATCTGGTCGGCGGACCCGTACTCCACCAGCAGGTTCGCGTTGGCCGCGGTCAGCATGAAGTAGCCGGACGTGCTGATATTCGCGGCTGAGAACCATGCCATGCCGGCCGCGGCGACGGTGGCGGGCAACTGCGCGCCGCCCAGGGCCTGATCCATGCTCATGCTGATCAGGTCGGACCGGGCGAACGCATCCCAAGCCTGTTTGACTTCCGGGATCAGCGTCACTGTTGTTCCGTCGAAGCTCGGCTCGTCGGCGTCGCCCTTCTTGTTGTGCGGTGCGAAGTACCGGGTCGCGACCTGTTCGCAGAGGTCGAGCACCCCGGCGAACGTCTCCCGTGAATGCTCGGCGAACCGTTCACGCTTGGTCAGCTCGTCGACCCGCAACCACTCGAAGAGCAGAAAGTCCAGATCACGCCGGGAGAGGAGGTTGGATTTCATCGTGTTCCTTCCGACGACCGTGTCACATCCGCCGACGCTGAGGCGTCACCCAGGCATGACGTTAGTAGTGCGCCTGGAGAAGATCATGCTCGTCATCCGGCTCGTCGCGCTGATTCCCGGGCTGCCGCCCGCCGGGCGCCGCCGCGGCGCGACCTGACGCCCGGCGCCAAACTTGCCAATCGGCGCGGCTGTTGGAAACCTCGCACTCGGTGGTCGATTCAGGTACTGCGCGGTGGGGTAGGTGAACCTCTGATGGACTCGAGACGCGACCCCGCCAAGGCCCCCGAACACGATCCGCACGACCCCTCGTCCGGCAGCCATGTCGAAGCCGGGGTCGTCGAGCATCCGACCGCCGGAGACTTCGGTCAGGCCAGGGCACTGCCCGCCGATCGGACCTGGTTCAAGCGCGCGGTGTTCTACGAGGTGCTGGTGCGGGCTTTCTACGACGCCAGCGCCGACGGCTTCGGCGATCTGCGCGGGCTCACCGAAAAACTCGATTACCTGCAGTGGCTGGGTGTGGACTGCCTCTGGCTGCCGCCGTTCTACGACTCACCGCTGCGCGACGGGGGTTACGACATTCGCGACTTCTACAAGGTGTTGCCCGATTTCGGCACGGTGGAGGACTTCGTCGCCCTGCTCGACGCGGCCCACCGGCGCGGCATCCGAGTGATCACCGACCTGGTGATGAACCACACCTCCGAATCGCATCCGTGGTTCCAGGAGTCGCGCCGCGACCCCGATGGACCGTACGGCGACTTCTACGTGTGGAGCGACACCAGCGACAAGTACGCCGACGCGCGCGTGATCTTCGTCGACACCGAGGAGTCCAACTGGACGTTCGACCCGGTGCGCCGCCAGTTCTACTGGCATCGCTTCTTCGCGCATCAGCCCGACCTGAACTACGACAACCCTGCCGTGCAGGAGGCGATGCTGGACGTGCTGAGGTTCTGGCTCGACCTGGGCATCGACGGGTTCCGGCTCGACGCGGTGCCGTACCTGTTCGAGCGGGAGGGCACCAACTGCGAGAACCTGCCCGAGACGCACGCGTTCCTCAAGCGGTGCCGCAAGGTCGTCGACGACGAATATTCCGGGCGCGTGCTGCTGGCCGAGGCCAACCAGTGGCCCGCTGACGTGGTGGAGTACTTCGGCGACCCGGACACCGGCGGCGACGAGTGCCACATGGCGTTCCACTTCCCGCTGATGCCGCGCATCTTCATGGCGGTCCGCCGCGAGTCGCGCATCCCGATCGCCGAGATCATGGCCAAGACACCGCCGATCCCCGACACGGCCCAGTGGGGCATCTTCCTGCGCAACCACGACGAGCTCACGCTCGAGATGGTCACCGACGAAGAGCGCGACTACATGTACGCCGAGTACGCCAAGGACCCGCGCATGAAGGCCAACGTGGGGATCCGCCGGCGGCTCGCACCCTTGCTGGAGAACGACCGCAACCAGATCGAGCTGTTCACCGCGTTGCTGCTGTCGCTGCCCGGCTCGCCTGTGATCTACTACGGCGACGAGATCGGGATGGGCGACATCATCTGGCTGGGCGACCGCGACGGCGTGCGTACCCCCATGCAGTGGACCCCGGACCGCAACGCCGGCTTCTCCACCGCGAACCCGGGCCGGCTGTATCTGCCGCCGAACCAGGACCCGATCTACGGGTACCACTCGGTGAACGTCGAGGCGCAGATCGACACCTCGACGTCGCTGCTGAACTGGACCCGAACGATGCTGGCGGTCCGGCGCCGGCACCCGGCCTTCGCCGCAGGGACGTTCCGTGAGCTTGACGGCTCGAACCCGTCGGTGCTGGCCTACCTGCGAGAAGAGGACGGCGACATCGTGCTGTGCGTCAACAACCTGTCGCGGTTCCCCCAGCCGATCGAGCTTTATCTGCAGCACTGGAGTGGGTACACACCGGTCGAGTTGACCGGGTACGTGGAGTTCCCGCGCATCGGTCACCTGCCCTACCTGCTGACCCTGCCGGGCCACGGGTTCTACTGGTTCCAGCTTCGTGAGTCCGAGGAGCAGCCATGAACCTGCCGTTCTCGGAGTGGCTCCCGCGGCAGCGCTGGTACGCCGGCCGCAACAGGGAGCTGTCCTCCGCCACAGCGGGCCAGGTCGTCGCGCTTCGCGACGACCTGGACCTCGTCCTGGTCGACGTCGGCTACACCGACGGGTCCGCAGAGCGATACCAGGTGATCGTGCGGTGGGATTCGGCGCCGATCTCGGAGTACAGCAACGTCGCGACGATCGGCAGCGACGACGACCGCACCGGCTACGACGCGGTGTACGACCCGTCCGCCGCCCAGTTCCTGCTCTCGCTGATCGACTCCTCAGCCGTCCACGGTGAGGTGACGTTCACCAAGGAACCGGACGTCACACTGCCGCTGCATGCCGCTCCGCGGGTGTTCGACTCCGAGCAGAGCAACACCAGCGTGGTGTTCGAGCAGGAGGCGATCTTCAAGGTCTTCCGCCGGGTCAGTTGCGGCATCAGCCCCGACATCGAGCTGAACCGGGTGCTGGGCCGGGCCGGCAACCCGCACGTGGCCCGGCTGCTGGGCTCGTATGAAACCGCGGCCCACGGTGAGGATGAGCCGTGCCCGCTGGGGATGGTCAGCGCGTACGCGGCCAACTCCGCCGAGGGCTGGGGCATGGCCACCGCCAGCACCCGCGACCTGTACGCCGAGGGCGACCTGTACGCCTACGAGGTCGGCGGCGACTTCGCGGGGGAGTCGTACCGGCTCGGTGAGGCTGTCGCCTCGGTGCACGCGGCGCTTGCCGAAGAGCTGGGTTCATCGACGGCCAGGTTCCCGGTCGAAGCGATGCTCAACCGGCTGTCGGCCACCGCGGCGGCCGTGCGGGAACTGGAACAGTACGTGCCGGCGATCGAGAAGCGGTTCAACCACCTGGCCGGCGAGACGGTCACCGTGCAGCGGGTACACGGCGACCTGCATCTGGGGCAGGTGCTGCGCACGCCGGAACGGTGGCTGTTGATCGACTTCGAGGGTGAGCCGGGTCAGCCGCTCAACGAGCGCCGCCGGCCCGACTCTGCGCTGCGCGACGTGGCCGGCATGCTGCGCTCGTACGAATACGCCGCTTACCAGCAGCTCGTGAACCAGACCGCCGACGAGCAGAGCAAGCAACTGGCCGCCCGAGCGCGTGAATGGGTGGACCGTAACTGCGCGGCGTTCTGCGACGGTTACGCGTCTGTCGCCGGCAGCGATCCGCGGGACTCGGCAGACCTGCTGGCCGCATACGAGCTCGACAAGGCGGTGTACGAAGCGGGCTACGAGTCACGGCACCGGCCGGCCTGGCTGCCGATCCCGCTGCGTTCCATCGCGCGGCTCGTGGGCCAGCCGTCCTGACCACGTTGGTGACCGCGCCGGTCATCCCTCCGCGATGTCGAACGCCGCGATGACCTTCCCGGGCCGGACGCGCACGACGGGCCGGACCACGCCTCCGAGGTAACCCAGCATCCCGGTGCGGGTGCCCACCATCAGGAAGTGGACGACCTCAGGCGAGAGCTCGGTCACGGATCCCTCAGAGCGTCACCACGTCGTAGTCGCCGAGCCGGTCGATCAGCACGTGCAGGTGGTCGTCCGAGGCGCCGAGCGTCTGCTCGATCGCGGTCAGCCTGGCCAGGTAGTGCCCAACGGGATACTCGGCGGTCACTCCGATGCCGCCGTGCAGCTGGACCGCCTCCTGGCCGATGTGCCGCGCGGCCTGGCCGATTCGCAGCTTGGCCCGCGACGCGATCAGCGGGTCGAGGTTGCCGTCGGCGATCGACATCGCGGCGTACATGTTCATGCTGCGC
>NZ_DATFYW010000025.1:0-3840 GCF_035314905.1 Mycobacterium sp.
GGCGCGTGCTGATTCTGGGCAGCACCGGATCCATCGGCACTCAGGCGCTGGAGGTCATCGCCGCCAACCCCGACCGATTCGAGGTGGTCGGGCTCGCCGCCGGTGGCGCAAATGCGCGGCTGCTCGCCCAGCAGCGCGACGCGACCGGAGTATCGAAGATCGCGATCGCCGACCCGGACGCGGCCGGCACCATCGACGGCGTCGCCTACCGGGGCCCGGACGCGGTCGCCCGCCTGGTCCGGGACACCGAGGCCGACGTGGTGCTCAATGCGCTCGTCGGGGCGCTGGGGCTCGAGCCGACGCTGGCGGTGCTGGAAACCGACGCCCGGCTGGCGCTGGCGAACAAGGAGTCGCTGGTCGCCGGTGGCCCCCTGGTGCTGAGGGCCGCAGCACCCGGCCAGATCGTGCCGGTCGACTCCGAGCATTCCGCGCTCGCGCAGTGCCTGCGCGCCGGCGACCGCAAAGAGGTCGCCAAGCTGGTGCTCACCGCGTCCGGCGGGCCGTTCCGGGGCTGGTCGGCCGCCGATCTGGAGCATGTCACACCTGAGCAGGCGGGCGCGCATCCGACCTGGAACATGGGCCCGATGAACACGCTGAACTCGGCGTCGCTGGTCAACAAGGGACTCGAGGTGATCGAGACACACCTGTTGTTCGGCGTGCCCTACGAGCAGATCGACGTCGTGGTGCATCCGCAGTCGATCGTGCATTCGATGGTCACCTTCACCGACGGCTCGACAATCGCGCAGGCCAGCCCCCCCGACATGAAGCTGCCGATCTCGCTGGCCCTCGGCTGGCCCGCGCGGGTGCCCGCGACCGCCGCGGCCTGCGACTTCTCCACCGCCGCCAGCTGGGAATTCGAGCCGCTGGACGCCGACGTGTTCCCCGCGGTGGAGCTGGCCCGGGCGGCGGGGACGGCCGGGGGCTGCATGACGGCGGTGTACAACGCCGCCAACGAGGAGGCCGCCGCCGCGTTCCTGGCCGGCCGCATCCCGTTCGGAGCCATCGTCCGCACGATCGCCGAGGTGCTGGGCGACGCCGACCAGTGGGCCGCCGAACCCGCTAACGTGGAAGACGTACTCGACGCGCAGCGCTGGGCCCGCGAGAGGGCCGGCCGCGCGGTCACACAGGAGGTCGTGGAAACGACATGATGTTCGTGATCGGCATTGTGCTGTTCGCGCTCGCGATCCTGGTCTCCGTCGCGCTGCACGAATGCGGCCACATGTGGGCGGCCCGGGCGACGGGGATGAAGGTGCGCCGCTACTTCGTCGGCTTCGGGCCGACGCTGTGGTCCACCCGCCGCGGCGAGACCGAGTACGGTGTCAAGGCCGTTCCGTTGGGCGGGTTCTGCGACATCGCCGGAATGACGTCGGTCGACGAGCTCAAGCCCGACGAGGTCGACCGCGCGATGTTCAAGCAGAAGGTGTGGAAGCGCGTCGTGGTGCTGTTCGCGGGTCCCGGCATGAACTTCGTGATCGGCCTGGTGCTGATCTACGCCGTCGCGACGATCTGGGGCCTGCCCAACCTGCACGCCCCGACCACCGCCGTTGTCGGCCAAACATCCTGCGTCGCACCGGAAGTCACGAGGGGCCAGCTCGGCCAGTGCACGGGCGCCGGACCCGCGGCCGCGGCCGGCATCAGACCCGGCGACGTGATCGTCAAGGTCGGCAGCACCGATGTGCACACGTTCGACGAGCTGGTCAGCGCGGTGCAGAAGCTCACCGGCCCCGCCCCGGTCGTCGTGCAGCGCGACGGACGCGACATCACCACCGTCGTCGACGTCACGGCTACCCGGCGATGGACCAAGGCCAGTGACCAGGGGCCGTCCACGGTCGGCGCGATCGGCATCAGCGCCGCGCAGTACGGCCCGACGCACTACAACCCCATCACCGCGGTGCCCGCGACGTTCACGTTCAGCGGCGACCTGGCCGTCCAGCTGGGCAAGTCGCTGGCCGCGATTCCGAGCAAGGTCGGCGATCTGGTGCACGCGATCGGCGGAGGGCAACGCGACCCGAACACTCCGATCAGCGTGGTCGGCGCCAGCATCATCGGCGGCGATACCGTCAACCACGGGCTGTGGGTGGCGTTCTGGTTCTTCCTTGCTCAGCTGAATTTCGTGCTCGGCGTCATCAACTTGATCCCGCTGCTGCCGTTCGACGGCGGCCACATCGCGATCGCGGTGTTCGAGAAGATCCGGAACATGATCCGCGCGGCTCGCGGCATGGTGGCCGCGGCGCCGGTCAACTACATGAAGTTAATGCCCGCGACATACGTAGTCTTGCTTGTCGTGGTCGGCTACATGCTGCTGACCGTGACCGCTGATCTGGTCAACCCCATCAGGCTCTTCCAGTAACCCAGGGAAAGGGAGACATCATGTCGACCGTCGGCTTAGGCATGCCGACACCGGCTGCTCCGACGCTGGCCCCGCGGCGGAAGACCCGCCAGCTGATGGTCGGCGACGTCGGAATCGGCAGCGACTACCCGGTCGCCGTGCAGTCGATGACCACAACCAAGACCCACGACGTCAACGCGACGCTGCAGCAGATCGCCGAGCTGACCGCGACGGGCTGCGACATCGTGCGGGTAGCGTGTCCCCGTCAGGAGGACGCCGACGCGCTGGCCGAGATCGCGCGCCACAGCCAGATCCCGGTGATCGCCGACATCCACTTTCAGCCGAAATACATCTTCGCCGCGATCGACGCGGGCTGCGCGGCGGTGCGCGTCAACCCCGGTAACATCAAGGAGTTCGACGGCCGGGTCAAAGAGGTGGCGAGGGCCGCCGGCGACGCGGGTATCCCGATCCGCATCGGCGTCAACGCCGGCTCGCTGGACAAGCGGTTCATGGCCAAGTACGGCAAGGCGACCCCGCAGGCGCTCGTCGAATCGGCGCTGTGGGAGGCGTCGCTGTTCGAAGAGCACGGCTTCGGCAACATCAAGATCAGCGTCAAGCACAACGACCCGGTCGTGATGGTCGCCGCGTACGAGCAGCTGGCCGCGCAGTGCGACTACCCGTTGCACCTCGGCGTCACCGAGGCCGGTCCGGCTTTCCAGGGCACCATCAAGTCCGCGGTCGCCTTCGGCGCGCTGCTGTCGCGGGGCATCGGCGACACCATCCGCGTGTCGCTGTCGGCGCCGCCTGTCGAAGAGGTCAAGGTCGGCACCCAGATTCTCGAGTCCCTCAACCTGCGACCCCGTGGGCTGGAGATCGTGTCCTGCCCGTCGTGCGGTCGCGCCCAGGTCGACGTCTACACGCTGGCCAATGAGGTCACCGCCGGGCTCGACGGCCTCGACGTGCCGCTGCGGGTCGCCGTGATGGGCTGTGTGGTCAACGGTCCGGGGGAGGCCCGCGAGGCCGACCTCGGTGTCGCGTCGGGCAACGGCAAGGGACAGATCTTCGTGCGCGGTGAAGTGATCAAGACCGTGCCCGAGGCGCAGATCGTCGAGACGCTGATCGAGGAAGCCATGCGACTCGCCAGCGAAATAGGCGCACAGCCGGGTTCAGCCACATCAGCCAGCGGTTCCCCTGTTGTGACCGTAAGCTGAGACGTGGCTCACTCGAGCCACACCGTCGGTCGCTAAAAGATCCAGCAAGAGCCAGAAAGAGTCAGCATGTCGGCTCCGCCCATCCGTCGCTTGGTCAACGAGCGACGGGTGTCGGTTGTGCGCGACGGCGCCGCGGTGCGCCGTGTCTTTGACGACGATCCCATCGGGTCGTGCATGGTCGCCGCCCGGGTGGCTGACCACGGCATCGACCCCAACGCGATCGGTGGCGAACTGTGGACGCGCCGCGGCGTCGAAGAGTCGCTGTGTTACGCGGGCGCGAACCTGATTCCGCTGCGCGGC
>NZ_DATFYW010000026.1:0-2264 GCF_035314905.1 Mycobacterium sp.
CGCTGACCCGGACGAGGTCGAGGCGCGCAGCATGCTGGCCTTCTCGCTGGCGATCGGCAACCACTTCATCGCCGCCGATCACGACGGGCGCAGCCGCCGGCAAGTGCTGGAGCTGGCCGTGAATCAGTTTGTGGCCTAGCGCCCGGACGTATTGCGGGTGTCAGGAAGCGTTGCGGCAGAACGTGAAAGAAGCCAGCGATGACACGTCAGGCGGCGCGCTCGTGTACGACTGCCGACGGCGCGCCGAGCGCCGACAGCGATCTCTTCGCGCGGTTGCAGCCGTTCCTGAACCTTTAGCGAGTGTTCGCTTGAGACTCCCCGGGATGGCTTCGCCGGCGGGCGGGCTCGCGACCACGCTGGGTGCCAGGTGCGGCGGCAACTGCGACCGGATCGAGCGGAATGAATACGGTGGGTTACCGGTCAACTGCTGGCAGCTAGTCCGTTAACGGCTCTTCGATTTTTTCCGGGCAGTCGGTCTGAAGTCTGATTTTGAGTTGCGGCCTCGGTGATTTCGAGGCACTCGAACTGTACCTGGGAAACGTTGTAGGCGTTCGATGGTTTGGGCTTCAGGTGATGCGGTGTGCGTCGCGCCAGGCTTGTCGGATTTCGGGTCGGAGTCGGCCGCGGTCGGGCACGGCTAGGCCGATGCCGCGGGCCCAGGCGCGGACCTCGGCGGTGCTGGGTTCCGGCGCGGCGGGTGCCCCATCGAGGTCTGTGGACTCGACCGGGTTGCCGGGTGAGATACGTCGCAGGGCAGGATGTTCGGTGATAGCCCAGGCCTGGGCAGCGGCGAGGTAGCGGTAGGTCCATTCCTCGGCGAGCCCGCGGGTTTCGCAGAACACGATCGGCACGGCCGGCCAACGAATGTGCAGTTCGGCGAGCCCGTCGACGATCACGCCCGCACGGACGTGGTCGAGTTTGAACAGCTGTGAGTAACGGTCCTCGACCACGAGCGCGGCCCGGGGCAGGGCGGCGAGCTCGGCGACCTGGTAGCGCAGCCTGCCGGCGGTGAGGCTGGCGACCAGATCGACCAGGGACTTGCGTTCCACGGAGGCGACCAGGACGCCGTCGAGGACCAGCCCGTAGTCGCCGCACGACAGAGCCCGTTTGACGGTGCTGACCTGTTGGGTGGCGAACCGGTAGGGGTACTGCTCGTGGGAGTCGATCACGATCTGCAGGTCGGGAATGCCGGCGGCGCGTGCGGTCGGGGTGCGCACCCCGGGGCGGGCCTGTTTGCGGGTCCGCGGACTCTGCCAGAACACCGCGTCGCGGCCGCGGGCGGTGGTGAACACCAGCTGGGACCGGTTTTCTCGGGCGCGGTCAAGGATCACATCGATCGCCGCGCCGCGGCGCCGACACGAGCGCAGCCCGACCCGCTCGACGATCACCGCATCGGCGGGCCACTCGTCGAGCGGGACCGGGTAGCAGTAGAGCGCCTTGGTGCGCGGCCAGGTCCCCGAGGTGCGGAACACCAGGTCACCGCCGGCCAGCGGGACCCGCAGCAGGTAGGGCAGCCGGGAATCCTCGTCCGGGTTGTCCGCGATGAGCAGCTCCACGGCCATCGAGTCTGCCGCGTCCGCGGTCAGCACGAAATCTGCGCCGCGCGGCGAGCGTGGCGGGTGCAGTGGAACCGTATCCGGCGCATCGAGTTGTCGGTGTTGCGCTACCCGCAGCCGACCCGTTTGACCTGCTTGACCAGCCGGTTGTAGCCCTCGGTGCGGGCGTTGGTGATGCCGGTGCGCACGAACGTGTCAATCTCGGGCCACCACGCGTCGACCGTGGTGGCGAGGGTGAGCAGCTCGGGGATCTGCGAGTCAACACACCAGGTCAGCAACCGGTGCAGCCGGTGCCGGGTCAGGTGTGCATCCCCGCCCACGCGGACCGTGGACAGCAGGGTGCGGAGTTCTTCTTTGGCGATCCAGGCCGACAGGATCTGCGCGCTGGGGTCCTCGTCGCTGATCCGATTCCACATCTTGGCGAAGCTCGTGCCCGACAGGCGTTCGCGGGCGGTGAGCAGTCGGCGTCGGTTGGCCCACTCCGGGTCGATCTTGCGGCCACGCCGATCGCGCAGGTCCCAGGTGACGCGGCGGCGCACCCGGCTGAGCGCGTCGTTGGCCAACTTCACCAGGTTTTTCCGGACTAAATCGATCTTGTTGGGTGGCGTCGCCGTCGGCGGCATCAGCGGGTTGTCATGATCTCGGGAATGCCGAGATCGGTTGTCGGTTGGCGGGGTTGGCTTCGGGTTCGGTCGATTGCGGCGAGTT
>NZ_DATFYW010000027.1:0-9269 GCF_035314905.1 Mycobacterium sp.
GATGACGCCGACGCTTGCCGCGGTGACCCCCACCCAAAACCCCGGCCGCGGCGACAGTCGCAGTGCGCCGATCCCCACCATCGCGAAGGCCCTCTCGAGGCGATTTGGTCAAGAGTAATGCCGCCGCTGTCAGAGCCGACCCTGTTCCAGCTGCCGTGCAAATATAGATTGGCCGCCTGACCGTGTGGCCCTGTGCAGTCGGGGCCACAACGCGATGGCCACCAAAGGGCAGACCTTTGTCGCCAGGCGGGTCCGATGCCGCGGTATCCGTGAAGGACGAGCAAAGGAGGGAGCCTGCATGACCGGACCAAGCAGTGACGTCTGGGAGGTGATGTCGACTGCACGGACGATCCGGCGGTTCACGGACGAGCGGGTCGACGACGCCACGCTCGCGCGATGCCTCCAAGCTGCGACGTGGGCGCCATCGGGCGCCAACGCACAAGCCTGGCGCTTCATCGTCCTGCAATCACCCGGGCAGCGGGCCGTCGTGGCCAAGGCCGCGGCTCGTGCTCTGGAGGTGATCGAGCCGGTGTACGGGATGACCCGGCCCGCCGACGCCGACCGCAGCCGCCGAGCCCGCGACAATCGCGCGACCTACGAACTCCACGATCGGGCGCGCGAGTTCACTTCCGTCCTGTTTACGCAGAAGCGTTTCGCGACGGCCTCCGAGCTGCTGCTTGGAGGGTCGATCTTCCCCGCGATGCAAAATTTCCTTCTGGCCGCCCGCGCACAGGGCTTGGGGGCATGTCTCACCAGCTGGGCTTCCTACGGCGGCGAGCGGTTGCTGCGGGAAGCCGTTGGCGTACCCGACGAGTGGATGCTCGCCGGCCACGTCGTGGGTGGGTTGGCCCAAAGGCAAGCACGGTCCGGTCCGTCGCCGCTCCCTCGCCGAGGTCGTGGATCTCGACCGCTGGGACGAGCCGGCTGATGACCTTGTGGCCGCGGTTGCACACCCCTCGACGGGCGGCCCGCCGGCGCGGGGGTGACCATCCCGCGGAGCGAACCGACGTGCAGGGGCGACCTGCCCCATCCCGGGGGTCGGCTAGGGCAGTCGCCGCACGCGGCCGGCATAGCTGAGCGCGTGCTCGTAAGTGGCGAGGTTGTCGCGAGAGATTTTTGCATGCACCGGGCGTTCGAGAAGTAAGCGCAGCAACGGGTTATAGGCATAGTAAGTCTCGTGGAACGTGAGGACCGTGGTGCCGTCGGGCTGTTCCTCTAGTTCGTGATAGCCCTCGGCGCGCGACCAGAGCGGCTTGCCGATCGCCACGTACCGTGACAGTTTGTTGATCTTCGCCTCGGTAACCGTCTCCCACGAGCGCCCCTTGCCCCCGGAAAGCAGATACCTGGGCACTTCGAAGACACAGGTGCGGACCAGACCCTCACCGGCCTCGTCGCCTTCGGTCAAGATCTCCATCCGGCCCGTTGGCCACTCAAGGACGCGCGGCCGCGGAGCGTTCGGCGCCACCGGCGGATGCAGCACCCGCCACACCTTTCTCGGAGGCGCCTCGACAAGGAATCGCACGGTGTAGGACTGCATCAGCGTTCTCCCCACCTGGTCCGACAATGATCGTCTCTGATCGTCTCTGCGGGCGACCGCGAGGCAGGTTGGAAATCCGTGCCGATACTTTACAGCGCCCGCGCCAAGCCGGGCAGGACATCGCGGGTAACCTATCCGCCGCGTGTGCGTCGATCTGCCGCGGCGTGGACACGAAGAGGCGCCGGGATTAGCGTCCGTTGAGCGAGGCGTGCACGGTGCAGTGCCCGACACGTGGGAGGTCCCGGCATGCTGTTCATCCACGAGGTGCACAAGGTGCGCGGGCGCGCCGAAGATGAATTCGAGGCCGCCTTCCGGGAGGGCTGGATGCCTACAATCGGCGCCGACGACGAGGCCCGGCTGCTGTGGTACACCAACCACGCCCACGGCAGCGGCCCCGCTTACAACGTCGTCACCGTGACCGCCGTTCGCAACGGAGCCGCGTGGGAGCGCCTGGCCCGGCGGGTGCAGAGGGGCGATCTCCAGCGGTGGATGCGTGACGTGGACGAGCTTCGGCATGACGTCGAGGCCAAGCTGCTCGTGCCCCTCCCGTGGTCCCCGCTTCAGGACGTGGCCTTCGACGAGGTGCCGGTCGACGGGCGGGAGCACGAACTGACGCTCTACATGGAAGACACCATCTGGCCCTACGAGGACAAGTTCGGCGAATACATCGACCGCTGCGGTGAGGTGTACGCCAAGAGCCTCGACCAGCCGGCCTCCCTTCTGACGATCCAGGCGGCGTTCCAACCCGCTCTCGGCAGCCACCTGCGCCGTGAGGTCGCCCTGATGCAGCGCATCAACCGGCCCGAGGCGTTGGTCACCTTGCTTCAGACTGAGATTCCCCCCGAATACCGCGGCCCGGGGACCTGGATGCACGATGCCCTGGACCTGCGCGATCGGTGGAACAGCCGGCTGCTGCGGACAGCCGCGTGGTCACCCCTGTACTGAGCGCATGAACACCGGCACGATCATCGACGCCGCCGCCGCCGGCGATCCCGGCCGCGCCGCACTCATCATCGGCGGGCGTGCCACCAGCTACGGCGAGCTCGCCGCGGCCGCCGGGCAATGCGCCGACGGCCTGGCTGCCAACGGGGTGGCCGGACAGCGCGTCGCCGTCGTCGACGCGGGAAGCCTGCTGTCGATCGCGACAGTGCTCGGCGCGGCTCGGATCGGTGCTGCCGCAGCGCTGATTAACCCCGCCCTGACGCCGTCGGAGCTGCGGGTGCTGCTGGACAACGCCGGATGCGCCGGCGTGGGAGTTGCGGGGCAGGCGTACGCGGGCCGGCTCCTTGAAGCAGGCGTGAGCAAGGCATTAACGGCCGCCGACCTTCTGGGCGACGGCCAGGATTTCACGCCGCGGCCCGCTGAGGAGGTCGGCGACCGCGACGCCCTGGTGCTGTTCACGAGCGGCACGACCGGGCTCCCCAAGGCCGTCGGCATCAGCAACGGACAGCTGAGCGCGCGGATCACGGGATTCGCGGCACCGTTTCGGGCGGACCTCGCCCCGGCGGTCGGGATGATGTGCGTCCCGTTTTTCCATGTCGGCGGCTCGCTCGGCATGCTGGGCAGCCTGTACTCGGGCAACACCTCGGTGGTGCAGGATCGATTCGAGGCCGGAGAGTGGTTGCGCCTGGTTCAGGAACATCGGGTGAGCACCGCATTCCTGGTGCCGACGATGCTCCAGCGGATCCTCGATCATCCCGACTTCGACCGCATCGACCTCACGTCTCTGGTCGCCATCGCCTACGGGGCGGCTGCCGCGCCCGTCGCGTTGGTGCGAAGGGCGATGGCCGCCCTTCCGCATGTGGCGTTCGCCAACGTTTTCGGTCAGACCGAGACGCTCGGCGCCTACACGACCTTGTTGCCGGACGATCATCACGATCCCAACCGTGCGGGATCCGTGGGCCGGCCGCTTCCCGGGGTCGAGGTCCGGGTGGTGGACCCCGACACAGGGAACGACGTCGAGGCCGGAGCGGTCGGCGAGTTGTGGGTGAGCACCGCCCAGAACGTCACCGAAGGCTGGCTCCGCACCGGTGACCTCGCCCGCCAGGATTCCGACGGCTACATCTACCCGAGCGGCCGGCTGACCGACACCATCAACCGCGGCGGAGAGAAGTTCGGGCCGATCGAGGTCGAGGAGGCCATACGTACCCATCCGGCGGTAAGCGACGCGGCCGTCGCCGGAATAGCCGACGAGGAGATGGGCCAGCGCGTGGGGGCAGCAGTGGTGGCTCGCTCCGCGGTGACGCTCGCGGAGTTGCGATCGCACTGCCGCAACCTGATCGCCTACTTCAAGCTCCCCGAGGCGCTGAAGATCGTCGACCAGATCCCTTACAACGACACCGGCAAGATCAACCGCCGTCAGCTCGCCTCGCTGATCGCGGATGGGGTATGAGCCGGCGAGAGGAGTCCTCGTGCTGTTCCTTCACGAGACCCACAAGGTGAACGGCGCACGCCAGGACGAGTTCGAGGCGGCCTACCGGGAGGGCTGGATGCCCACGCTCGGCGCCGACGACGAGGCTCGGCTGCTGTGGTACACCAACCACGCTCACGGCTCCGGGGTGTCCTACAACGTGGTCACCATTACGGGCATCGCCGACGGCGCGGCCTGGGAGAGGCTCGCCCGGCGCACCCAAAACGGCGATCTCGAGCCGTGGATGCGCGAGCTGGATAACCTGCGCCACGAGGTGACCGGCAAGATCCTCCTGCCGGTCGACTGGTCGCCTCTGCAGACGGTGGACCTCGCGAGCGTCCCCACTGCTGGTGCGACGCATCCGTTGAGTCTGTTCATGGAGGACACCGGCTGGCCCTACGCCCCACTCGACGACTACATCCGCTGCTGGGACGAGATCTATTACAGGCCGCTATCCAAAGCGCCGGCCGGGATGCGGCTACTCGAAATCCAGGCGTGCTTCCAGGTGGCGCACGGCAGCCACAAGCGGCGAGAAGCGATGCTGTGGCAAAAGATTGACGCGTCCAACGACTACGCGGCGCTCGTCCGTCTGCTCACCACCGACACTCCGCCGGAGCACCGCGCGCCCGGCAGCTACATGTTCGATGCCCTGACGTACCGCGATCAGTGGGAGAGCCGACTGCTGCGGACATCAGCGTGGTCGCCGCTGTACTGAGGCTGAATCAAGGGCCTACCGCCCGATACCCGAGTACCGCGAGCGCGCCCATCCTGCGGGAGGCGGCAGGCCCGCAACCGGGTTCGGCGTGCCGGTGAGATAGCGGTAATCAGCATCACGGCGGCGCGTTATCGGGAACGTCGTTGTATTGCAGCGTGTATCCGTCAGGGGAGAAGGTGAACCCCTTAACCGTCAGTTCGCTGAGACACGAAACGCCCGCGTCCTGAACGTTACAGCGAAAGCCGGCTGCGTCCAGAACCCTGTTGAACTCCAGGACCTTCGCGGGGCCAGGTACCGGCGAGAATTCCGACGGTTGGAGCCATGCGAAGTGGGCGTCGCCGGTGTTGTCGATCACCATCGCGTTCGGCGCGCTGCTCTTACCCGCAGCAGTGGTGACGGAGTCAGGCGCACCTGGAACGCTCATGGCCGAGCCACTTGCCGATTGGCAGCCGGCTTGGGTATGGGGCAATATTGCGCACCGCCATCGCCCGCTTGGCGTTGTGAAGTAGTAGCCGGACTGATCGCCAGAACTTGCGAAGAAGTCGTAAGCGTTGGCCAAATGCAGGTTGTCGGCCGGAGTCGGTGGCGCTGGGGTCGACGCAGTTGGTTCGGTTCGCGCTGATGTGTCCCCGGTGTTCACGACGGGCCCGGGCGCGCAAGCGGCGGTCAACGCCGCCATCGCCACAAGCACCGCCGGTGGACACCGCATCGCGCCGCTGCCTCTGGATGCCATATGGCTATGTTGACATTCCCGGCGACGCACGCGTTGCCGGTGTCGACTCAGGCGGCTCCGCTGCGGGCGAACCGCGGCCGGGCGGGAAGCGATCCGCGAGCCGAGCCGCGGCGCACAAAAGCGCACTGGTGAGCAGCACGGCGCCGACCGTGTCGGTGAAATAGTGGTGACCGCAGGCGATTTGTCCGAGCATGCCAAGAAGACTGATCGCGACTGCAGCTGCGAGCGCCCACAGTCGTGCGCCGGCCACCAACACAACCATCCCCATCACGACCACCACCGCCGCCGTGTGACCACTCGGATACGCCAGGGCATCGCCTTTGTGGCGGTCAACCAGTCGCTTGAACGCTTCGTCGAGCTCGATTGCGACGATCGGGCACAGCGCCGCCACCACCGCCATTCGCCGCTGCCGCCGATAAAGCGCGGCACCGACACAGGCCGCCAGCACAGGACCGAGCAGCCACCAGTCGGTGAAGACCAGGAGCCAGCCCGGGTAGTCACCGACCACGGCGCGAGCCTGGTGTGCAAACCAGCGATCCACCGGCGTCGACCCCTGGCCCACCGCCCACCCGAGCACCAGCATCGCGACCACCCCGAGAGGCGGCAACCAACGAATCGCTGCACCGACAGTCACTGCACGAATCTAGCGAACTCCCACCGGTTAGCGGCATCACCGCCGGACCCGCCACCCCTGACCATGTGGGCGTCCGCGCTCCGCCCGCTGCTATCCGCCACGTGGGCGCATCCCGGACCGCACGGCGTCACGAACCACGTGGACTGCGTGCCAAATCCGGTTCGGATGTAGGTGCCGCTGAAATCGTCGGCTCGGACCGGGCTTGCAAAGCAGACCGCGGCGCCAGCGAAGATAGCCACCGCAGTCAAGCCCCGAATGATGCTCATTGCGTCCCCCCGCGTTGCCCGTGCTCTCGCTTGACGCGCGATGCGGAGAATTGTCTCAGCGTCGGGCCACCCCGCGGTGGTGCTCGGCGGAAATCAGGATCTCAAGACGCTGCAGGAGTCGAATCGGTGATGCGCCGTCACGGCTGGGGCAATTGCTCTGCACCGAACTGGCGGGCATAGCCGTTGAGAGTGTCGATGTCGGCGTGCAGCTGGGCTTGCCCCACCGACGGAGGGGTGTCCCCGGGAGTCTGGCCGTCGGCGCTTGCGGCGTCTGTCCTCTGCCAGGGCTGACAGCCGTCCGTCTTAAACGCCGTGTCGCTCGGGTCGATCCGCACCACCTGCGGTTTTTTGCTCATGGCGTTGTCGACGATGTCTTTACCATTGGGGCTACTGAGCCGCTTCCAGTAACACGTGCCGCCGGCAACGGGTCCCGCAGAGCTATACGTGCCCGCGAGGATGTCGACGCCCACCGAATATGTGCCGTCGTGGTCCATGGTCGTCTTGGGCTCAGGCGGTGGCGCAGGCGGATCGGCGCTGGCGAGGCCGGCGGACGCGCCACAGCCCCATAGCACAAAGGTTGCGGCGAGAATCGCGGCGCTGCTCGGCCTCATGACAGCAGACTACGCGGCTGTGCCACGGTGAGTTGCGACTCGTCGGCCTCGGTCTTGCAGGTGCCGACCTCCCGCCGGGCAACTACATGGCCGCGTGGGCGGGAATGAACATCCCGCTGTTGTCCACTTCGGTGTCGGCGCGGATCACGTGCACGAGCGCGTTGATCAGTGCAAGGTGGCTGAAGGCGTGCGGGAAATTTCCCAACTGGCGTCCCGTGCGCGGCTCGATCTGCTCGGCGTACAGATCGAGGGGGCTGACATATGACAGCAACCCCTCGCACAATCGCTTGGCGCGACTCACCTCCCCGATTTCCACGAGCGCAGACACCAGCAGAAATGACCAGCTGGTGCAGGGTCCCGGCTGGCCGGACAACCCGTCGTCGGTTTGGTCTACGCGGTAGCGCAGCACAAGTCCGTCCTCGGTGAGTTCGTCGGCGATGGCCAGTACCGTGTTGCGCACCCGTGGATCGTCGGGCGGCAGGAACCTGATCAGGCCTGCCAGCAGCAGCGACGCGTCCAGCGCGTCGCAGCCATAGCGCTGGGTGAGCACACCGCGGGAGTCGACGCCGTTTTCCAGTACGTCGGCCCTGATCGCCTCGGCGATCGCGCGCCACTGCCCGGCGCAGCTTCTGTCGCCCCGCATTTCGGCCAGCTTCGCCCCGCGGTCCAGCGCGGCCCAACACATGATCTTCGACGAGGTGAAGTGCTGAGGCTGCCCGCGCACCTCCCAGATCCCGTGGTCTGGCTCGCGCCAGCAGGTGGTCACCTCCTGCACCCGCTGCTGGATCGCCGGCCACAGCGCGTCGGGGATATGCCCGTGGAACCGGGCCCGCAGATATACCGAATCCAGCAGGTTTCCCCACGTGTCGTGCTGGCTTTGGCGGTACGCGCCGTTGCCGATACGCACCGGAACCGCGCCGTCGTACCCGGACAGGTGGTGCAGCTCCTCCTCATCGAGGATGCGCTCTCCGCCGACGCCATACATCGGTCGCAGTGGGGAACCTTCACCGGTTACGCCGCAGACCTCGGCGATGAAAACGAAGAAGTCATCGGCCTCGCGGTCCAAGCCCAACGTGTGCAGACCCCACATCGCGAACATCGAGTCCCGCACCCACGCGTAGCGGTAGTCCCAGTTGCGTTCGCCGCAACGAGTTTGGGGCAGCGACGTCGTGCTCGCGGACACCAGCGCGCCCGTCGGCGAATACGTCAGGCCTTTCAATGTGACCGCGCTGCGCTGCAGGAACGACCGCCACGGATGGTCCGGGAAGTTTCCGATGTTGATCCATTGCCGCCACATTTCGCTGGTCTGCCACATCTTGTCGGCGGCCTCGTCGTAGTTTTGCGGTGCCGGGTGTTTGGTCCAACTCAGCGCGGCAAAGACGTTGTCGCCCTCCGTCAACCGGGTCCGGGCCCGCGCCTCGTGACCCTCCAGCCCGATGTTCAGGTTGGTTGTGAGCCTGAGCTTCGGGTGCCCGTCCGGGCCCTGTCGTGCCTGCGCGACCGCCTCGCCGTAGGCGTTGCCGGTGTACTCCCAAGTCGCGCCGATGCGGTGATAGTCGAAGGAGGGCGCGCAGCCCATCACCAATTCCACCGTGCCGCTGACGCAACGCACGTTGCGCAGCAGAATGTGTTCGGCGTCCCAGTCCATCGGGGTGCGGCGGTGGGTGCGCGACCGGCGCTCGATGTCGTGCCAGGGACCCATCACCAGCGCGTCGCGGACCATGAGCCAGCCGGTGTGGGTCTGCCACGTGGTTTCCAAGATGAGGCTGCCCGGCAAATACCGGCGCGCGGCCGGCACCGACACCCCGTAGGGACCAAGGCGGAAGTGCCCGGCGGAGCGGTCGAGGATCGCGCCGAACACGCTGGGGGAGTCCGGCCGCGGCAGGCACATCCATTCGACGGAGCCGCTTGCGGAAACCAGGCACGTGGTCTCGCAGTCCGACAGGAACGCATACTCGGCGATCGGCGGAAACGGGTTCCTGCGAGTCCGGCGTTCGGCCTGGGGAGCCGAGGCCGGAGCCGAAACCAGTGGCGGGCTGAACCCGTTCGCTTCCGCGCTGAGCACCATCCACCCATCATCACCTTCCGCAGGGCTGCTCGTCCACGTCGCCGGCGTGTGCGGCGACTCCACGGCTGCGCCGGTACAGCCTCCCCGCGCAGCGAACACTCTGCAGCAGAACAGCATTCGCCGCGCCGGCAAGCTCACCCACGGTGAAGCCGACGCTGGGCTTGACCCCATTTGGTGGACACAGGGTCAGGCGGCTTGTGCCGTCTGAGTGAGTCGGTCTTCGTAGTCGACCGGGCTGATCATACCGAGGGCTGAGTGCCGTCTGCGCCGGTTGTAGACCCGCTCGATCCAGTCA
>NZ_DATFYW010000028.1:0-9549 GCF_035314905.1 Mycobacterium sp.
ATCGGGCTCGTCGAGCGCCTCGATGCGCCAGGTGACGGGCCGGCCGGTCAGTGGGTCGGCCTGGTAGTCGCGGGTCATCAGCACGGCCGCGTCGGGCGTCGGTCCCAGCTCGAAGGAGAAGTTGCCGGCCGCGTCGAACTCGAGATCATCGTCGCGCACGATTGCCACGATGCGGTCGGACCACGCGCCGGGCGACGGTTCGTTGTAGGCGGTCACCGAGAAGTACGCGCTGTCGCCTCGGCTGCCGCTGATGCGGTAGCGGCGCTTGGGATCGACCGGGCAGATGCAGTAGTAGGCATCGGTGTTGTCGCCGCCCCATCGCCGGTCGCGACGGAATGGCGTATTGACCTCAACGAACACCGGTCGGCTGGGCTCGGCGAACAGGTAGGTGTCGAGGGCAACGCCAAGTGTGGTCGCGAGCATGCGGTAGCCGTCGGCGATGTGCCGGTCGTCGGTGACGGCGCGCTCGCCTTCGAGGAAGCAGCGGTCGAGGCCGGCCAGGGTCTCGAGCAGCTCCCGCCAAGCGGCCGTGGACTCGGGTGTCGTCCCGGTCATGCGCTGATTCCTCTCGTGATGAGGGCTGCGGTGCGCTCCACCCAGCTGTCGTCGAGCGACGCCCCGCGGGTGAGCAGCGCAAACAATGTGGGCCCGGCCAGGGCCTCGACCATGTCGGCCGCGGTCACCTCAGGCCGGATTTCTCCTCGTGCGACCGCGTCTTCGAGGCGATCTGCCAGTCCGCGAAAGAGGATGTCGCCGAAACGTTCCAGCAGGACGGCGTGCAATGTCAGGTCCGCGGCCATCTCACCGACCAGGCCGGGCAGCGCGGCCCGTGCCGCCGGGATGGTCAGCACGGCCACTGTGCGACGCAGCATCTCCCGCACGTCGCCAGCAACTGATCCGGTGTTGGGGAGCGTCATCGCGTAGCCGATCGGGAACACGGCCTCGTGCACGAGGTGCGCCTTGCTCGGCCAGCGGCGGTAGATCGCCGGCTTGCTCGTACCGGCCCGCCGCGCAATCGCATCGACCGCCAGGTCGGCGTACCCAATCTCGCCGAGCAGATCGACCGTCGCCTGCAGCACCGCGGCGTCGATGCGCTTATCGCGGGGCCGGCCAATGTCCATCGTCATTACGAAACTGAAAGTAACATAAGTCGCCGTGACCGACGCCACAGCAGCCGTCATCCACCTTGACGACCTCGCCGAGCCCTGCTTCAGCCCCGAGATCGAGCAGATCCGTGACCTGATGGCAGCAATGGCGCCCGACAGCCCGCTCGATGCCCGGGCGCTGCACGCCAAGGCCGCAGCCGACACCGGGCTCGACGACTTCGGGCCCGACGACTATCGGGAACGTCTCGACGTGTACCTCGCGGCGCTGCAGGAGATCAGCGGCATGCACGGGCCGGGAATCGTCAACTTCCACGCGCAGCTGGTGCAATGGCTCAAGAACCGGCTTTTGCTCACCGAGCTGCTGGCACGGCACCCCGAGATCCAGGACATCGAGCTGTTGCCGCCAGTCGTCATCGCGGGCCTGCCCCGCACCGGTACCACCCATCTGCACAACCTGCTCGCCGCCGCCGCCACCTTCCGCACCCTCCCGTACTGGGAGAGCGTCGAGCCGTTTCCGCTGCCTGCCGAGGTGGGTGTCGAGCCTGATCCGCGCCGAACACGGATGGACGCCGCCGTCGAGTTCATGAACGCCGTGATGCCGCACTTTCGGCTGATGCACGAGATGACCACCGAGCATGCCCACGAGGAGATCCAGCTGCTGGCCAACGACTTCTCCTCGATGCTGTTCGAGACCCTCGCGCACGTACCGCGGTGGCGCGACTACTACCTGGCGCACGACCAGACGCCGGCTTACGAGCACCTCGCCCTCCAACTGAAGGCGCTGCAGTTTCTGCGCGGGGGCCGCCGCTGGCTGCTCAAGTCACCCCAGCACCTCGAGCAGCTGCCGTTGCTGGGCGCGGTATTTCCCGGCGTGGTAGTCGTATGCACCCACCGCGACCCGGTGCCGGTGACGCTGTCGATGATTGCGATGCTCACCTACACCGCACGGATGCACCGCTCCCCGGTGCCTGTGCAAGAGATCGCGGCGTCTTGGGTCGACCGCCTGGAACTGATGCTGGCCGCGCTGGTGCGCGATCGGGATGTCATCGCACCCGAGCGCTCGATCGATGTCCGCTTCGACGAGTTCATGGCCGACGAGCTCGGCGTCGCCGAACAGCTCTACGCCCTTGCCGGCGAACCGCTGACCCACGGGGCGCGCGCGGCAATGACCGATTACCTGGCCGGGCACCAGCGCGGCCGGCTTGGCCAGATCGCCACGTCGGCTGAAATGTTCGGGCTCGACGGGCGCGACCTGCGCGCGCGCTTCGCCCCGTATGTCCAGCGCTTCCTGGAGTGAAGCCTCTTAGTGAGAAGGCGGTGTAGGCCGAACCGGTCGCGGAACGCACCGACCAGACGTCAGTCGCGGAACGCGTCCTTGACCTTCTCGCCGGCGTCCTTGAGGCTCGACTTTGCCTGATCACCCTTGCCTTCGGCTTGGGTGTCCCGGTCGCCGGTGGCCTTACCGACCGTTTCCTTCGCCTTGCCCGCGAGGTCCTCGATCTTGTTCTTCGCCTTGTCCGTGCCGCTCATAACCGGCCTCCTTCGCTGCTCTGGGATCAAGCACTAAGTCGACTACCCGCGGGCACCCGGGAGGAAACACGGGAGCGCGCGCCCCGCCCGTGGCTTGCCTGACGTCAGCGAGGGGCCGCCCGACATGTGCACGTGCGACGATACTTCCACGAAAACGGCTGCAGCCCTTGGCGGTAGGTTCTTTCGGTCAGACCACAGGCCCAAGTGGCGCCGGCGGTGCAACAGGCGCTGGAGGCGCAAGTGGTGTGAGAGGCGCTGACGGGGTGAGCGGTGTGAGGGGCGTCGAGGGTGTGAGGGGCGTCGAGGGCGCCAGAGGTGATGGCGGCGTAAGAGGTGATGACGGGGTAAGAGGTGATGACGGCGTAAGAGGGGCGGGAACGTTCGGGACGCTGCCGGGGGGAATGAACGAGCCGACATCCGGCATCCCGACGGGCACTCCGAGCAAGGACCCGGCATCGTTGAGCAGACTCTGGGTGTCGGCCAGCAGCGTGTTGGGATCACTGCCCGCCGACAACAGCTTGGTGGTGTCGCTGATCAGAGGTATGAGACCGCCGGCGCTGGGCATAAGACCCGAGCCCGTGGGCACGGAGGAGCCCGGATCTGGGGGTGTTGGCAGGAACGGTATGTCGGCAGGCGCGGGAGCGGCGGCGGCGGCGCCGGCACCAAACCCCAACGCAGCCAGCGCTAATCCGGCATATACGGCCGCCCCGACGAACAGCCGGCAACCCTTCGAAATCGCGAACATTTGTGTACCCCTGCTCTGTCCGGTAGTGACCGTTAGCCACTCATATCACTTGGGTAACAATTGTTGTCAGAAGTCACAGTTGTAACACGACACGATCACAGTTTGCACACTTTGAATCGGCGGCGCGATTTCTTCGTTGCGTGCGTCGCTTGACAGCGCGGCGCGGCAACGACGTGAGAGTTGCGGGCCAGCACACCGGCCCACACCGCAGAGAAGCGATCGCCCGTTGAACTCCCTGTCGTGCAACGCTATCCGCCGTGGGCATGTTGAGGGCTCGCAACCGTCTGGGGGTACCAGTGGCCCCCAGCCATGGTGATCGCGCGCGTCGCGGCTTAGCTGGTCAGGACCGTCCTGGGTCGTTGGGATGCGCGCTGAGCGGCGTGGTTTCGACGGTCATCCAGGTATACAGCGGAAGCGATTCCAGGACGGCGCTCATCCCGGCGGTATCGCTGGCACCCCACAGGCCAAGCGTGCGCCGGCGGTCCTGTTGGCCCGGCAACGCCCACAGCCGCAGGAGATGCCCCTGCGCGGCGAGTTCGCGGGCGCGTCGGGCTTCGCGCGACGCGGTGTCATCGACAACGTGCGCCGAGGTCCCCTCCGGCACCGTGATGGTCATCGCGACCAGAAACTCGGTGCGGTGGGTGTCGTTCGGGGTGATCCCCGCGCGCGCTGGATCGTTCGGGTGCGGTGAGAGCGGCGTGACCACGTCGGTGCGCCAGATGCGCAGCGGCATCGAGGCCAGCACCTCCTCGAGTTGGCGGTCGTCAAGTGCGGCGAACAGCCCAAGCGTGCGCCACTCGCCCGGCTGCAGTGGGGGACGCCACAGGCGTCGCAGGTTTCCCTGGGCTGCCAATTCCCGCGACCGCGCGGCTTCGCGCGCCCGGACGTCGTTGACGGTTTCGTCTGGTGTCCCCGCCGGGACGTGCGTGGTCATGGTGACGAGGAATTCCACCAGTAGATTGTCAATCCGTAGACCACGATCGCGTCGTGTCTTTAGTTCAGTTGGCGGTGAATACCAAAGCGCGAGATGTCGTCTTGCCTGCACCGGGCCGGGGCATACGGTTAGGGTTCGGGCAACTCAACCGCAAGGGGACCTCGATGGCCAAGCTCAGGTTCGGATACTTCATCGCACCGTTCCACCGCGCGGGCACCAACCCGACGCTGGCATTGCAGCGTGACCTGGACTTCGCCGAACACCTCGATGCCCTCGGCTTCGACGAAGTGTGGTTCGGCGAGCATCACTCCGCGGGCAGCGAGATCATCAGCTCACCGGAGATCTTCATCGCGGCCGCAGCGCAACGGGCCAAGCGGATCCGGTTCGGCACCGGGGTCATCTCGCTGGCATACCACAACCCGCTGTGGGTCGCCGACCGCTTGATGCTGCTCGATCACCTCACTCACGGTCGCGTGATCGGCGGGGTAGGACCCGGGTCGCTGCCCACCGATTCCGCGATGATCGGGCTGACCCCCACCGACACGCGCGAGCTGCTCGAAACCAACCTCGACATCGTCGTGCGGCTGCTGGCCGGGGAGACCGTGACCGCCAAGACGCCGACGCACGAGCTTTTCGACGCGAGGCTGCAACTGGCCCCCTACTCCGATGGCGGGATCCCGCTGGCAGTGGCCGCGGTCGCCTCGCCCACGGGTGCGCGGCTGGCCGGGAAGCACGGCATCGGGTTGCTGTCGATCGGCGCGACGCTGACGATTGAAGGCTTCGATGCGCTCGCCTACCACTGGGGCATCGTCGAAGAGCGCGCGGCGGCGTTCGGTACTCGGGTCGACCGCGCGAGCTGGACCCTGGTCGGGCCGTTCCACATCGCCGAGACCGACCAACAGGCCCGCGCCGACGTGAAGTTCGGGATCGAGTCCTGGTTCCGCTACTTCCAGCGGGTTGCTGCGTTTCCCCAGATGACCATCCCGGGACAGCAGCTCGACGAGATGATCGACATCATCAACGACGCCGGGGCCGGTGTCATCGGCACGCCGGAGCGGGCACGGGCCCAGGTGCAGCGGCTGTGGGACCAGTCCGGCGGATTCGGTTGCATGCTGCAGATGGGACACGAATGGGCGAACCCCGCCGCGACCAAACGCTCGGCGGAACTGTTCGCCGCCGAGGTCATGCCCCACTTCCGGGGCCAGGCGCAACCGACACTCGACGCCGCGGCCCGGGCCACCGACGTCCGCGACGCCCTCGCGCAGACGCAGCTGCAGGCCATCGACCACATGACCAAGAAGTACCAGGACGAAATCGACTCGAAATAAACGGCTTTCAAGGCTTTCACCGCCGGTAGAGGCGTTTGCCGGCCGCGGTGAGCGGACTCTGCTGCACCGGCGGTGTTCTGGTTGCGGGCACCCTTGGGAGTCCTATGGCGCTGTTGGGGAGGACCATTGGCTCTGGTGCGCCGACGCGTCATTGACCAGGGTCGGTCTCGATACACAAGAATGGAGGCCGACCATGCCCACGACAGGCTTGCACGCCGATACCCTGCAGGATGCAGTGGAACTGGCGTGTCGCGCCCCGTCGTTCCACAACAGCCAGCCGTGGCGGTGGGTGCTCGGGCACGGGAGGCTCCACCTGTTCATCGATCCGGACCGGATCGTAGACACCGACAAGTCCGGTCGCGAAACGCTGATTAGTTGCGGCGCCGTGCTGGATCACCTGCGCGTCGCAGCGGCGGCGGCGGGCTGGACGGCCACGGTCGAGCGCTATCCAAACGCGGACGATCCCACGCTGCTGGCGGCCATCGATTTCACCCCGCTGACGTTGGTCACCGACGCTCACCGCCGTCGCGCCGATGCGATCCTGCGGCGGCGCACCGACCGACTTCCGTTCGCGGCTCCGCCGGACTGGGAATCGTTCGACGCGACCTTGCGGGAGGCCATCGGCGACAGTGGCGCGCTGCTGGACGTCCTCACCGACGATGTACGCCCACAAGTGGCCGAAGCGTCCCAGCTCAGTGAGGCGCTGCGCATGTATGACTCGCCGTACCATGCCGAACTGGCCTGGTGGACAGCGCCGTTCGCCGCCTACGACGGCATTCCGCCCACCTCGCTGGTTTCCGCGGAAGAGAGCGACCGGGTCGATGTGGGACGCAGCTTTCCAGTTATCAATCACCAAGATCGTCGTCAGGATCTGCCGGAGGACCATTCGAAGATCGTTATTCTGTCCGTGGCCGAAGACATCCGCGCCAACGTGTTGAGATGCGGCGAAGCGCTATCGGCGGTACTGCTGGAATGCACGATGGCCGGCCTGGCCAGCTGTACGCTCACCCACGTCATCGAGGTTGCCGCCAGCCGAGACGTCATCATCAGCCTCATCGCGCAGCCATATCCTCAGGTCGTGATCCGCGTCGGGGTGGCGCCGGCCGGCGACGATGTGCCTCCGCCGACGCCGCGGCGACCCGTCGCCGACGTTCTGCACTTCCGCGTGTAGCCGAACGACGGCTGAGCGCGCGCCCGTCCATCGTCCCGATCTTCGCGACTTCCGCTGACATGGCCAGCCAGCTCACGCTCAGTGGACTGCACTGCGTCGCGGCGGTAGTGGTGGATCAACCAGCAGCACCTCGAGCCCGACGACGACCAGCCCCCCGTCCAGCGTGCCGACGTCTACACCGACGACCGCCATTCCGGGGGTCCCGGCGGGGGTGGTGGGCCTGGCGGAGGTGGTGGGCCTGGCGGGGGTGGTGGCTCGATCCCCAGTGGTCCGACCGGCAGCGGTGGGCCTGGCGGCGGCGGTGGCTCCGTCCCCGGTGGTCCAAACCGGCAGCGGTGGCCCTAGCGGCGGCGGCGGCACGATACCCGGCGTGGGTAGCGGCGGGGGAGGACCCGGCGGCGGTGGCGGTTGTGTTACAGGCGTGGGTTGCCTCGGGTCGTAGGCTTGCGCCGCCGCTCGCGACCAGCTCGATACTAGTTGTTGCTAGGTAATAATAGCAATAACTAGTATCGAGCGCTATCCTCGTTCGTGTGATCGACGAGCATTACCGGGATGCGTGGGCACAACGTGCCTGCGACTACTTCACCGACACGTTCGGGCTGGCACCGACCACGGCTCGCCTGCTGGCATGGCTGATGATCTGTGAACCGGCCGAACAGTCCGGATCGGATCTCGTTGCGGCGCTTGGCGTGAGCCGGGCATCGGTCACCACCAGCCTGCGGCTGGCCCAAGCCGCCGGACTTGTCGCACGCCACACCCGCCCGGGGGATCGAACCGTCTACTACGTCATCGGCGATGACGCTTGGCATTCGGTGCTGCGCCGCCGGATCGCCGCGATGGCCACATTCGTCGAGATCGCGGGCGACGCCCTTGCTCGGATGCCCGATGACACGTCGACGACCCGAATCAGGGACGCAAGAGACGCCTTCGCGTGGCTCGGCTCGCTGACCGATGCGCCGGAACTTCAAGGCAAACCGAGGGATTCGAACGCGTGACGATCGACATCCACCATCACATGTTGCCGCCCGAACTTGTAGACGCGCTGACCGAGCACGGCGTGACCAACATCGGCGGGGAACCGCTGCCGGCCTGGCGACCGCAAGCATCGCTGGACGTGATGGACCGCAACGACATCGACCGTGCGATCCTGTCCGCCCCGATCCCGCTGCACTTCCTCCAACCGCGCGCTGCCGCAACGTTGGCCACCCAGATCAACCGGTTCGCCCACGAGTGCACGGAGCGCTGGCCTGAGCGCTTCGGATATTTCGCCAGCCTGCCACTGCCCGATGTCGAAACCGCGGTCGCCGAGGCGATTTCGGCCTTGGACCAGTACGGCGCATCGGGTGTCGCGATGCTCAGTAATCACGCCGGCATGTACCAGGGCGACCCACGTCTTGACCCGTTATATGAAGAACTCGACAAACGACGGGCGGTCGCCTTCGTGCACCCCACAGTCTTCACCGCCGGCGACTATCCCATCGGGCCCAGCGACGGGTCACGGATCCCGTCGATCCAGCCGTCACAGTTGGAATTCGGCTTCGACTCCACCCGCTCCGTCTCGAAGCTGCTGCTCGCCCAGGTCGACCGGCGCTTCCCTCACATCAGATTCGTGTTCACCCACAGCGCCACCTGCGTGCCCTCTGTGTTACACAAACTGCTGGGCCGCAAGCCCATGGTCGATGCCTACACCGCCTCCATTCGTGACCAGGGCGCCCCACCACCGATCCACGATTTGCTGACACAGTTACGAGCGGCAGAAGCCGAAGCACGCCAACGAATCCGGTGGTTCTTCTTCGATACCGCCCTGTCCACTGCGGCGCCGGTGCTCGACGCGCTGACCGCCATCGTTCCCACCACCCACATCCTCTTGGGCACCGACTTTCCCTTCGGGCAGGAAGTCGGCCTGCGGTACACACTCGACGGCATCCATAGCTACCGGCACTACACCGACGATGACCGTACCCATGTCTTGGCGACCAACGCGGGAAACCTGCTCGACCGCTGAAATCACCACGGCCGAGCATGGCGGCGACGGGCCGAGACCGCCGGTCTGCTATATCGACTTCGGGTCTTGTATATCGACCACCGCCGGACAGAGGTGCTCGTTGCTTTTGCCTCCGCAACGCTGTCGGTCACCTCGACGCGTTTGGAGTCGAATGTGGTTCCCTTGGCAGGGCGAAGCTGTTGAGGAGCGGGCCATGGAAAATGCAGACAAAATACCCGGACTGACCGAGTTCCGCGACAGCCGGCTCGAGTACCGTCGACTGTTCTCGGAGGTCTGGGGGACGTTCCTGCTGGTGCTGGCCGCCGCCGGCGGCGGCGTGGTCGGTGCACAGCCCTATGGCAGCGGACTCACCCTTCCGGTCAAGGTGATCGCGCCCGGTGTGATGGTCATGGCGATCATCTACTTCATGGGCACAATCTCGGGTGCGCATTTGAATCCTGCGGTGACGTGGGCGTTCGCGTTGCGCGGCAACTTCCCCTGGCGGCGCGTCCCGGGTTACATTGTGGCGCAGGCGATCGGGGCGTTCCTGGCGTGCCTGTTCCTGCAGTGGTCAATCGGCGGGATCAGGCACGGCGCGACGGTGCCGGCTCCGGGTGTCTCGGACTGGGTGGCCGTCGCGATCGAAGGTGTGCTGACGCTCGGCCTCGTGAGCGTCATCCTGGGGACGTCGTCGGGCGCCCGGAATATCGGAACCAATGCGGCGATTGCGGTCGGCGGGTACATCGGCATC
>NZ_DATFYW010000029.1:0-12547 GCF_035314905.1 Mycobacterium sp.
TGCCTCGTCGCGAAGTAGGACCAGATTCGAGCGACCGGACCAACGACACTGGCACGGGAACGACACCGGGCCAAGTCAACGACGAGACCCGTCTCGGTCTACTAGACGACATCGGTAACCTGCCCGCTCCTGATTCGAATGCATCGCCCGACCTAGTCGGCAATCTCACCCTCACTGATGAAGGCCGAGGCATGGCCGACGAGAACTACGACGAGTCCAGTAGTAACTCGCCGTACGAGTCGTACGAGTCCGGCGGCGGTGACAGTGACCCCAGCAGCGGCTATGACCCCAGCTACGACGAAGTAACTGGAGGCGTTCACAACCTCGTCGGTGACCCCCTCGTCAACAGTCCTGACCCAGTTCCGGGTATGAACCCCACCGGGGAGGGCTGGGAAACGGTGCCCGGGACCGAGGCCACGGGCCTTTTCGCGACGGGCCCTACCGATGAATCGGGACAACCCATGGTGGATTACTTCCCGAATTTGTCCCTCGTCGACCAGCCCGGCGACTCGCCCGCCGATGGTGGTGACGTGCCTCCCCCGGGCGGCAGCGCGGACGACATGTTGCAGGGTTTTGGCATCGATGACCCCTCCTTGGCCGAAGATATGACGTCGGGCCAGGCGGCCACTGTCGCGGCGGACGAAGCTCAGGGGATGTCGTCAAGCGAGGCCGTGCAAGACACACAGTTGGGAATGACGTCGGGCCAGGCGGCCACCGAAGCCGCGGATGAAGCTCAGGGGATGTCGTCGACGGAGGCGATCCAAGACACGCAGGCGGGATTGTCGGCCGACGAAGCGGCGACGGAAGCGGCGGCTGAAGCTCAAGGGGTGTCGCCAGACGAGGCGATGCAAGACACGGAGATGGGCTTGACGGCCGACCAGACGGTCGCGGAAGCGGCCGATGAGGCTCAAGGGATGTCGCCAGACGAGGCCATGTCTGACGTCAGCGGCGAGGGCGAGGACAGCCCTGGCTATTCGATGTCCGAGGACGGCAACGTCGCCGACTTCGGCAACTACCAAGTGGACTTCGGCGGCGGAGAGAGCGCCGGAGACGGCGGCGGAGAGAGCGCCGGAGACGGCGGCGGGGGAGACGGCGGTGGAGACGGCGGCGAGGACTACAGCAGTGGAGACGGCGGCGGCGGGGACTATGGCGGTGGCGGCGGGGACGACGAATGAAACGATCCTGCGCGGTTGGCGGCGGCTCGCGGCGTGAAGGACGGGTTTGGCTGATGGGATGGCTTGGAGGAGAACATGCCGGATGCGTCGGACGAACAGGCATGGTGGTCGAATCTGTTCACTGGCGGCGCAGATCCAGGTTTGGAGATTCCTGATGGCGTATGGGAGTCAGTAATGACAGCCGCGCTCGAGATCGACGTTCCGGAGTACGCTGACGACCTCATGCCCGCCGATCAAGGAGAGATGGGTTTCGATGAGCTGGACGACGAGCCGGGCATGTACCACGAGTTCGGCCATCCGTCAGCACACGGTGACGCCGTCGTCCACGACGGGGGCGACAGCATCGGTCCCGAATTGGATTCCGCTTCAGTTGGAGAGGACACGTACCACGAGAGCAGTGATCATGAAGTCCTCTATGACGTTGCGCCCGACGATTCCGTGGTCGATGGCCCGGATGCGATCGATGACCAGCTTTAGCGAGGAAGTTATGCCACCATTGACGCCAACGCATTGGAAGTGGTTCGTACCGTGACGCACTCACCCGATCCGGATCCACAAGGCATCGGTGTGGCGGCTGGTGTTGAGCCGTCGCCCACAGGGGTGTTGTCATTGGAACGCAGCTTCGAGGTAGCGGTCAACGGGTTGATCGGCGCGTACGACTTAAGTCCCAATCCGGCGCTGCAGACCCACATCGCCCAGGTGTTGGCGCGCATCGGCGTGGACCGCATGGAGGTGCCGTCTGGATCCGTGTTCGACCCTTCAGTGTGCGACGCGATTTCGACAGTGACAACGGATGACCCGCATCTCCACCAGCGGGTCTCGGAGACGCTACGCCCCGGCTGGCGTCGACCTGACGCGGTGCTGCGGTCTCCTCAGGTCTCGGTGTGGGTTGCTGACCCCACCACTACTAGTCAACCGGGTGGATAGTCGCGGAATGGTGGGAATCGATGGTTGAGTTCGGCAACGGCATAGCGCTCGCGATTGATTTCGGCTCCTCGAACACCGCCGCGGCGTTTCGTGACCGACATGGGCACGTGCAAGAGGTGCGGCTGTCGGCGACAGGGACCCTGATGCCCTCCGGCGTGTTCTTCGACGGCAGCCGCTTCTTGGTCGGCCGTACGGCGCTGCAGGCGGCGTTCACCTCACCGGAGTCCTTCGAGCCGTCCCCCAAGCGCCGCTTGGCAGACCGCGAGATCTTCTTGGCAGGGAGCATGGTTCCGGTCACCAAGATGGTCGCCGCGGTGTTCGCGGAGGTACTGGCGAAGTCCAGCGGCGTGATGGGCGGCGCGCCCGACGTCATTATCGTCACCCACCCAGACCAGTGGAGCGGCCCGTTGCAGCAGTTGTTGGCAGAGGGCGCGCTGGCCGGCGGCGTCGATCCCAACCGGATGCAGATGGTCAGCGAGGCCCAAGCGGCGGCGTGGTTCTATGCCAAGTCTGCGCCCGCGGAGGTGCCTGTTGGGTCGCGTCTGGTGGTGTTCGACTTCGGTGCCGGCACGTGTGATGTCGCGGTACTGGACAAACAGCCGGACCAAACCTTCGCGGTCATTGCGTCTGACGGACTCGACGGCCTTGGTGGCCAGGACCTGGACGCCAGGATCCAAGCGTGGGTGCGTCGGCAGTTGGCGGTGGCTGATCCGGTGTTGTTGGCCGAGGTCAACGAGCCGGCCTCCATCGCGACGCGGCTGACGTTGAACGACCGAATCCGTGACGCTAAAGAGGCCCTGTCGGAGGCCAGTTCGGCGGCAATCGTGGTTGCCGCCGGCGCCAATACCCAAGTGCTGCAGTTGACCCGCGACGAATTCGACGAACTCATCGGCGCCGACATCGGCCGTGCTGTGGACCTCACCAAACGCGTGATGGCAGAAGCCAACAAGCGTGTGCCGTCGAGCCAAACGCCGACCATCTATCTCACCGGCGGCTCTTCCCACATTCCGTTGGTGCACTCACGTCTCGCGGAGTTGGCCCCACTGGGAGTCCTCGGCGATCCGAAAACGGTTGTGGTGCAAGGGGCGCTGTACACGCCGCAGGCCCAACCCTCCCAAGCCGCGCCGCCGCAGCAGCCTCCGCCGCCACCGCCGCCACCGCCTGGCCACGGGCCTTCGGGTTCGGCCCCCCAGATGCCGTCCGGCGGTTTTCCCGCCATGCAGCCCACCGAGGCGCCGACGGCAGTTCTCAACACTGGGCCGTCACCCGTGGCATCATCCGCCGCATTTGCCGATTCAGGTCGCATACCGGCGCAACAACCACCCAACGGCAAGCCGCCCAACTCGACCAGGAGATGGCTCATCGTAGGCGGCGGAGTCGTCGCCGCCGTCCTGGCGGTAGTGATCGTTCTGTTCGCCTCGGGCGTGTTCAAGGGCAACAGTGCCAGCCCCACGGCGGCCACGACCACAACCGCTCCGCCGGTGGCCCCGGACAAACTAGGGTCGTTGCTGCTCAGCGTCGGCCAGATCAACAGCATCATGAAGTCGTCATCGATACAGGGCTACGACGTCAGCAATTCACTGACGGCCACGTCGGACAAGGTCGCGAATGAGCCGTGCCTGGGGGCCCTCTACAGCGCTCAACCAGCGGTTTACACCGGTAGCGGCTACACCGCAACCAGTGACCAAATCATGAAGGCGTTCGCAACCGACAAGTCGATCCAGGATTACGTCCAGCAGACCGCGGTCGCCTATCCCTCCGCAGAGTCAGCACAAGCGTTCTTCAAAAAGTCTGCCGATGCCTGGAAGGCATGTAGTGGTCAACCGGCGGCGATCACCACAACGAATTCAGACAACGCGATCGAAAGAGACACCTGGAACTTTCAGGATCTCAAGTCGGATGGCACCACCATCACCCAGGTGGTTACGCAGGAAGCCGCCGGAGGGTGGGGGTGCCAGCACGCGATGCGCGCCGTTTCCAACGTGATTGTCGAAGTGATGGCGTGTAACTATTCGATCAGCAACGAGGCTTCCGACATGGCCGCCAAGATGGCCGCGAACGCAGCTACCTAGCCCCGGCCGCTACTTGAGCAACGGATCTCGCGGGAGTCCGAGGATGCGTTCGGCGATCGTGTTGCGGGAGATCTCCGACGTACCACCGGCGATCGTGATCGCGCGGCCACCCAGATAGGAGCCGGTCAGTCTCGGCGTCTGGCCCACGACCGCGGCCGGGCCGGCCAGCTCCATGCCCAGCTCGGTGAGGCGCTGCGACTGTTCGGCCAGCACCAGCTTGGTCACGTTGCCCTCCGGCCCGGGCTCCGCGCCGGCGATGGCGCGGCTGACGCGGCGCAGATTCAGCAGCCGCAGCGTATGAAAGTCGGCGATCAGCTCACCGACCTGACGACCACAGGCGGCCGCAGTCCCGGCCGGCGCGCTGTCGAGCAACTTGATCAGGTCGTCGATCGTGAAGGCAAGCGCGCCCGATGAGCCGCCGCCGATCGAGATCCGCTCGTTGCCGAGCGTGGCGCGGGCCACCAGCCAGCCCCTGTTGACATCGCCGACCACGTCGGTGTCGGGGACGAACACGTCGTCGAAGAACACCTCGTTGAAATGCGAGTCGCCGGTGATCTCCCGCAGCGGCTTGACTTGCACGCCGGGGGCGCTCATGTCTATGGCCATCATCGTGACGCCAGCGTGCTTCGGCGCCTCGGGGTCGGTGCGCACCGTCGCCAGGCCCCACTGGCAGTCACGGGCGAGGCTGGTCCACACCTTCTGTCCGGTAACCCGCCATCCGCCGTCGTCGCGCTTCGCCGCGGTGCGCACGGCCGCGGCGTCGGATCCGGCGCCAGGCTCGGAGAACAATTGGCACCACATCTCGTCGCCGCGCAGAACCGGCTCGACCCAGCGTGCCCGCTGGTCGTCGGTGCCGGCCTGGGCGATCGTCAGGATCACCCAGCCGGTGATGCCCAGGTCCGGGACTCCGACGCCCGCGAACTCTTCCTCGATCACCAGCTGCTCGACCGCATCGGCCTGCCGTCCCCACGGCCTCGGCCAGTGCGGCACCAGGTATCCCGAGTCGACCAGGAAGTCGAGCTGCTGCTCTGCGGGCAGCGACCGAACCTTCGCGACGGCGTCGCGTGCCTGCTTGCGGTAGTCGTCTGCCTCGGGGGGCAGCGTGAACGACGCACCGTGCGCGATGCCGGCCCGCCGCGCCTCGACGATGTCGACGAGCGGGTCGCCCACGTCCGCCGTCAACGCCGCAAGGGTCCTGGCGCGGCGCAAGTACAGGTGCGCGTCATGCTCCCATGTGAAGGCGATCCCGCCGTGAAGCTGAATGTTCTTCTCGGCGTTGAAGATCTGTGTCCGGATCCCAAGCGCCGCGGCGACCGCAGCGGCGAACCACGCGCTGTCGATGTCGTCGGCGCGGGCCGCGTCCCAGGTCGCGGCGGTGGTCTGCTCGGCGCTGACGAGCATGTTGGCCAGGTGATGCTTGACGGCCTGGAAGGTGCCGATCACCCGCCCGAACTGCTCTCGAACGTTGGCGTAGTCACGGGCCATTTCGAGGGCGGCCCAGCTGATTCCGACAGCCTCGGCGGACGCCAGGATCCGGAATACGGTGCGGGCCCGTCGCGCTGCGCCTCGTAACACCTGATCCGCCTCGACTCTCACGCCGGTCAGCGTGACCGAGCCGACGCTGCGGGTGGTGTCCAGCCCCGGCAGCGCCGTGACCGTTACTCCGTCGGCTTTCGCGTCGAGCACCACCACGTCGTCACCCGCGGTGACCAACAGCACGTCAGCGTCGGGGACGCCGAGCACCGCGGGGCTCTCCCCACCTACCACCAGGTCCGAGCCGACGATCACCGTGCCCGACAATCCCACGGCACCGACCTTGCGGCCGTTGGCAAGTCCTGGAAGCTGTTGAGCGCGAACTGAATCCGGCGCGCACCGGTCAATCACCAGTGAGGCGGCAACTGTCGGCAGAAACGGCCCCGGGGACAGCTGGCGGCCCTGGGCCTCAAGCACGATCGCCAGCTCGGCGAGCCCGAAGCCTGATCCGCCGTGGTCCTCGGAGACGGCCAGGCCGTTCCAGCCCAGCTCGGCCGCTGCCGCCCAGATGTCCGACGGATGGTTCGAACCGCCATCCAGGGTGGCGCGGGCGGCGGCAAGGCTGCCCAGCCGGGACAGCTGCCCGGCGGCGGCATCCGCCAGATCGCGATGTTCTGGGGAGATTGCCAGCGCAGATGTGCTCACGTGCTGCGTCCTTCGGCGGTGATGACGACGTTGTCAATGGGAAGCTAACGCATCCAAAGATCCGGCGCGCGGTCCGGGGGACACTTTCGGGGTTTGCAGTCACCACGGCGGGGGTAAGGTGCGCGAATGGATTCCCGACAGCCCGGGCCAAGGCTGCAGGCCCAGGCCAAATGGTTTGTTCGAGCCCGTCCCCTCGACTACATGTTGGCCATGACCGACGCGTATGCGTCGTTGCCGCTGGTGGGAAGGCATCTCGAGCCGCTCGGCGGCCTGACCGCGATGGGCGTGTGGGGTTACCGGCACGCGCCGAAGTTCATGTCGGCGGCGATGCGCAACATGCTCGCTCCGCGCGCGGCTGAACTCCGCAAACATGAGCTGGAGCGGACGAACACCGTGGCCGCTGCAGCGCTGCGCGGGATCGTGTCCGCTGACCGCCTCGACGTCACCTGGCCGGCGCCCGATCGCCTGTCGCCGTTGTTGCGGGGCACCGCGCAGCGCCGGCGGTACCTGCATCGCAGCTCTGTTCGCTACGGATCCGTACCGGGACAGGTGCTCGACGTGTGGCGGCGCAAGGACTTGCCGCCCGGGCCGGCGCCCGTGCTGATCTTCGTTCCGGGCGGGGCATGGGTACACGGCAGCCGGATGCTGCAGGGCTACGCGCTGATGGCCCACCTGGCCGAGCAGGGCTGGGTCTGCTTATCCATTGACTACCGGGTGTCGCCGCATCACCGCTGGCCGTCTCACATCCTCGATGTCAAGGCGGCGGTCGCGTGGGCACGCGCCAACGTCGACCGGTTCGGCGGCGACCGCGAATTCGTCGCGATCGCAGGTTGTTCCGCGGGCGGCCACCTCGCGGCGCTGACCGGCCTGACGCCCGACGATCCGGACTTCCACGGAGACCTGCACCCCGACGCCGACACCTCCGTCGATGCGGTGGTCGGCCTGTATGGCCGCTATGACTGGGAGGACAGGTCGACGCCGGAGCGGGAGCGTTTCGTCGACTTCCTGGAACGCATCGTCGTCAGGAAGCGGTATGCCCGGCACCGGGATCTGTACCGCAACGCCTCCCCGATCTCGCGGGTGCGCCCCGATGCTCCGCCGTTCCTGGTGGTCCACGGCACCGCCGACACAGTCATTCCGGTTGAGCAGGCTCAGGTGTTCGTCGATCGACTCCGCGCCGCATCGCTATCGACGGTCGCCTACCTGGAGCTGCCGGGGGGTCATCACGGCTTCGACATGACCGATGGTGGCCGGACCGGCTCCGCGGCGATGGCCGTCGGGCTGTTCCTCGCCGAGATCCACCGAAGCCATTCATCGGCAAGGGCGAAAGAGGTTATATATAGACGGCATCAGAACCCGTGAGTCTCGTCCATGAATGAGGTGGGCAGTGAAGCGACTCAACGGCTGGGATGCCATGCTGCTCTGCAGCGAAACCCCGAACGTCCACACGCACACGCTCAAGATCGGCGTCATCGAAGTCACGGACTTCGATGGTGATTTCACCTTCGAGTTGTTCCGGCGGACGCTGCGCCGTCGCCTGCATCTGCTGAAGCCGCTGCGCTACAAGCTCGTAGACATCCCGCTGAAGCTGCACCATCCGATGTGGCTGGAGAGGTCCGATGTCGACCTGGCCTACCACCTGCGACGGGTGCGACTTGAGCGCCGACGGGTCACCGCCGGTGATCTTGGCGCCCTTGGGTGCACCGGTGGTGCCAGAGGTGAGCAGGATCATTCTGCCCCAACCACTTCGGCAAGCGCCGGCCCCGCGAACGAGGTGTTCAACAGCAGCGCGTTGGCCCTGATCCGGCTGGCGGCCACCACGGCCTCCACGAAGCCGCGGTGGTTGCGGCACATAATCCCAACGGTTCTCGGTGGTCCACCGGGCATCGCCTGCAGCGCCGCGGCGAGCGCGTCGGAACGCTCGGTCGAGCTCACGCCAGCTCAGCGTGCCGAGCTCGTCCACCAATCCGGGCCGATCCGGACAACGCTGCGCTGACGACGCGAAACCCGATGTAGCCAAAATGTTTTCGCGCCGCATCGCGGTGGCGATCCGCAGATACCTGTCCGGCCGCATCGGCGCGATCAGCCGCGCGCGTCGTATGGTGCCGATCATGCCGAGCGTTTCGTTCAGGCGGTCGAAGAGCGCCATCGCGCCTCAGCCCACGACTGGCACGCGACGCTTGCGCGCGAGCCGGTCGAGGGCCGTCTGCATCACCGATCGCACATGGGCATCGACCTCGGCGACGTCGGGATCGTCACCGAACTGTGCGGCGATATCGACAGGTTCGAGCACCTCGGTGACGATCTTCGACGGCAGCGGAAGATTGGGTGGGATGACGACGCTCAGCCCGAACGGGAATCCGACCGAGACCGGCAAGATCTTGGTGCGCGCCAAGCGCGCGATCGGGCCGAGCCGCTCGGCCAGCCAGGTGCCGCGAGACAGGTAGAGCTGGGTCTCCTGTCCGCCGATCGACACCGCCGGGACGATGGGAACGCCCGCTTCGATCGCGGTCCTGACGTAGCCGGTGCGACCGTCGAAGTCGATGACGTTCTCCCACACGGTCGGGCGGTACACGTCGTAGTCGCCGCCGGGGAACACCACGACGATTCCGCCCGCCCGCAGCGCCTTCGCGGCGTTTTCCGGGTTGGCCCGGATGAATCCGGTGCGCACAAAAAACCCGGCCGTCGGCCCCATGAAGATCATGTCATGGCTCAGCGTGTAGATCGGCCTGTCGTAGCCGAACTTGTCATAGAAGTCGACGGCGAAGATCGGGACGTCCATAGCGAACATCCCACCCGAGTGGTTGGACACCACCAGCGCCCCGCCGGCGGCCGGCATGTTCTCGAGCCCACGCACCTCGGAGCGGAAGTACCGCTTGAGGAACGGGCGGAGGATGCCCATCACCCGCTCGGTCAGGGCGGGGTCCCACTTGGCGATTTCCGGGCGGTCAATCTCTGCGTCGCTCACGACTCTCCCCTGTGCATCGGCCGCATGGGCCGTTGCCTGATGGTACCGAGAGCCGATCCGCGGCCGTCGGGTACGTTCAGGTACTCATGAGCGAAGAGCGTGTCGTCCTCGTCGAACAACGCGACCGAATCCTGCTGATCACGATCAACCGGCCGGAGGCCAAAAACGCGGTCAACGCGGCGGTAAGCAGGGGGCTCGCGGATGCGGTGGACCGACTCGATGACGACGCCCGGTTGTCCGTGGGCGTGCTGACCGGTGCGGGAGGCACGTTCAGCGCAGGCATGGACCTCAAGGCGTTCGCCCGCGGCGAGAACGTCGTCGTCGAAGGCCGCGGGATGGGCTTCACCGAAAGGCCGCCCGTGAAGCCGCTGATCGCCGCTGTGGAGGGTTACGCGCTGGCCGGCGGCACGGAGCTTGCACTGGCAACCGATCTGATCGTCGCGTCGAAGGAATCCGCGTTCGGGATCCCCGAGGTCAAGCGTGGTCTGGTAGCCGGCGGTGGCGGCCTGCTACGGCTGCCGCAGCGCATTCCCTACCAGATCGCGATGGAACTCGCACTGACCGGCGACCACCTGCCCGCGCAGCGCGCTCACGAGCTCGGGCTCGTGAACCAGCTCACCGAGTCCGGCGGTGCGCTCGAGGGGGCGCTGGAGCTGGCCGAGCGGATCACCGCCAACGGCCCGCTGGCGGTGGCGGCGACCAAGCGGATCATCACTGAATCGCGCAGCTGGGACCCCGACAGCATGTTCAACGAGCAACTCAAGATACTGATGCCCGTTTTCGCGTCGAACGACGCCAAGGAAGGTGCCATCGCGTTCGCGGAGAAGAGGGCCCCGCGCTGGACGGGCACCTGACAGGCTGATCTTCTTGCCGCCTACGCCTTGCGGGAGGAGGAGCAGTGTCGACCATCTACTTCACCGCGTCCAGCCTTGACGGCTACATCGTCGACGAGCACGACAGCCTCGACTGGCTGACCGCACGTGACATCGATCCCGCGGGCCCGTTCGGCTATCAGGCGTTCAGCCGGTCGGTGGGCGCCCTGGTAATGGGCGCGACCACCTACGAGTGGGTGGTCAACGACCGGCCCGGGGAGTGGCCGTACCCCCAGCCGACATGGGTGCTGACCCACCGGCCGGAGATCGTGCGGCCCGGTCATCCGGTGCAGGCCTTCGCCGGAGACGTCACCGAACTGCACCCCCAACTGGTGCAGGCCGCCGGCTACAAGGACATCTGGGTGGTCGGTGGCGGCGACGCCGCCGCGCAGTTCGTGCGGGCGGGGCTGGTCGACGAACTCGTCGTCACCTACGCACCGTGCACACTGGGAAGCGGCGGGCTACTACTGCCCACGAAGTCGGAGTGGAGCCTGATCGAGTCCGCCGCCAATCGTGACTTCGTCTGCGCCCGTTGGCGCAGGGCAGGGGGATAGCAAACGCCGCGGCTGAAGATGTGGAGGGAATGGCAGCACGTCACGAAGCGCGCGGCGGGCTAGCCGACAGCGCCGTTCGTTCACCGCACCGTCGCGAAGAACGCGCGGATGTCGTCGACAAACAACTCCGGTTGCTCGAACGCCGCGAAGTGGCCGCCCCGCGGCATGGTCGTCCAGTGGGTGAGGCGGTAGTTGGCCTCACACCAGCGGCGCGGCGAGCGCAGGATCTCCTTCGGGAACGAGGCGACGCCGGTGGGCAGCTCGACGGGATTGTCGGACCCGAAGACATGGAAGCTCTCCCAGTACATGCGCGCCGAGGACGCGCCCGAGCCAGTGAGCCAGTACATCATCACGTTGTCGAGCAGTTCGTCGCGGCTCAGCACGTTCTCGGGATGCCCGTCGCAGTCCGTCCACGACCAGAACTTCTCGATGATCCAAGCCATCTGGCCGACCGGCGAATCGACCAGCGCGTAACCCAGCGTCTGGGGCCGGGTCGACTGCTGCTTTGAGTAGCCCGAGTCCCACTTCTGGTAGTGGGCAAGCGAGGCCAGCGCCTGCTGTTCCTCCTCGGTCGGGTTGTCCAATGCGCCTGCCGGCGGGCGGCCGAGCGGCATGTTCAGGTGGATCGCCGCGCAGTGGCCCTTGTTGCGACCGATCTGGGTGGTGACCGCCGCGCCCCAGTCGCCGCCCTGGGCGCCGTAGCGGTCGTAGCCGAGGCGGACCATCAACGTCTCCCACACCTCGGCGACCTTGCCGACTCCCCAGCCGGTGGTCGTGGGCTTGCCCGAAAACCCGTAACCGGGCAGCGACGGGCAGACCACGTGGAAAGCGTCCCCGGCGCGTGCGCCGTGCGCGGTCGGGTTGGTGAGCGGCTCGATCACCTTGTGAAACTCGACGATCGATCCGGGCCACCCGTGCGTGATCACCACCGGCAAGGCGTCAGGGTGTGGCGAGCGCTGATGGATGAAGTGGATGTCAAGCCCGTCGATCTCGGTGGTGAACTGGTCGAAACGGTTCAGTGCGGCTTCCCTGACCCGCCAGTCGTAGTTGTCGGCCCAGTAGGCGGCGAGTTCGCGCGTGTACTCCAGCGGAATGCCCTGGCTCCAGTCGCCGACGCACTCCCTGTCCGGCCAGCGCGTGCGCGCCAGCCGCTGCCGGAGGTCTGCGAGATCGTCGTCGGGAACGGCAATGCGGAATGGACGAATCTCAGTCATGCTGCCTCGCAATCGTTATCGTCTCGCGCAGGTGGGCTGATGAGGCAGGCCGCCGGTGTGTCCGTCTCAGCGATGCCATCCACCGAACGAACACTCTACGGGCCTTGCGCGTGTGATCACGCCGCCCGGGAAAGAAGCAATCCAGCGCGCCCGGCGGTCGGCGAGGATTACGCTCGGCGCATCGCGACCACGGAGGTGCAGCGATGGGTCACTACAAGAGCAATGTGCGCGACCTCGAATTCAATCTCTTCGAGGTGCTCGAGTTGGAGAAGGCGCTTGCCACCGGCGAGTTCGGAGAGCTCGACGGTGAATCGGTGCGCCAGATGCTCGCCGAGGCCTCGCGCCTGGCCGAGGGTCCGGTTGCCGAATCGTTCGCCGACGCCGACCGCCATCCGCCGACGTTCGACCCGGATTCGCACACCGTGGCGCTGCCGGAGTCCTTCAAGAAGTCACTGCGGGCGTGGCAGCAGGGCGAGTGGTTCCGGATCGGGCTCGACGAGCACATCGGCGGTGTGGCGGCGCCGTCGGTCGTCGGTTGGGCGATCAACGAGTTCGTCCTCGGCGCCAACCCCGCGGTGTTCCTCTAC
>NZ_DATFYW010000030.1:0-5436 GCF_035314905.1 Mycobacterium sp.
GCCATCGGTACCGGCGCGGCGCTTCTGCAGATCTCGCGAACCTATCCTGACGTCGTCGTGCATGGGCTCGTGTTGACCGGCGGCGGCACGGTCCGGGAGATCGAAGAGCGGAACGCGTTCGCTGCGATGTGCCCTTCGTCAGGAGTTCGGCTAACCGTTGTCGATTTGCGAAGCGGAATGCTTGCGCGCCACGCCGAGCGGGTCACCCAACGCGTTGCCGCGTTCCGCGACAGCTGCCGACCGGACCTCGTCTTTGCACCGCAGCGCGGCACCAATAGCCGGGATCACCAGGTGGTCGCTCAGTTGGTCTCCACGCAATTCCGTGACCGGCTGGTGCTGAGCTACGAGGTGCTGAAGGGGCACTCAGAACCGCCGACGCCCACCCTTTATCTGCCGGTTCCGACCGAGGTGGCGCTGCGGAAAGGGGAAGTGCTGAAGAATTGCTACCCCTCCGAGAAGCAAGGCGGCCGCTTCGACGGTGAAACCTTCCTCGAGCTGATGAGGGTGCGTGGCGTTCAATGTCGGTCGCGCTACGCCGAGGGCTTCGTCGTGGAGCAGGCTGCCGTCACCGTCTCCGACCTCTACTCGCCCAACTGATCCGCTCGTTACGACGCGACGTGCGGCAGGGTGTCGACGGCGCCGAGCCGCTCCAAAAGACCGAGCAGCGCAGCCGCGATCCCGGGCGCGGCCGCCACCGTCACCGCGTCGTCGCCGGTGACGGGCGGGTGCACCAAAGCGCCCGCCTCAGCGGCGATCAGCGCGCCGGCGGCCCAGTCCCAGACGTGCAGGCCGTGTTCGTAGTGGGCATCGAGTTGCCCGTCGGCCACCCTGCACAGGTCCAGCGCGGCCGACCCGATGCGGCGCACGTCGCGCACCGCCGGCAACACGTCTTTCAGCACGGCGGCCTGTGCGGCCCGCCGCTCCGGCGCGTAGCCGAAACCGGTACCTACAAGTGCCATCGCGATATCATCAATATTGTTGCACTGCAATGGCGTTCGCTCGTTGTTGGCGTCAACGACGTGCGCACCGCGACCGACGGCCGCTGAGTACACGCGCCCGGCGACGACGTCTGCCACCGCCCCGGCCACGGACACACCGTCGACCTGTGCAGCGACCGACACCGCATAGGCGGGTATCCCGTAGACGAAGTTGACCGTCCCGTCGATCGGATCCAGGACCCAGGTCACCGAACCCGTGCGGTCGCCGCGTTCGGTTGCCGGGCCGCCGCCCTCCTCGCCGAGCACGGGGTCTCCGGGCCTCAGGTCAGCGAGCCGGTCACGAAGCAGTCGTTCGCTTTCGGTGTCGACGATGGTGACGGGGTCCGTGCGCGTGCTCTTCGGCCTCACCGTCGAATCGGCGGCATCCGATCCGTTCCGGCCGAACACCTGCGGCCGGCGATGCCGCACGAAAGCCGCCGCCTCCCTCGCCAATTCCTCGGCCACCGCCCGCAACGCGGAGCCGTCGATGTCCTGTGCGGTCACACCCACATCGCAACACAATCGGCGTGGCGACAGCCACACCTCGGCGCCTCGCAGCCACTAGTGTGGTCGCGTCACCTGTTGCCCGCCTCGTCGAGGAGTGCCCATGACCGCCACCGACTCACCGGGCACCGAATCGCCGGGGGACGCGGGGTCCCACCGCCGGGGATTCGGCGTCGACGTCGGCGGCAGCGGCGTGAAGGGCGGCATCGTCGATCTCGACAGCGGGCTCCTGATCGGCGACCGGTACAAGCTGCCGACACCGCAGCCGGCCACCCCGGAAGCGGTCGCTCGAACCATTGCCTCGGTGGTCAAGGAGTTCGGCTGGAGCGAACCGCTGGGTGTCACCTACCCGGGCGTCGTTACCAACGGTGTGGTGCGCACCGCTGCGAACGTCGACAAGACCTGGATCGGCGTCAGCGCGGCCAAAGTGATCAGCGAGGCGTTGGGTGGTCAGACCGTCACGGTGCTCAATGACGCTGACGCGGCCGGCGTGGCCGAGGTGCGCTACGGCGCCGGCAAAGACAACGGTGGGGTGATCGTGCTGCTGACGTTCGGCACCGGTATCGGGTCGGCGGTGATCCACAACGGGGTGCTGCTGCCCAACACCGAGTTCGGTCATCTGGAGGTGGGGGGAATGGAGGCCGAGCACCGCGCCGCGTCGTCGGTCAGGGAGAAGCACCACTGGAGTTACAAGAGGTGGGCACCCGAGGTGACGAAGGTACTGGTGGCGATCGAAAACGCGATCTGGCCGGACCTGTTCATCGCCGGCGGCGGGATCAGCCGCAAGGCCGACAAGTGGATCCCGCTGCTGGAGAACCGCACGCCTGTCGTGGCCGCCGCACTGCAGAACACCGCCGGGATTGTCGGCGCCGCGGTTACCGCTCAAGTCGATCCGGCCCGCGGAATCAGCCGCTGAGCGGGGTCTGAGCGCGCGCTGTCGTTACAATGGTCGACGGCGGCCGCATGACCGGATAGCGGCGGGTATCCAGAGCTGATAACACGCCGGAATTCGACATAGTGCAAGACAGCCGGCCTCCGACGGGGCACACCCCCTAACGGCGCGCGGTCGGCAGACCGAAAGGGTGTACGTGGCAGCGACGAAGGCAAGCCCGGCGACCGAAGAGCCGGTTAAGCGAACCGCTACCAAGAGCCCCGCCAAGAAGACATCGGCCAAGGCCGGAAGCTCCTCAGCGCCGGGCAAGCGCGCCGGCAAGGCGACGAAGGCGACGGGCAAGGCCGCCGCTTCTGCCGCGCCGTCCAAGAGCACGGCGCGGGCGGCCAAGAACACCGCGGCGAAGACCGCGGCGAAGTCACGCGCTCCGCGCGCCAAGACCGCCGCTGCGGAAGCCACCGCCGCTGCAGAAGCCCCGCCGCCGTCGCGTAGCCGCTCCAAGAAGGCCGCCGCGCCGGCGACGTCGAACGGCGCCGCTCCCGAACCCGAGGGAACCATCGACGCGCTCGAGGCCGACGACCTTGAAGACGCCGAACCGGGCGACGACCTCGAGGTAGACGCGAACCTGGAGCTCGAAGACCTCGATGTCGAAGACGTCGAGGATCCCGTCGACGAGGACGTGGAAGCCGAGCCCGAGGCCGAGGCCGAGGCCGAGCCCGAAGCGGTGGCCGAACCGGGTGAGGACGTGCCGGCAGCGGATGACGAAGAGATCGCCGAGCCGAGCGAAAAAGACAAGGCGTCGGGCGACTTCGTCTGGGACGAAGAAGAATCCGAGGCGCTTCGTCAGGCCCGCAAGGACGCGGAGCTCACCGCGTCGGCTGACTCGGTGCGCGCCTACCTCAAGCAGATCGGCAAGGTCGCACTGCTCAACGCCGAGGAAGAGGTCGAGCTCGCGAAGCGGATCGAGGCCGGCCTGTACGCCACCCAGCTGATGACCGAATTCGCCGATAAGGGCGAGAAGCTGCCCGCGGCGCAGCGCCGCGACATGATGTGGATCTGCCGCGACGGCGAGCGTGCGAAGAATCATCTGCTGGAAGCGAACCTGCGCCTGGTGGTGTCGCTGGCCAAGCGCTACACCGGCCGCGGCATGGCGTTCCTGGACCTTATTCAGGAGGGCAACCTCGGGCTGATCCGCGCGGTCGAGAAATTCGACTACACCAAGGGGTACAAGTTCTCGACCTACGCGACGTGGTGGATCCGCCAGGCCATCACGCGCGCGATGGCAGACCAGGCCCGCACGATTCGCATCCCGGTGCACATGGTCGAGGTCATCAACAAGCTGGGCCGCATTCAGCGCGAGTTGCTGCAGGATCTGGGACGTGAACCCACGCCGGAAGAACTCGCCAAGGAGATGGACATCACACCTGAAAAGGTGTTGGAGATCCAGCAATACGCACGTGAGCCGATCTCCCTGGATCAGACCATCGGCGACGAGGGCGACAGCCAGCTTGGCGATTTCATCGAGGACTCCGAGGCGGTCGTGGCGGTCGATGCGGTGTCCTTCACGCTGCTGCAGGATCAGCTGCAGTCCGTGCTTGAGACCCTCTCGGAGCGCGAGGCGGGCGTGGTGCGGTTACGGTTCGGGCTGACCGACGGTCAGCCGCGCACGCTCGACGAGATCGGTCAGGTCTACGGTGTCACGCGGGAACGCATCCGCCAGATCGAGTCCAAGACGATGTCAAAGTTGCGTCATCCGAGTCGTTCTCAAGTCCTGCGCGACTATCTGGACTGACGACACTCCTGCACACGTCCAAAGCCACGCTGCAGACCGCAAGGCCCTGCGGAGGAGATGTCCACCAACAGGGCCCCGGGCGTCTCTTTCTGCTAGGGAGAGACACCATAAGCGTACGCACGCGAGATATCACCGACAAGAAAACAGCGGGCCGTTACCGGGCCGGCCCGCTGTTTCTTTGTTCTGGCGACCGTCAGTTCATGTTCCAGGGGTCGCCGTAGGTGGTGACGCTGTCACCCGCTTTGGAGATGAGCCGCGCGAACGGGCGCAGCAGCACACCGCCGGCCGCGCCGGTCACCGTGCCGTGCGCGTTGGACACCGCCACCGCGCCATCCGGGCCGGTGACGTCCACCGAGAACGTGGCGACCTCCTGAATGCCGGGGCCGTTGCCCAGGTTGGCGGAGACCGACACACCGGGGAACAACGGCGGCGAGGTCACCACCAGAGCACCACCCGCCGGGTTGGTGAACGGGACCGACGACTGGTCGAGGTTGATGTTGGGCGTGGTGTAGCTGAAGTTCACACCCACCCCCAGCGACCACGGGAAGCCGATCTGATAACCCAGCTCCAGCGTCCCGGCGAACTGGGCGGCGTTGGGGCCGGTGACGTGGTAGACGGCCTTGCCGGAGTGGAACCACTCCCGGGTCAGCCGGTTGCGGTCCAGCGGATAGACACCGTTGAGGAAGGTGTCCCACTGCTCGATGTCGAGGGTGTCACCGCCCCCGTCGACCAGGGTCAGCTGATTGTCCATCCCGGCGTGGGACGTGCCGTGCCCCACGAACAGCGCCGCCGTAGCGGCGACGAGTGCCGCGAGCACCCGACCCATAGCTGTCATGTTCTCCCTAGCCGTGTCTGACACGAGAAACATAACGGGACCCCACCACCCCGGCAACGGACGGATAGCCACCGTCGCGGGCTGCCCGGGGCCGCCGGTTGTTTGCCGGCGCGGGGGCCAGCGGGGTGAGGCGCTGCGGCTGTCGAGACAGCTCACATGGATCTGGCGACCCATTGTCGGTGTAGTTCGCTTGTATGGGGTCACGCTGCCGCAGAGCGATGTCAACGGTGGTGCGGCGGCACGTTGTCGCGCAACCATTGATCATGTCCGGAGCGGTCGTCGCAGCTCTCGTCGTCCGCGCGACCGGACACCGACTCAGGCGACGTCTCACCGAACGCCGCATTAACTGCCGGCTGATGGGGCTGTGACTTCTCTTCCACGGCCCGCCTCTCCTGTGACGAAGATCACATTGCAGCTCCGCGAGACTGAACTCAGC
>NZ_DATFYW010000031.1:0-7793 GCF_035314905.1 Mycobacterium sp.
GCCCGCAGTTCTTCCGCATCGCCAATGACTTGCCCCAGGTGGCTGGTGCGGGCGAACGTCGAGCGGCTGACTGGTGCGACCGGCGTTCAAAACGAGATTCATGTCGAGGCGGTAGGGGTTTCACGAAGCCGCGCATATCAATTCGACTTAGCGCGTGGGCTTGCCAAGCGCGCGAGCCCGCCTGCAAGTGCCGGTGGTTGCCGGAGGCCCACGCGCGACGACCGGATTGGGAGCCGCACAAGCGGCGCGGCAAGCTCTCGCGGCGGACGACACCGTACATCACAACCACGGATCCTCGGACTGTCCGAAAGCAGCTGACGGGACATCGTCGACGAGGCGACGCGATCTGCGCCGCTACCTTCCGGTTTTGAACTGAGAAATTCGGTTCTGAATATCTTCTGCAAGGTCACGCACATCTGCAGTTATGTAAAAGTGATCACCAGCTAAAACGCGAATCGCGAATTCCGATGTCGTAAATCCCGCCCATGCCAGCACACTTTCGTAACTGACCGCAGTATCGCCTGCAGCGGCGTATGCATAGATTGGACATGAGACCGTTGTTCCGGGTGGACAGCTGTAATCCGTGATGGCTCCGTAGTTCCGCAATGTTCGCAGGACCTGTGCGCCAAATTGGCCACCGATGAATTCAGAGCTCGTACCGGTCAACTCGGTGATCATCTTCAAGAGGTCATCATCGGTTTCCTGAAGGTATTCATACCCGGCATGTCCCGGCGCTGGGGACGCCGATACGAAGAGAGCCGCGATCGGCGCGCCGACCGCTTCAAACCTGCGGGCCACCTCGAATGCGACCAGCCCGCCCATGCTGTGGCCGAAGAAAGCGACGCGTGAATCGGGCTTGATTGCCGGCGACAACATCTTATAGATCTCGTCCGCAAGTGCTGGAATGCTCGTTACATCCGGTACATCATGTCGATCGGAACGGCCGGGATACTGGACCGCGATGCGTTTTAGATCGATCGAAAACGCCCGGGAAAACGGAACATAGGACCCTGCGGATCCGCCGGCGTGCGGGAATATGTACAGCGTTCGGACCGCGGAGGTCCGCTCGGCCGAACCTTGCGGCATGCCCGCAGTCATGTCAATCCTGCTCCCCCGCTACGCGGACATAAGCCCCGCCGGTCTCACCAGTACACTTCGATCATCGCCGATCCGGGCGACGCGTGCATCGCAAACCGCAAACGTTAGAACGACTTGCTATGCGTACGCCTCCACCGGTGGGCACGAACACACCAGGTTGCGGTCTCCGTAGGCGCCGTCGATGCGGCGGACCGGCGGCCACACCTTGGGCCTGACGCCCCTGCCGAGCGGATATCCCGCCTGCTCGCGGGTATAGGGATGCTCCCATTTCTCGACAAGCAAACTTGCGGCGGTGTGAGGTGCGCCGCGCAACGGATTGTCCTCGACCGGCCACTGCCCGGATCCGACCTGGTCGATCTCGCCCCGGATCGCGATCATCGCATCGCAGAATGCGTCCAACTCGCCCAGGCTCTCGCTCTCGGTCGGTTCGACCATCAACGTTCCGGCAACAGGGAAGCTCATCGTCGGAGCGTGGAACCCATAGTCCGCCAGCCGTTTCGCGACATCGTCGACGGTCACGCCCGTGGCCTTGGTGATGCCTCGCAGGTCGAGGATGCATTCGTGAGCCACCATGCCGTTCTCGCCGGTGTACAGCACGGGGTAGTACTCGTCGAGGCGCCGAGCGATGTAATTGGCCGACACGATCGCGGTGAGCGATGCGGCCCGCAAACCGGCTGCACCCATCATCCGGATATAGGCCCAGGTAATCGGCAGGATCGACGCTGAGCCGTACGGCGCCGACGACACCGGCGGTGCGTCGCTCAACTCGTCGGCCAACGGGTGCCCGGGCAGGTATGGCCGCAGATGTTCGCGCACCGCCACGGGCCCGACTCCCGGGCCGCCGCCGCCGTGGGGGATGCAGAACGTCTTGTGCAGGTTCAGGTGGCTGACGTCGCCGCCGAAGCGGCCCGGCCGCGCGAGGCCGACGAGCGCGTTGAGATTGGCGCCGTCGACGTAAACCTGCCCGCCGGCGTCGTGCACCGCGGCGCAGATGTCGGCGACGTCGTGCTCGTAGACACCGTGCGTCGACGGGTAGGTGATCATCAGCGCCGCGAGTCGGTCGGCGTGTTCGGCCACCTTCGCGCGCAGGTCGTCGAGGTCGACATCCCCGTTGGCGCGGCACGCCACCACGACGACGCGCATGCCGGCCAGCGCCGCCGACGCGGCGTTGGTCCCATGCGCACTCGACGGGATCAGGCACACGTCGCGGCCGGGCTCGCCGCGTCCGGCATGGTATGCGCGGATCGCCAGCAGTCCGGCGTACTCCCCCTGCGAGCCCGCATTTGGCTGGAGCGACACCGCGTCATACCCGGTCATCTGCGTCAGCCATGCCTCCAGATCGCCGATCAGCCGCCGCAGTCCGGGTGTGTCCGCTGGCGGCGCGAACGGGTGCTGACGGGCGAACTCCGGCCAGGTGATGGGCTCCATTTCGGCGGCCGCGTTGAGCTTCATCGTGCATGAGCCCAGCGGAATCATGCTGCGGTCCAACGCGATATCTTTGTCGGCCAGCGTCCGCAGGTAGCGCATCATCTCGGTTTCCGTGCGGTAGCGCGTGAACGCGGGATGGGTTAGGAACTCCGCGGTCCGCGTCTCGATGTCGAGTGCGCCGAAGTCGCCGACGGGCGCCGCGCCGAACGCCTCCAGGACCCTTGCCACGTGCTCGTCGGTGGTGACCTCGTCGCAGGACACCGACGCGTGGTCGGCGTCGACGAGCCAGATGTTGATGCCGCGCTCTTTGGCGGCCGCGACAACGTCGGCGGCCTGTCCGGGTACCCGCGCCAGCACGGTGTCGAAGAACGCACGATGCACCACCTCCACGCCCGCCGTGGAGAGGCCGGTGGCCAGCGACCGCGCGTGACCGTGCACGCGCCGCGCGATCGACGTCAAACCCTCGGCCCCGTGATAGCTCGCATACATCGCGGCCAGCACCGCCAGCAACACCTGCGCGGTGCAGATGTTGCTGGTCGCCTTGTCCCGGCGGATGTGCTGCTCGCGCGTCTGCAGCGACAGCCGGTAGGCCGGCGATCCGTCGGCGTCCAGCGATACGCCGACCAGCCGGCCCGGCAGCTGGCGGGCATGCTTGCTGTGCACCGCCAGGTAGCCGGCGTGCGGGCCGCCGAATCCCATTGGTACGCCGAAACGCTGGGCACTGCCGAACGCGACGTCCGCGCCCACCTCGCCCGGCGGGGTGATCAGTGTCAACGCCAGGAGGTCGGCGCCGATCGCCACCAGCGCGCCGCGCTCATGGGCGGCGGCCACCAGGTCGGCCCAGTCGAAGACTTCGCCGCTGCCGCCGGGCAGCTGGGCGACCACGCCGAAGAAGTCGCCCGCGGGGAGACCCTGGCGCAGATCGGCGCTGACGATCTCGATGCCCAGCGGTTCGGCCCGGGTGCCCAGGACGGCCGCGGTCTGGCGGTACAGATCGGCGTCGACCGCGAGCCGGTTCGACGAACCCCGTGTGGCCCGGTGCATCAGCGTCATCGCCTCGGCCGCCGCGGTGCCCTCGTCGAGCATCGACGCGTTCGCGATCTCCAGGCCGGTCAGGTCGGCGACCATCGTCTGGAAGTTCAGCAGCGCCTCGAGGCGGCCCTGGCTGATCTCCGGCTGATACGGGGTGTAGGCGGTGTACCACGCCGGGTTCTCGATCAGGTTGCGGCGCAGCACCGGCGGCGTCAGCGTGTCGAAGTAGCCCTGCCCGATCATCGACACCGCGACCGTGTTTCTGTCGGCCAGCTCGCGCAGCTCGGCCAACGCCGCCTCCTCGGTGGCGGCGGGCGGAAGCGCGTCGAGGCCGGGCGCGACGCCGCCATGCACATGGTCCAGGATGTTGGCGGGGACCGCCTCGGCGGCCAGCTCGTCCAGGGAGGCGACACCGATCACCGACAGCATGGCGGCGATGTCGTCGGTGTCAGGTCCGATGTGGCGGTCTGCGAATGTTGAGCGGTTGGGCACTCGTACGACTCCTGGGCAGAAGGAACTTCGTCCCCTCCCTCTGTCGTCCACCCGAGCACCGGGCGCCTGAGAGATTCGGGGCGCCACCCACGCCGGTGCCGCACCTTTCCCCATGGGCGGGCGAGCAGAACTCGCCGCTTTCCAGAGGCATCGTGTCCGTGCGCGGTCCGGGTGCCTGAGAGGTTGACGGAGAGGTGTTGCTCCTTCGGCGTCCGTGACTGGCTGTCACGGAACTCTCCCGCTCACGGGCGATGCGGGCTTGAGTCTACCCGCTTCGGCTGTGCCGCAGCCGGTCAGCCGATCTTGCGATCGCGGTGCTTGCGCCGGGTGGCCAGTTCGTCCTCCGGCGCCGCGATCGATTCGCCGCCGTCGGCGCGTTCGCCGGGGAAATCGGCGATTGCGCCGGTCAGCTCGCGCATCGCGCCGCTCACCGCGATGCCGAACACACCCTGCCCGCCCTGCAGCAGGTCGACGACCTCCTCGGCCGACGTGCACTCGTACACGGTCGTGCCGTCGGAGAACAACGTGATATGGGCGAGGTCCTCGACGCCACGCTGGCGCAGGTGATCGACCGCCACCCGGATGTTCTGCAACGAGATCCCGGTGTCGAGCAACCGCTTGACGATCTTGAGGACGAGGATGTCCTTGAACGAATACAGCCGCTGGCTGCCGGATCCGGCAGCGCTGCGAATGGAGGGCACCACCAGCGACGTGCGCGCCCAGTAGTCCAGCTGCCGGTATGTGATTCCGGCGATCTGGCAGGCGCTCGGTCCCCGATAGCCGACAAGCTCGTCGGGGATCGTGTCGTCGGGGAACAGTCCAGGTTGCACCGGCTGGCTCGGCTCATGACGTGGCTGATCGCCCACTGCGCTACCTCCCGCCTGTCGCGTGGCTGCCGACGAGCCCTGAATCGCGTAACGGCCCGAGTTTGTCGAGCATACGCTTCCACGGGCGCTGATTGGCCTGCCGTTGCGACCAAAATTATGGCCGTTGCGGGCTGCGGTCATCGCGACCCGCACCCGCGTGTCGGTTCAGTCCGACAAGTTGAGATCCATCCGTGATGTTGCTCTATGTCGCCTTGAAGTCATCGGGCGACACGCTGTCGAGGAACTCCTTGAACTTCTCGACCTCGTCCTCCCGCACCGCGCCGGAGGCCTCGTCGTCGTTCTCGTCGGGGATCAGCAGCCCGGCCTCGGCCAGCACTGCTTCCTCGACATAGATCGGCACCCCGACCCGAAGCGCGATCGCCACCGAATCCGACGGCCGCGCCGACACCTTGATGTCGCGGTCGAAGATCAGGTCGGCATAGAAAGTGCCTTCCTGCAGGTCGACGATCCTCACCTCTTTCAGCGAATGGCCAAGCGCAGCAATGACATCTCGGATCAGGTCGTGCGTCAGGGGCCTGGCGGGCTCGACACCCTGCTGCTCGAGCGCAATCGCCGCCGCCTCTGCCTGCCCGATCCAGATCGGCAGATAGCGGTCGCCGTTGGCCTCGCGCAGCAACAACACCGGTTGGTTCTGGGGTTGCTCTACGCGAATGCCGACGACGCGAACCTCAGCCATTTGTGCCTGCCCTCCGCACGAACGTGCGCCCCGTCCCTTTCGGGGACCTGACGTGACGATGCCGTCGTGAAGAAAGTCTAGTCCTCAGCGGTGTAGAACGTCGCGTACGGCGGACTTCACCAACGCCGTGTGCAACGCGATCGCCAGCGCGGCGACCTCGCGGGCCAGGTCATCGGCGCGGTCGCGCGCGCCGGTCTTGCCCGCCTTGACCACCGGCCCCGCGATCTGGGCGATGAGGTCCGATTGCCGGTCGGCGGCCGACCGAAATGCCCGCAGGTGACGCGCCTCGACCCCGTATTCAGCCAGCGCGTTGGCGCACTTCAGGATCACCACGGCGTGCTCGTCGAAGAACCCGGCCGGCCCGGCGGTGATCACGCCGGCCTTCATCAGCGTGTTCAGCAGCTCATCCTCGACGCCCGACTGCTCCAGCAAATCCTCGCGGCTCAGCCTGACCTTGGTGGGCGCTACCGCGGCGGGATCAGCGTGGTCGTTGACCCGGTGGTGATCGCCGGCGACGCTGACCAGTCGCGGCGCGGCGAATGCGAACTTGGCCGCCTGCGGCAGCTCGCCATCGGGCTGCGCGTCGAGTTCGGCCTTGATGACCTTCAGCGGCAGGTAGCGGTCTCGCTGAGCGGTCAAGATGAACCGCAGGCGGGCGCAGTCGTACGCGGTGAACCGGCGATAGCCCGAGGCACTGCGCCGCGGCGTCACCAGGCCTTCGGCCTCGAGGAAGCGGATCTTCGAGATCGTGACGTCGGGAAATTCCCGTCGAAGCAGGTCGAGTACCGCTCCGATCGACATCCCGGCCAGCGCGGGCGTATCGGGCGCAGTCATCTGCTCTTCGCGCGAGGGCTCATCGCGGCCATGCGGCTACCCCGGCCCGGACTCGCCGTCGTCGCCGCGCGGGCCGGTCAGAAACACCAAACGGAACTTGCCGATCTGTACCTCGTCACCGTTGGCCAGCACCGCCGAATCCACGGGTTCCCGGTTCACATAGGTGCCGTTGAGGCTTCCGACGTCAACCACCTGGAATTCGCCGTTCTCGAGCCGGAACTCGGCGTGCCGGCGGCTGACGGTGACGTCGTCGAGAAAGATGTCGCTGTCCGGGTGGCGGCCGGCGGACGTGACGGGCTGGTCGAGCAGGAATCGCGAACCCGCGTTGGGCCCCCGCTTGACGACGAGCAACGCCGAACCCTGCGGCAGTCCTTCGACCCCGGACACCGCGCTCTCCGCGCCCGCCGAGGCCGGCGCATCCAGCTCGTTGAGGAAGTCCGCGCGGAAAACGGAGGTTGTTTCCACGGTGACTTCGTCAGACGTCTGGTCGTTGTCCTTGTCGGTCACCCGCTGCTCCTCCTGGCTGCTCTGGCGGTTGTCACACCCGGCTGTCAGGCCGGCCCGCACTTGCTCCTATGACCGTACCGCTAGTCCTGCTTATTGTGACTGCCCTAGTTCGTATCAGGGGCCGCGTCAGCGTGCGGCCAATTCGGTCGCAGGAACCCTAACAATCGCTCACTCGGTGATCGTGTTGCGGTAGCCGTCCGCGTCCAGCAGCGCGGCGACGCCCTCCTCCAACGCGGCGGCTTCGGCCTGAAGATCCACCAGCCAGCCGCCGTCGTACGGCTCGGAATTGACCAGTTGCGGGTTGCCCTCCAGATCGCCGTTGACCGCAACCACTTTCGCGGTAACCGGGGCATAAAGGTCCGACACCGACTTGGTGGACTCCACCTCACCGAACGACTCACCGGCGCTGACCTGGGCACCCACGTCGGGCAGCTGAACGAAAACCACGTCACCAAGCGACAACTGGGCGAAGTCGGTGATGCCTACCCGCACGGTGTCCGGACCCGTGCGGCGCACCCACTCGTGCTCGGAGGTGTAGTGCAGGTCGGCTGGGATTTCGTTCACGGGCTTACCTATCTGTCGGTACGGATCGGCTGATCGAATTTGCTTAGGCGCTCACTTGACAGGCTGAGCGTATTGGCGTGGTTTCGGCTGCCGCAAGGCCGTGATGTCGACCTGGTCGGACTGCGCGATGTTCATCGTGCCGCCCACCCGCCCCACGCTGTCGACCGCCCCGCCGGGAATGTTCATCGCGGCGGCCAGCGTCGGCGGATCGCCAATGGCCACAACGGTATACGGCGGGCTGAGGGTCTTGCCGTCGATCGAAAGCGCGCCAGGGT
>NZ_DATFYW010000032.1:0-4411 GCF_035314905.1 Mycobacterium sp.
CCAGAACGGATCCGTTTGAGAACAGATCAGTTCTGGAAAGAAAAATCGGATATCGAATCAATAGGGGTGCCACCATGCGCATTGGATTGAAACACATCACAGCAACGTTGGCGGCGGCCGCTGCCGCGGCAGCGGCCGCGGCAGCTATTGGCTCGGCACCGATGGCCACCGCCGATCGGACGCCGGTGCCGTCCCAGCCGGCGCCGACGACGGTGACGACCACGGTCACTACGGCGGCGGCGGCGCCGGGTCCGCAGGACAACCAGTCGTGCACCTCCGGGGCCACCGCGACCAAATGCGTGAAGAATGGCGACGCCGAGATCAACGCCTCCATTCCGGCGCCCTATTCGGGTCCCTACGCCATGTATGGTCCGTACTGGGGTGGCTCGGCCGGCTAGGTCCCTGGCGGTGCTCGTGCGCTGCTCGGTGTCGACGGCTGCGCGGAGTCTCCTGGTTCGACGCCGCTAGCCCGAGTGGGGAGTTGTGCGACCCGCTGTCTTCGCGCGCCCGCTGGAGTATTCGGGCGGCGTAGCGCCGCCGAGCAGTAGTTCGGCCGCGGTGTAGGCGTCGCGGGTGCCCTCGGCGACCGACGAGGCCAGCTGCTCGAGATCGGGATGGGCGCGCAGCCGGGTCTGCGCCAGCGACAGGATCTGGGCGCGCGCGCGAGCGATCCGGCGGGCACGGGTGTCGGCGCGATGGTGCGCGTCGATCGCGTCCATCAGATCGGTCACCCCTTCGCCGCGGTCGGCCACCGAGGTGAGGATCGGGGCATGCGTCTCGGCCCGAAGGTCGCGAACGGTCTGCTCGGCACCATCACGATCGGCCTTGTTGACCACCACGATGTCGGCGACTTCGAGCAGGCCCGCCTTGGCCGCCTGGACCGCGTCGCCGGCACCGGGATTGAGGATCACCACCGTCGGATCGGCCAGGGCGGCCACCTCGACCTCGGACTGCCCCACCCCCACCGTCTCCAAAAGCACTACGTCATAGCCGAGTTCGGCAAGCACGCGGACGGCCGCGGGCACGGCGGCCGCCAGCCCGCCCAGATGCCCGCGGGAGGCCACCGAGCGGATGAGCACACCAGGATCGTTGATGTGGGCGGCCATCCGGATGCGGTCGCCGAGGATCGCGCCGCCGCTGTAGGGCGACGAGGGGTCGACCGCGAGCACCGCCACGCGAAGGTTCCGCCCGCGATACACCGCGACGAGCGCCGCGATCGTCGTCGACTTGCCCGCTCCCGGCGGTCCGGTGATCCCGATCACCCGGGCGGTGGACCGGCCGAGGGCTGCCAGCACCTCGTCGCGCCGCGCGCTCTCGACGAGGCTCAGCAGCCGGCCCGCGGCCCGGGTCGATCCGTCTCGCGCCGATGCGATCAGCTCGTCGATGTCATGCATCTCAAGGAGCTGGAACCTCGATGACCGTGGCCGAACCCATGCCGCCGCCGGCGCACATCGCCGCCACGCCGATGCCGCCGCCGCGCCGACGCAGCTCGTGCACCAGGGTGACGAGCATGCGTGCGCCGGTGGCCGCGACCGGATGACCGAGCGAGCATCCGCTTCCGCTCACGTTCACCCGGTCCGGATCGATACCCAGCATCTTGATCGTGGCCACGCACATCGACGCGAACGCCTCGTTGATCTCGAACACGTCGACGTCGGCCAGCGAGATGCCCGCGCGCCGCAGGGCTTTGGGGATCGCGTCGACCGGCGCCAGCCCGGTGATCGCGGGATCGACACCGACCGAGGCCCACCCCCTCACGACGGCCAGGGCCGGCAGCCCCAACCCGTCGCTGGCCACCACCAGCGCGGCCGCGCCGTCGTTGGCGCCGCTGGCGTTGCCCGCGGTGATCGAAAAACCCTCGATCTCGGGGTGCAGCGGTTTGAGCGCGGCCAGCTTCTCCATGCTGGTGTCGCGGCGCGGATGCTCATCGACCGAGAACAGCCCGTGGGGAGTCTCGATCGGCACGATCTCCTCCTTGAAACGCCCCTCATCGATGGCCGCGACCGCCTTGCGATGCGAACCCAGCGCCCACGCGTCCATCTCCTCGCGGCTGACCCCGGCCCGGACCGCGGCATTCCAGCCCACGGTGATCGACATGTCCAGATTCGGCGCGTCGGGCCGGTCGGGATGCGTCGGCGGGAACCAGTCGACCCACTCGCCGTCGACCAACTTGCGCGACCGCGGCGACGTCGACGCCGAGTTCACCCCGCCGGCGATCACCAGCTGGTCCATTCCCGCCCGCACACTGGCCGCCGCACCCTGCACCGCGGCCAGCCCCGCGGCGCAGTGGCGGTTGTGAGCCAGCCCGGGCACCGACGTCAGTCCCGCCGTCAGAGCGGCATGGCGGGCCACCACACCGCCGCCGTAGAGCCCCTCGCCCAGGATCACATCATCGACCGGCAGGTCGACCGGCAGCGAGTCCAGCGCCGCGACCGCCTCGACGACCACATGCTCGGCCAGCTGATAAGCGTCGGTGTCGCGCAGTGTTCCCTTGACGGCGGTGCCGATGGGCGTACGCAGGGCGGACACGATGACGGCATCGGGCATAGGTGTTCTCCCCATATATTTCGTCCGGTGTGAGAATGTTATTCTCTCAGTCCGAGAGTACGCGTTGCAAGAAGGGGAACCACATGCAGATCGCCGGTAGCTCCGCGTTAGTCGTCGGCGGTGCGGGAGGCCTGGGTGAGGCGACCGTCCGTCGCCTGCACGGCTCGGGGGCGAAGGTGGTCGTCGCCGACCTCGCCGACGAGAAGGGCGGGGCGCTCGAGAAGGAGTTGGGTGTCCGCTACGTGCGGACCGACGCCACCAGCACCGACGACCTCAACGCCGCGATTGCCGAGGCGGAAGCCCTGGGGCCGCTGCGGATCTCGGTCGACACCCACGGGGGACCGGCCAGCGGCGGGCGACTCGTCGGCAGGGACGGCTCGCCGCTCGACCTCGAGGGTTTCAAGACGACCATCAACTTCTACCTGACCGCCGTGTTCAACGTGATGCGGCTGTCGGCTGCCGCCATTGCGCGGCAGGAACCCGTCGAGGGCGCACGCGGCGTCATCGTCAACACCGCGTCCATCGCGGGCTACGAGGGCCAGGTCGGCCAGCTGCCGTATTCCGCCGCCAAGGGCGGTGTCATCGGCATGACCCTGGTCGCGGCTCGCGACCTCTCGCCCCTCGGCATCCGCGTCGTCACGATCGCTCCGGGCATGTTCCTGACACCGGCGTACCCCGTGCCGCCCGAACAGCTCGAGGCGCACTGGGGACCGCAGATCCCCTACCCGAAGCGGATGGGCCGGCCCGCCGAGTACGCGACGATGGTGGCGAGCATCGTCGAAAACGACTATCTCAACGGCGAAGTCATCCGCCTCGACGGAGCGCTGCGGTTCCCACCGAAATGACCGGCGTGCTCGCGGGCAAGGTGGCCTTCGTGGCGGGGGCCAGCCGCGGGATCGGCGCGACGGTGGCCGCCGCGCTCGCGCGAGAAGGCGCGGCCGTCGCGGTCGCCGCGCGCTCGGAGCACGAGGGCCGAATGCCCGGCACGATCGGTTCGGTCGCCGACGGGATCATGGCGGCGGGCGGGGCGGCGCTGCCGGTGCCCTGCAACGTCGCCGACGAGGAGTCGGTGCACAACGCGGTCGCGGCCACGGTTGCCGCGTTCGGCGGCATCGACATCCTGATCGCCAACGCCGGTGTGCTGTGGCTGGGTCCGATCGAATCGACGCCGCTCAAGCGGTGGCAGCTGTGCCTGGACGTCAACCTGACCGGCGTGTTCCTGGTGACCAGGGCCGTGATTCCGCATGTGCGGGAGCGGGGCGGCGGCTCACTGGTCGCGGTGACGACGACCGGGGTCGGCATGACGAACAAGGGCGCCAACGCCTACTGGGTGTCCAAGGCGGCCGTCGAACGCCTCTATCTCGGGCTGGCGTCCGACCTGAAGGGCGACAACATCGCGGTCAACTGCCTCAGCCCGTCCCGTGTCGTGCTGACCGAGGGCTGGCTGGCCGGCGGCGGCGGGGTCCAGATTCCGCCCGAGATGGTGGAACCCCCGGAGGCGATGGCCGATGCCGCCGTGCTGCTCGCCCGCCAGGACGCGCGCGGCATCACCGGAACCGTGCAGCGCTCGGAATCGCTAGCGATGAGCGCTTGCGCGAAGAGCACAAGGCGGCGATGAGCGCTTGCGCGAAGAGCAGAAGGCGGCGATGAGCGCTTGCGCGAAGAGCAGAAGGCAGCGATGAGCGCTTGCGCGAAGAGCAGAAAGCTCTATTTCGGCGCGTTGAGCCGGGTGACGATCGCGCGGAAGTCCTCGGTCGAAAACGACTGCTCCTCGGCGGTGTTCGCGTAGTCGAGGGTCGCGAGCACGGCCTTCTCGAGGTGGATGTTGAGCAGCCGCTTGGTGGCCTCGACGGCCTGGCGCGGC
>NZ_DATFYW010000033.1:0-10771 GCF_035314905.1 Mycobacterium sp.
CAACGCCAGCGTGACGCCCTCGACCTGGCGGGCCCCTGCCTGACCGCGCAACTGCCACACCAATTCAGCGCACTGCGCCAAACCTGTTGCGCCCAGCGGGTGGCCCTTGGACAGCAGCCCGCCCGACGGGTTGGTGACAACCCGCCCGCCGTAGGTGTTGTCGCCCTCGGCGATGAACTTCTCGGCGGTGCCCTCCGGGGTCAAACCCAGGCACTCATAGCTCAATACTTCGTTGGTGGTGAAGCAGTCATGCAGTTCGACGACGCTGATGTCCTCCGGACCGACCCCGGCTGCCTCATAGACCTGGTCGGCAGCGGCCTTGGCCATGTCGTAACCGACAACCGCGATCATGTCGCCGCAGAAGGTCGACGCAAAGTCAGTGGTCATCGCCTGCGCCCGGATTACCACCGTGGCGTCGAGCCCGTTGGCGCGCGCGAACTCCGCGCTGCACAAAATCGCCGCGGCAGCACCGCAGGTCGGCGGACAGCACTGCAGCCGTGTCAGCGGGCCGAAGATAGACGGAGACGCCAACACCTCCTCAACAGTGACCGGGTCGCGGAACACCGCATACGGGTTGTTGGCGGCATGCTTGCGCGCCTTGACCGCGACCTGCGCGAATACGGCGGGGTCCATGCCGTACTTGTCGGCGTACGCAATTCCCGCGCCGCCGAAATACTGCGCCGCCATCGGGGCGGCGTCATCCCACCCCTGAAGCGCCCTCGTGGTGTCGTCGAACCGGGCGAAAGCGCTGGGCCGATCACTCCACATCGAACCCAGCGCCCCGCGCATCATCTGCTCGAAGCCAAGCGCGATCACACAGTCCGCTGCGCCGGTCTCGATCGCCTGCCGCGCCAAGAACAACGCCGACGAGCCCGTCGAACAATTGTTGTTGACATTGACGATCGGAATACCGGTCTGGCCCAGCCCGTACAACGAGGCCTGACCCGACGTCGAGTCGCCATACACGTAGCCCACGTATCCCTGCTGCACCGCGGCGTATTCGATGCCGGCGTCATCGAGAGCCCTCCGCGCGGCGGCTTGGGCCATGACGTCATACGGCTCGCTCTTCCTCGGTGTGCTGAACGGAATCATCCCGACGCCCGCCACCACGACACGTCCGCCCATAACCACTCCCTCGCCGATTTCCAAAACTACGGAATATTCACTTAGTGAATCACGTCATCGGCTGCAGCGCAACTAGCACGCGCTGAGCATCGGATATGTGATCGAAGATCACGACCGAAGAACCGATTCGCAAGCACTCGACGTTCACATAGGGCTAAGCAGGATTCAGATAGAGGTTCCTGGCAGGGCGACTGCAATATCGGCCAGTTTCGCTTCAACTCCTGCTCGACGTGCCGCTACGCGCGCTGAAATGACGCGGTGGAGCGGATTGCCCGCCGATAGGTGCGCGGACCACAGCCGAACCAGGCTGACAAGAACGACCGGGCACGCTCTGCTCGGCGAATCCGAGCCCGCGGGTCAGGTGGAACAGGCTCAGGTCAATGTCGCTCAACCAGCGTTCTGCGGCTTCCCGGCGGAATCGCGCGTCGGGCGTTCACAACAGGGTTAGCGTCGATGTGTCGAGAGGTCGCCCTGCGATCTGGGCGGCGAACCGACTGGAGATGGACCGATGAACGCAAACGTGCTCGATCGGATCGGGGCGCGAAAGATATTGCAACGGGCTGGCGTCGTGGACGAGTCGGCGACCGCCATGGCATCAGACCCCGAAGAGGTTTCCCAACTGCTCGCCGCGCGGTGGTACGAGGAGCGGGTGTGCGGACTTGCGGCGACCCTTGGGCGAGACCCGGACAGCGTGCGCGCGGAGGCGGCCGGCTACCTGCGCGAAATGGCGGCGTCGGTGGACGAGCGGTCGGTGGAAGCCTGGCGTGGCTTCAGTCGTTGGTTCATGCGGGCCTACGACGTTCTGGTCGACGACGAGCGGGTGGCGGAACTGCGCAAGCTCGACCGTAAGGCGACGCTTGCGTTCGCGTTCTCGCACCGGTCCTACCTGGACGGCATGCTGCTGCCCGAGGCGATCATCACGAACCGGCTCAAGCCCGCGCTGACCTATGGCGGGGCGAATATGAACTTCTTCCCGTTCGGCACGGTTGCGAAACGTACCGGGGCGATCTTTATCCGGCGCCAGACCAGGGACATTCCCGTCTACCGGTTCGCGCTGCGCGCCTATACCGCGCAGCTGGTGCAAAATCACGCCAACCTCACCTGGTCGATCGAAGGAGGCAGGACCCGGACCGGCAAACTACGACCCCCGGTGTACGGCATCCTGCGTTACATCAGCGACGCCGTCGACGAGATCGACGGCCCTGAGGTGTATCTCGTGCCCACCTCGATCGTCTATGACCAGCTGCACGAGGTGGGCGCGATGACCACCGAGGCATCCGGCGGCGTGAAGCCGCCCGAGGATCTCCGGTTTTTGGTCCGGCTTGCCCGGCAGCAGGCCCACCGGCTCGGCCGCGCCTACCTGGACTTCGGCGAACCGGTGCCGCTGCGCAAGCGCCTAGAGGAATTGCGGGCCGACACATCAGCGTCCGGCAACGAGATCGAGCGCATCGCGCTCGACATGTCGCACCGGATCAACCGCGCAACGCCTGTCACGCCCACCGCGGTAGTGAGCCTCGCGCTGCTGGGTGCGGACCGTTCGCTCACGATCGGCGAGGTGATGGCCACGGTGCGCCCGCTCGCGAGTTACATCGCGGCGCGCAACTGGAAGGTCGCCGGTGCGGCTGATCTGACGAATCGGTCGGCGATCCGATGGACGCTGCACGAGCTGGTCGCCTCCGGTGTGGTGAGCGTCTACGACGCCGGGACGGAACCGGTCTGGGGCATCGGCGAGCAGCAGCACTTGGTTGCGGCGTTCTACCGGAACACGGCGATCCACATTCTGGTCGATCGCGCCATCGCCGAGATGGCATTGCTCGCCGCGGCGGAAAGTGGCGCCGATTCCCGGGCGACCGTGCACGACGAGGCGCTGCGTCTTCGGGAGCTGTTGAAGTTCGAGTTCTTGTTCTCCGCACGCGCGGAGTTCGAGCGCGACCTGACCGACGAACTGCGCCTCATCGGCGCGGCCGTGGATGACACGGCCAAGAATTGGACCGCAGCCGATGCGCGGTCGCTGCTGGAGTCGGCCGACCCACTGCTGGCGCACCTGGTGTTGCGCCCGTTCCTCGACGCCTACGACATCGTCGCCGACCGACTGGCCGCCCATGAGGACGAGTCGTTCGACGAGAAGGCCTTTCTCACCGAATGCCTGCAGATTGGCAAGCAGTGGGAGCTGCAGCGCAGAATCGCCAGCGCCGAGTCGAGGTCGATGGAACTGTTCAAGACGGCACTCCGCCTGGCTCGGCATCGTGAGTTGTTCGGCGGCGACGACATCGCCAAACGCCGGCAGCAGTTTGCCGACGAGATCGCCACGGCGATACGACGAGTCAACAAGATAGCAGAGCTGGCCAGAGGGCGATGACCAGCGCGCGCGAGGCGATCGAGAAGGTTCGGCAGGGGCCCTCCGGGCCCCGGATCGGCGCGTTCTTCGATCTCGACGGCACCCTGGTGCAGGGCTACACGGCCGCGGCGTTCTATTCCGACCGCGTCCGCAGCGGTGAGGTCTCGTCCGGCGAATTTCTCCGAGTTCTGCTGTCGGCGCTGGACACCGGCCTAGGTGGCGACCCGGCGAAGTTCGCCGACGCGGCGTTCATGGGGCTGCGCGGGCGCACCGAGGACACGCTGACCGAACTCGGGGAGCGGCTCTTCGTGCAGAAGGTCTCGGGCACCATGCGCCCGGGGGCACGCGAACTGGTGCGGGCGCATCGCCGAATGGGACACACACTCGCGATTGCCTCGTCGGCTTCCAGATACCAGATCGAGCCAGTCGCGACGGACCTCGGTATCGAACACCTGTTGTGCACGCATGTTGAGGTCGAAGACGGCATCCTGACCGGTCGGCTCGCCGGGCCAATGCTTTGGGGTGAACCCAAGGGCGCGGCCGTACGAGAGTTTGCCCGTGGCAACAAGATCGATCTGCCGGCGAGCTACGCGTACGCCAACGGCGCCGAGGACGTGCCGTTCCTTGCTTCGGTCGGCAGCCCGAGCGCACTGAATCCCCACCCGGGGCTCGCCGCCGCCGCGCAGGCGCAGGGCTGGCCAATTCTGACCTTGCGGGAACCACGCAAGCCCGGCCTGCGGGCACTGCTGGGCACCGCAGCGGCGATGGGCGCGTTCAATACCGGGATGGGTCTGGGATTCGCGCTCGGAGCGCTGCGCCGCGATCCCGAGCTCGGCCTCAACGCCGCCTTACCGCTGGCCTGTGACAGCGCGCTCGCGCTGGCCGGTGTGCGTTTGAACGTCGTTGGTGAAGATAACCTTTGGGCACGTCGTCCCGCGGTGTTCGTCGGCAACCACCAGAGTTCGCTGGATGTTCTGATCGTGGGCTCCCTGGTCCGCCGGAATCTCACGGGCGTGGCCAAAAAGGAAGCCCGCTACGACCCGCGCATGATCATCGGCAGCCAGCTGATGGACCTGGCGTTCATTGACCGGTCAAATCCCGAGAGCGCCAAGCGCGACATCGATGCGCTCGTCGAGCGGATCCGTTCCGGCACGTCGGTGGCGATCATGCCCGAGGGCACCCGCACCCCGACACCGACCGTCGCACGGTTCAAGAAGGGTGCGTTCCATCTAGCGATGCAGGCGGGCGTGCCCATGGTGCCCATCGTCATTCGCAACGCGGGTGAATTGATGTGGCGGCGGTCGATGGTCATCAACCCCGGCACCGTGGATGTCGCTGTACTGGAACCGATCCCGACGGAAGACTGGACCGTTGGCGACCTGGATGCCCGCGTCGCCGAGGTTCGCCAGAAGTTCGTCGACACCCTCGATGACTGGCCGATTGATGGGGAGGTGTCATGAGCGACCACGATCAAACCGTCGCGGATGCGAATCTGCAGGCCTGGTCCAAGGCGTCGCAGTGGGGGCGCAGCCCGCGGATGACGGAGTTCGAGGCCCTGATGTGGCGATCCGAGCGCCACCCCCAGCAGTCCTCGACCATCCTCTCGGTGATGCTGCTCGACACCACGCCGGACTGGGATCGCCTTGTGGCGGCTCACGAATGGGGAACCCAGCTGATCGCCCGCACCCGTCAGCGCGTGGTCGAACCCGCCTTGCCGGTGGGCCCGCCGGCCTGGGTCCTCGACGAGCACTTCCGGCTGGACTACCACCTGCGCCGCGTGCGGCTACCGGGCGCCGGTTCGATGCGGGCCCTGCTGGACCACGCGGCGGCGTTCGCGCTGGTGCCGCTGGACCGCCACCGGCCGCTGTGGGAGGCGCGGCTTGTTGAGGGGCTCGATGACGGCCGCGCGGCGTATGTGCTGAAGATGCACCACTCGCTCACCGACGGCATGGGCGGGATCGAACTGCTGTCGTCCCTGCAGAGCCGAACCCGCGAGCACACTCCGGACAAGCCGCGGCCCGAACCAGCAGAGGACGGCGAACCCGATATCGACTCGATCCGGCTGGCAGTCGACGAGATTGGCGAAATGCTTCTTGCATCCCCCGGCATCGCGGTGGCCGTGGCCCGGTCGGGTGTCGGCCTGCTGACCCGGCCGCGGGATGCGGTCGGGCAGGCACTGCGGTACGCGGGTTCGCTGCGACGGGTGCTGTCGCCGCCGCCTGCCGCCTCGTCGCCATTGCTCCGCGGCCGCACCGGACGTGTCTGGCGCTACGGCGTGCTGGAATGCCCGCTGGCGGAATTGAAGTCGGCCGGTAAAGCCGGCGGCGGGTCGGTGAACGATGCGTTCGTCGCGGCGCTGTTGGGCGGGTTGCGGATCTATCACGAACGGCACGGCGTCGAGCTGGACCGCCTGCCGATGGCGATGCCGGTGTCATTGCGTAAGGCCGATGATCCGATGGGCGGCAATAAATGGGCCGGGGCGCTGTTCGCCGCGCCGATCGGTATCGCCGACCCGGCGGAGCGCATCGCGGCCATTCGGGGCACGGTGCTATCGCTGCGCACCGAGCCGGCGCTGGACACGTTCTCACTCGTGGCTCCGCTGGCGAACAGGCTGCCGTCGGGGGTGGGCGCCACGTTGTCCCGGCTCGGGGCTGCGGCCGATATGTCCGCCTCGAACGTGCCCGGCCTGCCGTATCAGACGTATCTCGCCGGGGCCAAGGTCGAGCGACTGTATCCATTCGGCCCGCTGCCCGGTGTCGCCGTGATGGCGGCAATGGTCTCCCACGCCGGAACCTGCTGCTTCGGGCTCAACATCGATGGCGCGGCGGTTGCGGACGTCGAAGCCGTGCTGGGCTGCTTTGGCGCGGGATTGGAAGAGACACTGGCCGTGGGCTGAGCGCCGGCTCCGCGTGTGGCCTGCGCCCTGGCTTTCCCCTTCCGACAACCAGAGGAGAGCTGGCCGATCGCGAACAATCGTCGCCGCCTGCCCCAGGGCGCTTTGCCGCACCCCGGTGGCGCCGGCCCGGCCCTGCTGCCCCTCGGCGGTGCCCTCACCGGCGGCGCCATTGGTTTGATCAGACAGCGCGGAAAACCCCTAGGAGGCGCCGGCGATAGGTGGCGTGGTCGTCGAGTACGGGTTCGACATGGTGGTGGTGCCGGTCGAGGTCGAGGTGTCGGTCAGAGCGCTGGTATCGCGTGTCGTCTCCGCCGGCGGTGGCTCGCTGGAACTCGTTTCCGGCGTTGTCGTCGCGGTCGTCGTCGTCGTGGTCGTGGTCGTCGTCGTGCGTGTCGTAATCGTCGTAGTCGTGGTCGTCGTCGGCAGGTCGGTTCCCGACGGAGCGGTGGAGTGGCGGGAGGTCTGCACGACCGCGAACACGATCACGGCAACCACGACCAGGCCGCCCACGGCGGCGGCGAACACCGCACCCGGTTGTTCGTACCACTGGCCGTCCGCCACGGGGATCGATCGTAGGGCCTCGCGTTAGCTGTGGCACAACTGAGAGACTGTCCTGGTGCGTTCAGCCGCGCAGTGCTGGCTTACCGACATGGACGGTGTGCTGGTCCGCGAGGACCACGCTCTGCCGGGCGCCGCCGAGTTTCTCCGGCGGCTCGTCGACCGGGGGCGTCGGTTTCTCGTCCTGACCAACAACTCCATCTTCACGCCGCGCGACCTGTCGGCCCGGCTGGCCATGTCGGGGCTCGCGGTGCCCGAGCAGGCGATCTGGACCTCAGCCACCGCCACCGCCACCTTCCTGGATAGCCAGGTCAAGGGCGGCTCGGCGTACGTGATCGGCGAGGCGGGGCTCACGACGGCGCTGCACGAAATCGGCTACACGTTGACCGACATCGATCCGGATTTCGTCGTGCTCGGCGAGACCAGGACGTACTCGTTCTCGGCGATCACCAGGGCCATCCGGTTGATCGGCGCGGGCGCCCGGTTCATCGCAACCAATCCCGATGCCACCGGGCCGTCGTCCGAGGGCCCGCTGCCGGCCACCGGCTCGGTCGCGGCACTGATCACCAAGGCGACGGGCCGCGACCCGTACTTCGTCGGCAAGCCGAACCCGATGATGTTCCGCAGCGCGCTGAATCGCATCGAGGCTCATTCGGAGAGCACCATGATGGTCGGCGACCGGATGGACACCGACGTCGTCGCCGGCATCGAGGCCGGCCTCGACACGATCCTCGTGCTGACCGGGTCGACCACCCTCGAGGAAGTCGAGAGGTATCCGTTCCGGCCCGGCCGCATCCTGCAGTCGATCGCCGAAGCGATCGAGCTCGTCTAGAGCGCCTTGAGTTCCTCGCTCACTGCGCTGACCGACTTCTTCGCGTCCCCGAAGAGCATCGTGGTGCCTTCGCCGTAGAACAGCGGGTTGTCGATGCCGGCGAAGCCGGAGTTCATCGATCGTTTGAGCACGATCACCGACTTGGCCTTGTCGACGTTGAGGATCGGCATGCCGTAGATCGGGGAGTTGGGCTCGTTGCGCGCCGCGGGGTTGGTGACGTCGTTGGCGCCGATGACCATCGCGACATCGGTGCGGGCGAACTCGTCGTTGATGTCGTCCATTTCCTGCATCGCGTCGTAGGGCACGTCGGCCTCGGCTAACAGCACGTTCATGTGGCCGGGCATCCGGCCGGCCACCGGGTGGATGGCGTATTTGACCGGCACCCCGCGCTGCTCGAGCAGGGTGGCCATGTCCTTGACCGCGTGCTGGGCCTGCGCGACCGCCATGCCGTAGCCGGGCACCACGATAACCTGGTTGGCGTAGGCCATCTGGATGGCGGCGTCCGCGGCCGAGGTGGACTTGACCGTGCGGTCGACGCCGTCACCGGAGCCCACCGCGACCCCGCTGCCGCCGAACCCGCCGGCGACGATCGCCGGGATGGAGCGGTTCATCGCCTTGGCCATCAGGTTGGTCAGGATCGAACCCGATGCGCCCACGATCATGCCGGCGACGATCATCGCGGTGTTGTTAAGCGCCAGGCCCGCGGCGGCGGCCGAGAGCCCCGTCATCGCGTTCAGCATCGAGATGACCACCGGCATGTCGGCGCCGCCGATCGGCAGCACCACCATCAGACCCAGCACGCCGGCGGCCCCCAGCAGCCCGATCATCCACCACAGCGACGCCCCGCCGCCGGGATGCGCGGCCAGCCCGATGATCACCGCCGACGCCACCGCAGCGACCAGGAGCAGCGCGTTCAGGGGCTGCTGGGCCTTGCCCACGCTGATCGGGCGGCCGGGCAGGATCTCCTGCAGCTTGCCGAACGCGATGAGCGACCCCCAAAACGAGATCGATCCGATGATCGCGGCGAACAGCGATGCCACGACGATGTTCACGGTCGGCGACTCGCCGTGGTGAAACGCCGAAAAGCCGTTGGTGTCCAGGAATTCCGACAGCGAGATCAGCGCGACGGTGCCGCCGCCCACCCCGTTGAACAAAGCGACCAGCTGCGGCATCGCGGTCATCTTGGTCAGCCGGGCAGGCGGCACACCCAGCGCCACACCCACCAGCAGGCCCGCGATGATCAGCGCCCAGTTGTGGGTGTGGCGAATCGCGACCAGCGTGGCGATCACCGCGATCGCCATGCCCGTCGCGGCGATCCAGTTGCCCCGCACGGCGGTCCTTGGGCCGGTCAGGCCCATCAGGCCGTAGATGAACAGCGAGAACGCGACGATATAGAGGACCGCGACGAGGTAGTTCACTTCACCCGCCCGTTCGCCGCCGCGCCGTCAGCCGCGCGACCGGCCTTGGCGACCTCAGCCTTGGCCGGCTTCTTGCCCTTGAACATGCCCAGCATGCGGTCGGTGACCACGAAGCCGCCGACCACGTTGAGCGTGCCGAACACCAGCGCGACGAACAAGATGATCTGCTCGGCGATCGTCGGGTGCTCCAGACCCCCCAGCACCACCAGCGCGCCCAAGACGACGACACCGTGGATCGCATTCGTGCCCGACATCAACGGCGTGTGCAGGGTGTTGGGCACCTTGGAGATCACCGCGAAGCCGACGAACCCCGCCAGCACCAGGATCGCCAGGTTGGCCAGCAGTTGGTCATACATCGTTCAGTCCTCCCTGGGACGGGTCACGCACGCGCCCGCGACCACCTCGTCGTCGAAATCGGGCGCCAGCCGCCCGTCCTTGATCAGCAGCTCCAGCAGCGCGGTGATGTTCTTGGCATACAGCTCGCTGGCGTGCTCGGGCATCGTGGCGGGCAGGTTCAGCGGCGCGGCGATCGTCACGTCGTGGCGCACGACGGTCTCGCCCGGCTCTGTCAGCTCACAATTGCCGCCGGCCTCCCCGGCCAGATCGACCACCACGCTCCCGGCCGCCATGCCCGCCACCGCGTCGGCGGTCACCAGCCGCGGCGCGGGCCGCCCGGGTACCAACGCCGTGGTGATCACGACGTCGAAGCCGGTGATGGCCTTTTCCAGCGCCTTCTGCTGGGAAGCGCGCTCCTCGTCGGAAAGTTCCCGGGCGTAGCCGCCCTCCCCCGCCGCGTCGATGCCCAGGTCCAGCCACTGGGCGCCCACCGAGCGCACCTGATCGGCGACCTCGGGCCGCACGTCATACCCGGTGGTGCGGGCCCCCAGCCGCTTGGCGGTGGCCAGCGCCTGCAACCCGGCCACCCCGACACCGAGCACCAGCACCATGGCCGGCTTCACGGTGCCCGCCGCGGTGGTCAGCATCGGGAAAAACCGCGTCGCCTCCCACGCCGCCAACAGCGCCGCCTTGTAGCCGGCCACGTTGGCCTGCGACGACAGCGCGTCCATCGCCTGCGCCCGCGAGATCCGCGGAATCGCCTCCAGCGCGAACGCGGCCACCCCGGCCTCCTTCAGCGCACCGATGTTGGTGTCGGCGCTGCGCGGCGCCAAGAAGCCGATCAACGTCTGGCCGCGGCGCAACCGGCCCACCTCCTCGTCGGTCGGCGGCGCCACCTTGACCACCACGTCGGCCGACCAGGCGTCGCCGATCGTGGCGCCGGCCTTGGTGTACAGGTCGTCGGGCAGCAGGGCCCCCGCGCCCGCCCCCGGCTCCACCACCACCGCCACGCCCCGGGCGGTCAGGCCGGCGACTGCCTTGGGCACCAGCGCCACCCGGCGCTCACCCTCGGCCGACTCCGCGACCACCCCGATCGTCGTCTGCGTCTCCGTCACCTGACCGCCTCAACTTCCCCCGCCGGATTCACCCTGCGGTATGCCCATCCGATATTTACTTGGGTGCTCAGACACCCTAGTAGGAAGGGGCTCGCATGGCCGTGGAGCGGTTGCTGCCCACCCCGGAGGCGGCCGAGTTGATCGCGCTCACCC
>NZ_DATFYW010000034.1:0-13648 GCF_035314905.1 Mycobacterium sp.
GTCGTGCGGGACGGCTTCGGACGCTATGAGGATCGGTTCTTCGCATCGGTGTTCTTGGGCAGCGGTCTGTTGTTCCTGGCGATGATGTTCGTCTCGACCGCCGTCGCTGCCGCGCTCGTCGCCAGCAACAAAGACGTCACCGATCCCGTCGCGCACGCCGAGGTGATCACCTTCGGCAAGATGATCGTGCTGGCCGCCAGCAAGACCTACGCCATCCGGATGGCGGCGGTGTTCATGGTTTCACTGGCCACCATCTGGCTCAAGACAGGGCTGATGCCGCGGTGGCTTGTGATCGTCAGCTATCTGGTGGCGGTGGCATTGCTGATCGCCGGCGACGTCAGCATGTGGCTGACCCTGGCATTTCCAGTCTGGGTGCTGGTGGTCAGCGGACTGATTTTGCTGCGGGCAGGATTCATCGACGAGCAGCGCGCCAGTCACGACTGAGCGCGGCCTCTTCGAAGTCGCCCCAGGGGCTTAGTCGTTTTTCGCGCCTTCCTGCAGCTTGGCCATGACCTGGTCGAGGTTGAAGCTGGCCGACTTCTGCCTTTGCGGGAACGCGACCAGCGTCTGCAGCATCTGCGCCACGTAGTCCTGGGCCGGGACGAACAGGAAGATGTGGTCGAGCATCCAGTCGTAGTAGGTGTTCGACGTGATGTCGGCCCGCTCGTACGGGTCGGTGCGCAGGTTGAACAGTTTGGGGACACGGAGTTCGGTGAACGGCTCGGCCCAGATCCGCAGGGTGCCGGGGCAGCGCTGCTCGAGGAACACGAACTTCCAGTTGTCGTATCGCATCGCGGTGAGGTCGCAGTCGTCGGAGACGTAGAAGAAGTGCTGGCGCGGGCTCTCGTCGGCCTCGCCGGTGATGTATGCCAGCTGGTCGTGCCCGTCGAGGTGCACCTTGTAGGTGACCCCGCCCAGATCCGTTCCGGTGCGCAGCCGCTCGGCGATATCGGGCACACCGGCCGCCGACAGCAGCGTGACGAACCAGTCTGCGTGGCTGACGATGCCGGTGCGCACGGTGCCGGCCGGGATGCGGCCCGGCCAGCGCACCATCGCCGGCACCCGGTAGGCGCCCTCCCAGTTCGAGTTCTTCTCGTTGCGGAACGGGGTCATGCCGCCGTCGGGCCACGAGTTCATGTGCGGGCCGTTGTCGGTGGAGTACATCACGATCGTGTTCTCGGCGATGCCCAGCTCGTCGAGCAGATTCAGCAGGTCGCCGACGAGGTCGTCGTGGTCGAGCATCGTGTCGTGGTACACCGACTGCCAGCGGCCGGCCCGGCCGATGCTTTCGGGCTTGGGATGGGTGCGGAAGTGCATGTGGGTGGCGTTGAACCACACGAAGAACGGGACCTGCGACTCGTGCTGGCGGCGGATGAAATCCACTGCTGCGTCGCGGAACTCCTCGTCGACCGTCTCCATCCGCTTCTTGGTGAGCGGGCCGGTGTCCTCGATGCGCTGGGTGCCGTCGGGGTGGGCCCAGGTGTGCAGGACACCGCGCGGCCCGAACTTCTCCCGGAACGCCGGATCCTTCGGATAGTCGGGCAGCTCGGGTTCCTCTTCGGCGTTCAAGTGATAGAGGTTGCCGAAGAACTCGTCGAAGCCGTGCATCGTGGGCAGGTGCTCGTCGCGGTCGCCCAGGTGGTTCTTGCCGAACTGGCCGGTGGCGTAGCCCTGCGCCTTCAACGCGGTGGCGATGGTCGGGTCCTGCGGCTGCAGCCCCAGCGGGGCGCCGGGCAAGCCGACCTTGGTCAGCCCGGTGCGGTAGGGGTTCTGCCCGGTGATGAACGCCGCCCGCCCGGCGGTGCAGCTCTGCTCGCCGTAGTAGTCGGTGAACCGCACCCCCTCCTCGGCAATGCGGTCGATGTTGCGGGTGCGATACCCCATCACACCGTCGGTGTAGCAGCTCAGGTTGCTCATTCCGATGTCATCGCCCCAGATGATCAGAATGTTCGGCTTGTCGCTCACCAGTGTGCCCTCCGCCCGTTGAATCCCGGGAGCGCTGCGCGGCCGGGCACGGCCGCCGCTCGTGCCCAGTCTCGACGCCCGCACGGTCGACGCTAGACCTCATCACCGTCTGCCACCTGAACGTTTCGTGTGCATTGTGGGTGGCAGAGCACCCGGTAACTCACCACGCGGCGGTGCGCCGGGGGCGGAAGCAACACGTGGCGGCGAATACTTGGCTCCTGATCATCGTGAATGACGTGATCCGCCGTCAGCGCTTCCACGCCAAAAGCGTTGGCAACTCGGCGCGGCAGCAATCCCCCACCGCGAATGGGGCAATGAGTCGCGCATACCCGGGTCAAACGACCCTATTGGGGGATTGGCTGGGAGGCGGAGCCTGAACTTGCAGCCCAGAACTTGAGCCCAAGAGTCGGACGGCTGCCTCGACGGTGGAGGCAGTCACGACCGCGAAGATTGCCCAACATGCGTCCTTTGATGGCGAGCCACCCTCCCCGCGGACCCGGGCTGTGTTCCGTCGGGCCGACCCCCCGGAGCCGACGATGAATAAGCCGACGATGAATAAGCCGACGAATAAGACGAATAAACGGGGGGATCGCTGGCCCGTCGGAGTGCCGGTTGTGCGCCGGGACGGATCCTTCCAGGCGGTCGGGGGCTTGTTCGTGATGTCGGCCGACGCGGTGAAGTTCCTCTTTCGCCGGCCCTTTCAGACAAAAGAGTTCCTGGAGCAGTCGTGGTTCGTCGCGCGCGTCGCACTCCTGCCCACGTTGCTGGTGGCCATCCCGTTCACGGTTCTGGTCAGCTTCACGCTCAACATCCTGCTGCGCGAGCTCGGCGCGGCCGACTTGAGCGGTGCGGGTGCGGCCTTCGGCGCGGTCACGCAGGTTGGTCCGCTGGTGACCGTGTTGATCGTGGCCGGGGCCGGCGCCACCGCGATGTGCGCCGACCTGGGGTCGCGCACCATCCGCGACGAGATCGACGCGTTGGAGGTCCTGGGCATCAACCCGGTGCAGCGGTTGGTCACCCCCCGCATGCTCGCCTCGGGGTTGGTGGCCCTGCTGTTGAACAGCCTCGTCTGCATCATCGGCATTGTGGGCGGCTACGTCTTTTCGGTGTTCGTCCAGAACGTCAACCCCGGCGCGTTCGCTGCCGGCATCACGGTGCTGACCGGAGTCCCCCAGTTGATCATTTCGGGAGTCAAGGCGGCGCTGTTCGGCCTGATCGCCGGCCTGGTTGCGTGTTATAAGGGACTGACGATAGTCGGAGGCGGCGCACAGGCCGTGGGCAACGCCGTCAACGAGACGGTCGTCTTCGCGTTCATGTCGCTGTTCGTTATCAACGTGGTCGTCACCGCGATCGGCATCCAGATAACGGCCAAGTGAGGGAAGGACTGCCGTGACGCTGCGAGCCATCTCTCCCCGGGTAACCCGTGAACTGGAGCGGCCGGTCGATACGTTGGGTCGACTCGGTGATCAGACGATCTTTTACTGCGAGGCACTCGCCGGCGTGCCGTACGCGGTGAGCTACTACCGGCGCGACATCGTTCGCCTGATCGCCGAGATCAGCATGGGCGCCGGCACGTTGGCGATGATGGGTGGCACCTTGGTCATCGTCGGGTTTTTGACCCTGGCTACGGGTGGCACGCTGGCGGTTCAGGGGTACAGCTCCCTGGGCAACATCGGCATCGAGGCGTTGACCGGGTTCTTGGCGGCGTTCATCAATGTTCGCATCTCTGCCCCCGTTGTCGCCGGGATCGGCTTGGCGGCCACATTCGGGGCGGGCGTGACCGCGCAGCTGGGTGCGATGCGAATCAACGAAGAGATTGATGCGCTGGAATCCATGGCCATCCGCCCGATTTCCTTCTTGGTCAGCACCAGGCTTGTTGCCGGGATGATCGCGATCACGCCGTTGTACTCCATCGCCGTCATTCTTTCGTTCGTCGCGAGCCGCGTCACCACCGTGTTGCTTTTGGGGCAATCAGCCGGGCTGTACGACCACTACTTTTCGACATTCCTCAACCCGGTCGACTTGTTGTGGTCGTTTGTTCAGGCCATCTTGATGGCGCTCACGATCCTGTTGATCCACACGTACTACGGCTATTTCGCCTCGGGCGGACCGGCCGGTGTCGGCGTCGCGACGGGCAACGCGGTGCGCACATCGCTCATCGTGGTCGTGTCGGTGACGCTGCTCGTCTCGCTGGCCATCTACGGCTCCCATGGCAACTTCAACCTGTCAGGCTAGGAGAGCCGGCATCCGCTGAAACACAAGGGAGCCCTCGACCGGCTGGGCCGCCGGCGCCGGTTCCCCGTGCTGGGCTGATCGGATCGCGACGAACAAGCCGCGGTATCCAGGCCCGATGAGTCTCCACCGGCAACATGCCGCGAGTGAGTCTGTGGCCGGCTCTGCGACAGCGCCTCCTTTATTTCTCGTCGTCGCCGTGCGATAACGGATCACGTGGTCGTCACACCAGCGCCCGGGAAACCCAACCTGCTCTTAGGCGCTTTCGACATTGCCGGGCTGGGTTTCCTCGCCGAGGAGTTCTTCGTGTCCGGGACGGCGTCGTCGTACGCCCCCGGCGCGGAGTTGGGGGCTGACGGGCGGTGGACCGTAACGCATTCGGGGACCGCTGATTACACCACGCGGATGGTGGTGCTCACGCCCGCCGATCGCGCCAGGTTCAACGGAACGGTGCTCGTTGAGTGGCTGAACGTGAGCGGCGGCATAGACGCTCCTGCGGTGTGGTTCATGGCGCACCGCGAGGTGGTTCGCGCTGGCTACGCCTACGTCGCGGTGTCCGCCCAGCGGGTGGGCGTCGAGGGCGGTGTGAGCCGCGGTGGCGCGGACATGTCTCTGAAGACCCAGGATCCGGTGCGGTATGCATCGCTGCGCCACCCGGGCGACGCGTTCTCCTACGACATGTTTTCCCGGATCGGTGGACTGATCCGTGACGCACAGCACAGTGGTGTGCTGGGGTCGCTGACTCCAAAACACGTTGTCGCGGTGGGAGAGTCGCAGTCGGCTTTCTTCCTGACGACCTACGTCAACGCGATCGATCCGCTCGCCGGGGTCTACGACGGCTTCTTGATCCATTCTCGGTTCGCGCCCGCGGCGCCACTGGACGGGAGCTCGATCTTCGGTGCCGACCGGCCCGCGATGCCCCAGGCGGTCAGGTTCCGTCCCGACTTACGCGTGCCGCTGATCACGATCATCACCGAAACCGACCTTTTCGGCGGCCCACAGCTGGGCTACCACCACGCCAGGCAGCCTGACGACGAACGCCTCCGGACCTGGGAGATCCCCGGCACCGCTCACGCCGACAACTACACGATCCAGGTGGCACCGATCGACACGGGCTTCGCGCCACTGGACGACATCGTGGCGGCCTATGCGCCGACCCGCATCCTGATGGGCCGGCAGTTGGCGCACGCCATCAACTTCGCTCCGCAGCACCACTACGTCCTGCAGGCCGCGCTCGCGAGGCTGTGCAACTGGGTCCGAACGGGCGAGCCGGCGCCCCGCGCCCCCCGCATCCAGTGCAACGACGCCGACCCGCCGGGGCCGGTTCTGGATCCGAACGGACTCTCCCGGGGCGGCGTCCGGACCCCTTGGGTGGACGTGCCCGTCGCACGGACATCCGGTTTCGGCACCGATGAGAGTGCGCTGTCCGATCTGTTCGGCTCGGGCGAACTCTTCGATGCCAGAAGCCTGCGGCGGCTTTATCCGGGCGGCGTCGCGGACTATCTCGAGCGCTTCACGGCGGCGCTCGACAGGGCAATCCAATCAGGGTTCATCGTTGCGGCGGATCGCCCGGAGATTCTCCGGATCGCCGCCGCGACGTACCCTCGCGGGCAATAGCTACACCGTGGCGGCCGCGCCGGATCGGCCTGTCCCGACGGGTCGCGGTCAGCGAGGATGCTCCAGGATGTGGGCCGCGCTTGTCAGGTCCGAACGCGCGCCGCTTATCGACGAGATGAACTGATCCCAGTCAGCCTGAGCGCTATTGGGACCAAACGTCATACACCGCCCCGAGGCGGCCTCGATGTCGTCTGCCGCCTGCCGTAACCGGGGAGTTACCCGGGAGTCGGGACTGGGCAACATCGCGCGGAATGCCTGACCCGCGCCGGAGAGCTGTTGACACGCCGTGTTCGCCGCGTCCCAGTCCTGGTTCTGCACCCCGTTGGTCACGGCCTGCACCGCCGACTCCATTTGTTGGTCGACCGCACCAACCTTCTGCAGATAACTCGCCGCTGTCGTTTCGTCGGCGACTCCGGACACCGTCGCCGACGCCGTCGCCGTGGCCGTGGTGAAGGTATCTGCGCTGGCCGAACTGGCCACCTCGGTGCCGCTGGCCACATACACGGCTACACCGATGGCACCCGACGAGATGACGACCCCGACCACCCGGGCCGACGACTTCGCCCGGCGCCGTCCAACCGGGCCCGACTCGGTGGGCCGTCGCTCAATCACATCCCGCGTCGCCATGTCACCCTATCCTCCCTCTACCGAGCATAATCGAATAGCTGGAGGCAAACGCCGCATTCCAGCGCAGGCGAAGAATTCCCAGCGGTGGCAAATGAATCCAGCCTCGAGACGGGTTGATCAAAAGGTGTCTATTTGCCGCGGCGCATGCGACCACGGGACGTGCCGAACATCTTTGCGTGGGCCGGATTCGTCCGTATCTCCGCCCCGGCCGCGGTAGTGCGCGATGCTGATCGGTGGTGGGTTACCGCAGGAATGGGGATGAGTACATGCGCCAGCCGATTGCCGCACTCGCCATTGCCGGCGTCTGCCTTATCACCGCCGCGTGTAGCAGCGCCGGCAATCAAGGCAGCAAAACGTCTGTCACCACGTCGACCGCCACGTCGACCACTGCGCCTCCTGTTGCCGAGGGTGTGCTGGAGGGGTTGCTGCTCAGCCCCGACCAGGTCAACACCGCCATGGGGGCAACCGGAATGACGATTACGAATTCCCGCACGTCGATGTCTGACGACAGCGCCACGATGGCGCCCAGCGAGTGCCTGGCCGTCGACGGCTCGGCGCAGGCCCGGGTCTACGCGGGCAGCGGATACACCGCCGAGCGCGACCAGACCCTCCAGGAGGGCGATAACTTCACCCACTATGTCGAGCAGGCGGTGGTGTCCTTCCCCTCCGCCAACCAGGCCGGCGCCTTCTACACCGCCTCCGCCCAACAGTGGCCGGCCTGCCACCAGTACACCCACACCCAGACCAATTCGCTGTGGGCCGTGGGCCCGGTATCCAACACCAACGGCACACTGAGCACCACCGCAACTCAACTGAACGCCAATGCCCCCGGCTGGGGCTGTGGACGGGCGCTGGCCCTCAGAAACAACGTCATTGTCGACGTCAACACGTGCAGCGCCAACCCGGCGGACTCGGCCGTCAACATCGCCAACCAGATCGCGGCCAAGGTGCCGACTTGACCGGGGTTCGTCAGCTCTTGTTCCAGGGGCAGAACATGGCGATTGCGGCGGCGGCGACGGCGGCTGCGTCGTCGTAGCTGAGGCGATCGTCGCGACGCAGGGCCACCACAACCGTCCCGGGGGTGTACTCACCGGCATCCAGGGCCGCGCAGACGGCGTGGCCCATCGCCAGGCCGTGCGAGCGGGTGCCGTGGTGGATGTTGTTGTCATCGAGGACCTTGATGTAGGCGTGCTCGGCGGTGTCGGCGCGGGCGGGTGCCGTGGCAATCGCCGACAGGCCGATGCCGGCGGCGGTGATCGCAAGGCGGATCATGTTGTTCCTGGCTGGGTTGGCGTCCGATTACGCGCAGAACAGTGTCTCAGTCGCGTCGCACAATTCCGGGAGCTGCCCGGCGTGGCAGAATCCCCCGCCTTGTGCCACTGTTCACGAAGGTGCATGGCGCCGAAGCCGATCAGCGTGCGATGTCGCCCCAGTCCACGACGAAACGGTGCGAGGGGTCGGCAGGGTCCGCCACGCAGGCCAGTTGGAGCCCGACCGCGAGGTTGGGCACCTGCGCGCGGGGTACCCGCTGGACGGCTTGGCCTTCGATGGGAGCCAGATTGGGGAATTGCAGATCGACGTCGAAGATGTAGAGCGGGTCGTCAAGGAATTCCGGCCTGCTGGGAGCCTTGCCGAGGCGCCGGGGCGTACTTCCCGTGTCGGCAAACGACTTGAGTACCCCCTGGACGCGCTGACCCGAGCCGAGTAAATCTGCTGCCGAGGCCGACTGGGACGAACCGGGGCTTTGCCGGTATGCGTCGGCCAGAGCTGCCGCGGTCGGCGGCGGACCGGCCGATTCCGCTCCCGGCGGCGTGGTCACCGCAGTGAAGTCGATTCGAATGTTGACCGGGTTGGCGGGATCGACCCGTACCGCGACAGTCGTGCCGGGCTGCAGGGCGGCTAACCGGAGGGGGGTCGACGCGCTGCTCGATTTTCACGTCATACGGTTCACGGCCGGGGATTTCCACCCTCAGTCCGATTTGGCAAACGTACTCCAGGTTGATGACCGCGCCGGTCCACTCCGCCGATAGGACCCGTGCCGTTCCGGGTGTGCCCGACGTCAGCTGGGCATCGGCGGCGGTGGCATTGCCGAGCTGCCTGACGTTCTTGATGACCGCACCAATGGCGATCACCATCGCTCCTACGAACACGACAGCAACCGGAACGTGGTAGACCCACACCGGCATGGACGCAGGCTGGCACCGCTTTCGCCGTGCCGAGCCGAATCAGCAACGCGCGCTGGAGGCCGTTCATCTAGTAGACGCTGGTGTTCCTTGGCGGCAATGGCTACGCTGACCCATATAGTGAACGACCTAGTTCACAACGCGCGTGACAACGCGTGCGGTTCCGCAGATGTCGGAGGGACGACCGATGGCTGATCAGACAAGCACGGCAGTGGATTTCGATGCGTTGTACGGTGCGCAGCGCTCCGAGCGGGGCCCCATCCCCTGGGACATCGGCGGCCCGCAGCCGGTGGTTCAGCAGCTGGTGGCCTACGGCGCGCTTCGTGGCGAGGTGCTCGACCCGGGCACCGGCCCGGGATACCACGCGATCCACTATGCGTCGCGGGGCTATGCGACCACCGGCGTCGACGGCTCGCCCGCCGCGATCGAGTGGGCCCGGCGCAACGCCGAAAAGGCCGGGGTGGACGTGAACTTCGAGGTGGCCGACGCGACGGGACTGGCGGGGTTCGAGGGCCGGTTCGACACCGTGGTGGACAGCGCGTTCTACCACGTGTTCCTCGATGACGAGCAGACCCAGACACGGTATGTGCAGGCGTTGCACCGGGCTACCAAGCCGGGTGCGCGGCTGTTCATGTTCGAATTCGGCCGCCACAACGTCAACGGCATCCAGTGGCCGGGGCTGCCGGCGGAGAACTTCGAGCGGGTGCTCGGCGCCGGCGGCTGGCGCCTGGACTACCTGGGCACCTCCACCTATCAGGCCCGGTTCGGTCCGGACACGATGGCCGACATGGAGCGGCTGGGCACTTCCAGCAACGATTGGACGGAGCGGATGAAGCCGCTGCAGGACCAGCTGGCCGTGATCGGGCCGCTGTTGAACGATTATCTGGTGCACATGCCGATATGGGCGGTCGCTGCCACCCGCCTCGATTAGTCGCCGCCACCCGCCGCGATCAACCGCGGCAGCAGCGTGTCGATGATCCGGGTGAGGTCCCGCCGGGTGGGCGGCTTGCCGGTGAGCAGGAAGTGCTGCACGATCAGCGCGGGTCCGATGCGCGCGGTCAGGGGCGTGACGCTGCCGGCAGCCACCTCGCCACGGGCTTCCGCGCCGCGCAGGATGGTTTCGATTGCCGCCAGCCGCGGGGCGATGAACTCCTCGGCGAAGATCGCGCGCAGCTCCGGTTCGTGGACGAGCTGCCCGACGATGTCCAGGTGCGGGAAGTCGGTCTTTCCGGCCAGCACGTCGCAGTGAGCGGCGAAGATGGCCATCAGATTCTGCCGGGCCGGGCGGTTGGCGCGCGGCTGGGGCAGGGGGGGCATCGCGTGCCGCATCGCGTCCACCACCAGCGGGTGCTTGCCGGGCCAGCGCCGGTAGAGTGCCGCCTTGCCGGTGCGCGCCCGCGCCGCGATGCCTTCCATCGTCAGGCCGCCGTAGCCGGAGTCGGTCAGTTCGGCCAGTGTGGCCGCATACACGGCGTGTTCGAGTTCCTCACCCCGCCTGCGGCTTTGCGGAACCGTCATAGATCGCGGCATGCCCCCGATAGTAGCCGCCGGCGTTCCCTTTTCGGCGGAGGCCGGGACCGCTCGCTATACCTCGGCCTTGGGCGGGGTCGCTTTCCTCGGCCGCGCGGTTGCTTGCCTTCTGCCATTGGAGCGCACCGCGGCGCGCCGCCTGCCGCGCGGCGGGCCGGGCACCGGGTCGACGGCGGCGGGATCGGCCAGATATCCGCGGAAGATGCGCGCCATCGTCGCCGCCTGGTAGCCGTCGACGAACCGGTGATCCAGACCGATCGTCAGCGGCAGCACCGGACGAACGACGGGTTGACCGTTTCGCGCCAGCACCTTGTCGGTCACCGCACCCATCAGGATTCCCAACGGCACATGGCAGAACGTCGGCCACGGCGCGGCGGCCGAGTCGAGCCCGTAGGTGCCCACGTTGCTCACGAGGATGGAGCCGTACGGGCGGGCCTCCAGCCCGAAGAGGGGAAGGGGCAGCTGGAGGCTCTCCGTGATGAACGCGACGGCATCCATCACGGGGCGCAGCAGTATCGGTGGCAGCCCCTTCACCATGGCCTTGGTCTGCTTGAACTGCGGATCTGCGTCGTCGCGGATACGAGAGGCGCGGTCGGCCAGTTCCTCGGCGATCACCCACGGCGGCTTCTCGTCGACGCGACGTACGACGGTGCCCGAAAGATCGGTGCTTGCCGCCTGGACTCCGGTTACCGGATCTGTCCGCAGCGACACCACGAAGAAACAGTCGATCGTCGGGGAGGGCATGAAGCTTCCGAAAACGACCCGGCCATTGAGCCCCGGCAGCGCTTCGAGGACCTTGCCGGCGGCCCTCCCGACCAGGTCGACCGGTGTGACGTGCTGGCCTGTGGCGTCGCGGACGTGACGGATGTACGCCAGAAGCCCGGTGGCCTCGATTTCCATGGTGGCCCAGATGATCGGGTCTGTCCTGGGACGCCAGGTGGCCATGGCGATTTTCCGCCAGACGGAGAACGGGACGGACGACGCTGTCCAGATCATCGGAACTCCCTCTCTGACGAGAGTTGACCGTGGGCGCGGAGGCCCCTCGTTGACCGAATTGTCTGGACGCGCGCCGCGCCGCCAAAGAGCACAAGGTCACCTGATCGGTGGCTCAAGTACTCGTGATGTGGCTGATCAAGCCGCGTACCGCGCCGGCGGGTGGAGTGCGGTAGAAAAGAGTCAGGGTGATGTGGGGTAAACGCGACGACATGGTGGTGCGCGAGCGGTCGCCGTTCAACGCCGAACCGCCGCCGGCGGTGTTGGCCGGCAGCGACATCACCGCGGTCGATGCGTTTTACGCCCGCAATCACGGCCCGTTCCCCGACATCGCGCCCCAGCGCTGGCGGCTGACGATCGACGGCGCGGTCGATGAGCCACTCACCCTGACCTACGCGCAGTTGACCACCGGGTTCCCCCGGCATTCCGTGGTGGCGACGCTGGCGTGCGCCGGCAACCGGCGCGCCGAATTCCTGCGGGTGCGGCCGATACCCTGCAAGGATCCCTGGGCACACGGGGCGATCTCGACCGCGAGGTGGCGGGGCGCGCGGCTCGCCGACGTCCTCACGGCGGCCGGAGTCCATGCCGGGGACGGTCGCCACGTTGCCTTCGCCGCACCCGACGTGGCCCGCGAGGCTCGGCCGGTGCAGCAATACGGCAGCTCGATCCCGCTGGGCAAGGCGATGTCCGAGGAGGTGTTGCTGGCCTGGGAGATGAACTCCCAACCGCTTCCCCGCGCCCACGGCGGACCAGTGCGGGTAGTCGTGCCCGGATACATCGGGGCCCGCAGCGTCAAATGGGTCACGGCCATCACGGTGCAGCTGTTGCCGTCGCAGAATTACTTTCAGGCCCTCGATTACCGCGTTCTTCCCCCGGAGACCGATGCCGATACCGCCGCGCCGGGTGAGGGGATCTCGTTGTCGTCGCTGGCTGTCAACTGCGACGTCCTCGTGCCCACCGATGGCGACCGGATTCCGGCCGGCGAGCTGACGATCCGCGGGTATGGGATCGCCGGCGACGGCCGCGGCGTCGAACGCGTCGACGTGTCCCTCGATGACGGGCACACCTGGCGGCAGGCGGACCTGCACCCCGCACCCGGCAGGTGGGCGTGGCGGCCATGGTCGCTCACCGTCGACGTCGAACCGGGCCCGTTGCGCATCACCGCCCGCGCATGGGACGACACCGGCGCCACGCAACCCGAATCAGCGGCAGCCCTGTGGAATCCGAGGGGATATGCCAACAACGCCTGGGCCCGCGTCGAATTGACCGTCGACTGAGGTGGATCCGGTCAGGGTTTCGCGAAACGGGCCGCGCTCAGGACTTTCTGGCCCGTCGGGCCGGTGACCATGTCGACGAATTTGCTTGCCAGGCCGGGGTTTTTCGATCCCTTCAGCACGGCTATCGGGTAGGTGTTGACCGCTCCGGAGGCTTCGGGGAACGGGACCGCGGTGACCTTGTCGCCGGCCCCCGCCGCGTCGGTGATGTAAACCAGCCCGGCGTCGGCCTGGCCGGTGGTCACCTTGTTGAGGACGTCGGTGACCGAGGACTCCTCGCTGACCGGTGTCAGGTGCGCACCGGTGGCCTGTTCGACTTTCTGGGTGGCCGATCCGCACGGAACTTGCGGGGCGCACACCACCACGTCGAGACCGGGCTTCGTCAGATCCTGAAACGACGTGATCTTCTTCGGGTTGCCCGGCGCGACGGCGATGGTCAGCGTGTTGGATGCGAAATTCACCGGGGCGCCGGCCAGCAGGCCTGCCTGCGCCGCCTTGTCCATGTTTTGCGTGTCGGCCGAGGCGAACACGTCAGCCGGGGCGCCGTTGGTCAGTTGGGTGACCAGATCCGAGGAGCCGGCGAAGGAGAACTCGACGGAGCTGCCGGGGTTGTCGGTCTGGAACTGCTGCCCGATGTCGGTGAAGGACTTCTTCAGCGAGGCAGCGGCGAAGACCAGGATCTTCCCGCCCGCCGCTGACGTAGCCGGCGAGGAGGCCGGCTGCGACGGGTTGCCCCCAGAGCTGCAGCCGCTGATCAGCGCCGACAGCAGCACCCCGGCGAGCACCGGGCGGCTGGAGCGTTTCATGACTGTCCCGAGGGAGTTTCGACGATCACGGTGGTGGCCTTGACGACGGCCACGGCGACGCTGCCCGGCTCGAGTTTCAATTCGCGCACGGCGTCGGCGCTCATCAGCGACACCACGGTGAATGGCCCGCACTGCATTTCGACTTGTGCCATCACCGTGTCCGTCACCACCCTGGTGACCAGCCCGGCGAACCGGTTGCGCGCCGAGCTGGCCACGCTGAGCGGATCCTTCGGCGCTGCCGCCGCATTCGCGTGTGCGAACTCGGCGAGCACGTCGCCCGCGATCACCTTCCGGCCGGATTGGTCGTTGCCGGCGGCGAGACTGCCGTCGTCGATCCATCGCCGCACGGTGTCGTCGCTGACTCCCAGCAACTCGGCCGCCTCGCGGACCCGAATCATCGGCACCGCCGAATCGTAGCAAA
>NZ_DATFYW010000035.1:0-13969 GCF_035314905.1 Mycobacterium sp.
GATCCGCCGATGCCGATATTGACGATATTGCGGATCGGCTTGCCGGTGTGCCCCTTCCAGGCACCCGAACGGATCTTGGTGGCGAAATCGGCCATCCGATCGAGGACCTCATGCACCTGGGCGACGACATCGACCCCGTCGACTATCAGCGATGTGCCTTTCGGCATCCGCAACGCCACGTGCAGCACCGAGCGGTTCTCGGACACGTTGATCCGCTCCCCGGCGAACATCATGTCGCCGCGCTGCTCGAACTCAGACTGCCGCGCCAGCTGAAACAGTAGGCTCAGAGTCTCCTCGGTGATGCGGTTCTTCGAGTAATCGAGGTAGATCCCGGCGGCCTTAGCGCAGAACCGCTCGCCGCGGGTAGCGTCCTCGGCGAAAAGTTCTCGCAGATGGCGGCCCTCCATCTTCGAGTAGTGTCGGGCAAGAGCCTCGTGCGCCGGGCGCTCACGCAACGGCGGAATCGACACGTTTTGACTCCCTTCTTGGCAATGGCGGTCCAGGTGGGCTGTTTAGGCGACCGCGGACGTCTGCGTCTCGATCCGGCCCATCAGCTCATTCCAGGCATTGACGAAGGAATTGGCCCCGTCGCGCTGCAATTGCCCCCAGCATTGGCACCGTCGTCGCCATGTTTTCCCGCGAGTCGCAGGGGCGCGCGGCCAGGCGGCTGCGGCGGGGCCGGCAGCAGCGCAACCCGCGGCCGCACGGGCATCGTCGTGGGCGAATCGGTTCTCAGATCCAAGCGAGAGCCGGCGTGGCGGATGGTCAGCTGGCCCTCCGGCCCGTCGCGCAGCAGGTACGTGACCTCGGCGTGGCTGATATCGGCGGTCAGCCGAAAGCCCCCCCAGCGCAGTCGGAACCGCAATCTGGTGATGCCGTCGGGCAGGCACGGGTCCAACGCCAGCACCCCCTCATCGTCGCGCAAACCGCCAAACCCCGACACCAACGCCGTCCAGGCTCCAGCCAACGCCGCCAGATGCAGGCCGTCGCGGGTGTTGTGGTTGAGGTCGCGAAGATCGAGCAACGCCGCCTCATCGGTATAGTCGTGGGCCAGCTCGAGGTGACCGACCTCGGCACACAGCACCGCCTGCGTGGCCGCCGACAGCGACGAATCGCGCGTGGTGCGCCGCTCGTAATAGTCGACGTTGCGGGCCTTCTGGTCGATGGAAAACGCGTGGCTAAGCCAATGCATCGCCAACACCAGATCGGCCTGCTTAACCACCTGTGACAGGTACAGCCGCGCGTAGGGCTCGTGTAGCAGCAGCGGATAGGCCGTGTCTGCGGTGAAGTTCCACTCCCGCAATGTGGTAAATCCCGCACACTGCTCGTGCACACCCAGTTCCTCATCGTAGGGCACGCACACCGCGTCGGCGGCATCCCGCCACGCCGCAATCTCCTGGGAGGTTACACCCATCGCGCGTGCCGCCTCGGGATGCCGCGTGCACGCATCGGCCGCGGTGTCCAGGTTGTTTGCGGCCATCAGGTTGGTGAACAGGTTGTCGCGCACCATCGCCGTGTACTCATCGGGGCCGGTCCCGTCGAGATGCCATACCCCATGGCGGTCGTAATGCCCCAATGCCACCCACAGTCGGGCGGTCTCGACGAGCACCTGCAGTCCGCACTCGGCTTCCAGCGACTCGTCGCCGGTCACGACGCGGTAGCGCTCGAAGGCCATCGCTATGTCGGCGTTGATGTGCCAGGCCGCCGTGCCGGCCGGCCAGTACCCCGAGCACTCAGGCCCGGCGATGGTGCGCCACGGAAAGCTCGCTCCTGCCAGCCCGAGCTCTGCCGCCCGCTGGCGCGCCGGATCCAGAATTGAGGCTCGCCACCGCAGCGCGTCGGCGGCGGCATACGCCGCGGTGTAGGTGAGCACCGGAAGCACGTACCCCTCGGTGTCCCAGAAGGCGTGCCCGTCATAGCCGTCGCCGGTCAGGCCCTTCGCCGGGATGGCCCGCCCCTCGGCGCGCGCGCTGGCCTGCAGCAAGTGAAACAGCCCAAAGCGCACCGCCTGCTGGCACTGCGGGTCGCCCTCGACCTCGACATCGGCGCAGTCCCAAAAGTCGTCAAGGAAGGCCCGCTGCGCCTCGCACAGCCCCTGCCATCCGGTATAGCGGGCCTGGGCCACCGCGCCGGCGACATCGTCGACCAGCGCCGTCGCCGATCGCAACGGCGACCAGCCATAGCCCAGATACTTCACGATGCGTAGGTGCTCGCCGGGTTGCAGTCGACAGATCACGAGGGTGCGCGCCCAGTCGGCGCCGGAGTCGCTGCCCACCTCGACCCGCCCGGGCCCCACCACCTCGTGAGACATCGCCGCAACGATGGTCAACCCGCTCGCCCGCGTCCGGTGCACCAGCACTGCGCCCCGCTCGCTGGTCTCGTGAGCCACCGACTCCAGCGGCTTGTTTAACGCCGCCGCGACTCGCGGGTCCGCCGACGGCGCCGGCTGATCCTCGTTGGCCACCAGCTCGGATTGCAGGGTGACAAGCATGGATTCGTCAAGCGCCTCCACGTCGTATTCGATGGCAACCACGCTGCGCTGCGGCAGCGACACCAGCCGGGTCGATGTCACCTTCACTTGCTTGCCCCTCGGGGAGCGCCACCGCGCCAGCCGGGCAAGCGTGCCCGCACGCATATCCAAAACCCTTTCGTGCTCGGCCAATTCACCGGTGCGCACGTCAAACGGTTCGTCATCGACAAGCAATCGGATGATTTTGCCGTTGGTGACATTGATTAGAGTTTGACCGTCTTCGGGATAGCCGTAGCCGGCCTCGGCGTAGGGCAATGGCCGCTTCTCGTAGAAGCCGTTCAAATATGTGCCCGGCAGGCCGAACGGCTCGCCCTCGTCGAGGTTGCCCCGCAAGCCGATATGGCCGTTGGATAGTGCGAACAACGACTCGGCCTGCTCCAGCAAGGTCTGGTCCAGGTCCGTTTCCCGAATGCGCCACGGCTCGACCGGGAAAGTCTCGTCGGTGATCATCTGGTGCGCTGTTCAGGCGACCACGGACGTCTGGGCGTCGATCCGGCCCACCAGGTCGTTCCAGGCATCGACGAAGGACTTCGCCCCGTCGCGCTGCAGTTGGGCCGCGAGCTCGCCCAGATCGACGCCCGCTTCGGTGAACCGCGCGAGCAGCACATCGGCGTCACCGCCGTCGGCCGGCAGCGGCTCCCCTACCTCGCCGTGGTCGAAGAAGGCCTTAAGAGTGGCCTCCGGCATGGTGTTGACGGTGAATGGAGCGGCCAGCCCGTGCACGTAGAGGGTGTCTGGAGCGGCCGGGTCCTTGGTGCTCGTGCTGGCCCACAGCAGCCGCTGCATTCGGGCCCCGACGTTCTCCAGCCGCTGGAACCGGTCGGAGTCCATCAGTTGCCGGTAGGCGCGGTAGACGTCGAGGCCCACCGCAAGGGCCAGCTTGCCTTGCAGCTCGGCGGGCACCTGCTTGGCCACCGCGGTGTCCCAGCGCGACATGAACACCGACGCGACCGAGCCCACGGCCGGGTCGAGGCCGTCGGCGACCCGGCGCTCAACGCCTTTCAGGTAGGCATCCGCCGCGGCCAGGTACTGGTCGGTGGAGAACAGCAGCGTGACGTTCACCGGGACACCGGCCGCGATGGCTTCCGTGATCGCCGGGAGGCCCTCGGGAGTGCCGGGGATCTTGATGAACAGGTTGGGCCGCCCGGCGCGCGCGTGCAGGGTCTTGGCCGCCGCCACGGTGCTCGCGGTGTCGTAAGCGAGCAGGGGGGAGACCTCCAGGGAGACCCACCCATCGACTCCGTCGGTCCTTTCGTGGATCGGCAGGAACAAGTCGGCGGCGCGGCGCAGGTCTTCGAGGGCCAGATCGAAGAACAGCTCCTCGGGCGCAAACCCCCGGCCTGCCGTGGCCCGGATCGCGTCGTCATAGTCGCCCGATCCGATGGCCTTGTCGTAGATGGCGGGATTGGAGGTCAGCCCGGTCACCGAGTAGGAGTCGATGTATTTACCGATGGTGCCGTCGTCGAGCATGCTGCGGGTGATGTTGTCGAGCCACAGGCTCTGTCCCCGCTCGTGCAGGGTCTCGGTGGCGTTCACGAATTTCCTTTCCTGTGCCGCGTTTCGGGGCGGCGCGTTCGTGGGGGTTATTGCTGGCGGCTCGCGGTCACGCAATCGCGCGCGCGTTGCGCGACCCGGTCCGGGGTGAAGCCGAACTTGCTGACCAACTGTTTCAGCGGTGCCGACGCCCCGAAGGTGTGCATCCCGATCACCGCGCCGCCGTCACCGACGTAGCGGTCCCAGCCCAGGGTCGACGCCTGCTCTACCGCCACACGTGCCGTCACCGATGGCGGTAGCACCTCGTCGCGGTACTGCCGGGGCTGGCGATCGAAGAGTTCCCAGCAGGGCATGCTCACGACGCGGGTGCCGACGCCGCCGGCCTGCAGCTCTTCTCGGGCGGCCAGCGCGAGATGCACCTCCGAACCGGTAGCGAGCAGGATGACGTCCGGTGTTTCGGTGTCGGCCTCGGCCAGCACGTAGGCGCCTCTGGCGACTCCTGTCGCCGGCGCAAAAGTGCTCCTGTCGAGGGTTGGCAGCGCCTGGCGGGAGAGGATCAGGGCGGCGGGCTCGTGCCGCACGGCGGTCACGATGCGCCAGGTCTCGACGACCTCGTTGGCATCGGCGGGGCGGAACACCAATAGGCCCGGTATGGCCCGCAGTGAGATCAGCTGCTCGACCGGCTGGTGGGTGGGCCCGTCTTCTCCGACACCGATCGAGTCGTGAGTGAAAATGTGCAGGACCGGGATTTCCATCAGCGCCGAGAGCCGGATCGCCCCGCGGGCGTAGTCGGAGAAGATTAGAAAGCCCGACCAGTACGGGCGCAGCTTGGTAAGCGCCATGCCGTTGGTGATCGCTGCGGCAGCGTGCTCGCGAATTCCGAAGTGCAGGTTCCGGCCCGGTTGCGCGGCCTGGAAGTCACCTGCGCCGTCGAATGCGAGCCTGGTCTTGGTGGACGGGGACAGGTCGGCTGAACCGCCGACAAGCCAGGGCACGGCCTGGGCCACGGCGTTCAGCACCTGCCCGGACGACTCGCGGGTCGCGATGCCTTTGGGATCGGCGCCGAAGGTGGGCAGCGCGTTCTCCCAGCCGTCGGGTAGGTCACGCCGCTGGATGCGCTCGATCTCGTCGGCGAGGTCGGGGTGGGTCTCGCGGTAGCGCTCGAACATCGCCTCCCACGCCTCGCGGGCCGCCCTGCCGCGCGCGCCGATCCCGGAGGCAAAACAGTCGTAGACTCCGTCGGGAATGTAGAAGTCGGCGTCCTCGGGCAGGCCGAAGAACCGCTTGGTCGCCCGCACACCGTCCACCCCGAACGGCTCCCCATGTGCCTTGGGCGAGTCTTCCACCGGCGAGCCGTACCCGATGTGGCTGTGCACCACGATCAGGGTCGGCCGGGCTCCCTCGGCCTTGAATGTGTGCAGCGCTCGATCGATCGAGTCGGTGTCGTTGGCGTCGGCGACGGTGGTGACGTTCCAGCCATGGGCCACGAAGCGCGCCGCGACATCCTCGGTGAACGCGATGTCGGTGTGGCCCTCGATCGTCACGCGGTTGGAGTCGTAGATCCAGCACAGATTCGCCAGCCCGAGATGACCAGCCAAGGACGCGGCCTCTGCGGAGATGCCCTCCATCATGCAGCCGTCGCCGGCCAGGGCATAAACGTCGAAATCGAACAATGTCGACTCGTCGCGGTTGTAGCGCTGCGCCAGCCAGCGCCCGGCGATCGCCATGCCCACCGAGGTCGCCACCCCTTGGCCCAACGGCCCGGTGGTCGTTTCCACGCCGCTTGTCCAGCGGTACTCGGGATGGCCGGGGCAGCGAGAGTCGAGCTGACGAAACGTCTTGAGGTCGTCGAGAGTAATTGCGGCCCGATTGAGAATCTCATAGTCGGGGTCCACGGCGCGGACGCCGCTCAGGTGGAGCAACGACCACAGCAGCGCTGACGCATGGCCCTCCGACAACACGAACCGGTCCCGGTTTGGCCAGATCGGATCGGCGGGATCGAAGCGCAGGAACCGCTGCCACAACGTGTAGGCGACGGGGGCCACCCCCATCGGGGTGCCCGGATGGCCCGAGTTGGCGCGCTGGATCGCGTCCATGCACAGTGTCCGGATCGTGTTGATCGCGATAGTGTCCGGGTGGGCGGTCGTGGTGCTCACTTGAGCTCCCGGTGACCCTGACCACCCGGCCGGTGATGGCGTCGGTGTGATCGGCTGTCGGCTTTCGGAGGCGGCAGTCATAGTCGTTTCGCTTCCTGTAGTACTTAGCTGTCTGCGGCTGCGGCCAAAGCGTCTGCGCCGCCGACGATCTCGATGATCTCCGAGGTGATCTGGGCCTGCCGCTCGCGGTTGGCCAGCAGCGTCAGGGCCTTGATGAGGTCGTCGGCGTTGTCGGTGGCCGACTTCATCGCGCGCTGGCGCGACGCCGACTCCGATGCCGCCGCTTCCAGCAGGGCCAGGTACACGCACCTGGTGACGTAACGCGGCAGCAGCGACGCGAACAACGTCGTGGCGTCCGGCTCAAACGAATACAGCGTGCGCGGCCCGGACTCCTCGACGACCTCCGTCACCATCGGCGCGATTTGGACTACCTCGACCGGCTGGCTGACCATCGATTCGAAACGGGTGGCCACGATGTGCAGCTCATCGACGCCGAGGACGCCGTCGGCCCCCGGGACCTCGCCTTCGTCGCCGACACCGACCATGAACGCGTCCACCAGCGTCGAGGCGATGGTGACGGCGTTCTCATGGCTGGGGTGCTCGGAAAACCCGGTCCACGACTCGCTGATGTCCCAGTTCCGGAAGGTGAAATAGTTCAGCGCCTTGCGGCCGACGACGTAGAGAATCGGGGTTTTGCCTTTCTCGCGCAGCAGCGAGAACAGCTCCTGGCTGCGCCGAAACACGTTGGCGTTGTGCGCACCGCACAGCCCGCGGTCGGACGCCACCACCAGAACACCGGCCCGCTTGGGCTCGGCCCGCTCGACGAGCAGCGGATGATCCAGCGCCGCTTCGTCGGCCAAGTCGGTCAGCATTTTTAGGAGCGCGAACGTATACGGGCGGACCTCTTCTAGCCGGGCGGTCGCCCTGGCGATGCGTGACGAGGCGATCATCTCCTGAGCCTTGGTGATCTTCTTGATCGACTCGGCAGAGCGGATGCGCCCGCGCAACTCTCGCAGTGTGGCAACCATGGGTGGCTACTTCCTCTTCGGCGGTGCGGGCGGCCTTGGCAGCCTTGGCAGGCGCGGTCTTGGCTTGTGCACAGGTACCGCTTGTATGCCGAGCTTTTCTTCGTCGAGTGCCTCGATGTGCTCTTCGGGGGCCACCGAGCCGCCGCTGGACGGCGCGAAACCCTTCTTGAAGTCGTTGATGACATCGGTCAACTTCTCGGCGACGTCGTCGGAGAGTTTCTTGGACTCTCGGATCTCGTCGAGGATGTCCTCATGGGACCCACGGACATGGTCGAGGAACTCGGTTTCGAACCGGCGCACATCCCCGGTAGGCACCGAATCCAGGTGCCCCTTGGTGCCCAAAAAGATGGAGACCACCTGTTGCTCGACCGGCATCGGCTGGTTCTGCGGCTGTTTGAGCAGTTCCACCAGCCGCCCGCCGCGTTCCAGCTGCGCCTTGGTGGTCTGGTCCATGTCAGAACTGAACGCGGCGAAGGACTCCAGTTCGCGGTATTGCGACAGATCGAGGCGCAGCGACTGGGCAACTTCCTTCATGGCCTTGATCTGCGCTGCCCCGCCCACCCGCGACACCGACACGCCGACGTTGATCGCCGGGCGCACACCCTGGTTGAACAGGTCGGTCTCCAGGAAGCACTGTCCGTCGGTGATCGAGATGACGTTGGTCGGAATGTAGGCCGAGATGTCGTTCGCCTTGGTCTCGATGATCGGCAGGCCGGTCAGCGAGCCGCCACCCATCTCGTCGGACAGCTTGGCGCAGCGCTCCAGCAGACGTGAATGCAAATAGAACACGTCACCCGGGTAGGCCTCGCGCCCAGGGGGACGGCGTAGCAGCAGCGAGATCGCACGATACGCATCGGCATGCTTGGACAGGTCGTCGAAAACGATCAGCGCATGCTTGCCGTCGTACATCAAGTGCTGCGCGATCGCCGAACCCGCGTACGGGGCAAGCCATTTGAAACCGGCGGAATCCGACGCCGGCGAGGCAACGATGGTCGTGTAGTCCATCGCGCCGCCTTCTTCGAGCGCGCGGTTCACGGCGGCGATGGTGGTGCCCTTCTGCCCGATGGCGACGTAGACGCAGCGCATCTGCAGCTTGGGGTCGCCGCTTTCCCAGTTGCGGCGCTGATTGAGGATGGTGTCGACGCAGACCGCGGTCTTGCCGGTCTTGCGGTCGCCGATGATCAGCTGGCGCTGGCCGCGACCGATCGGCGTCATCGCGTCGATGGCTTTGATACCGGTCTGCAGTGGCTCCTTGACGCCCTGGCGTTGCACCACCGACGGGGCCTGCATCTCCAGCGCGCGGCGGGTTTCGGCTTCGATGTCGCCGCGAGCGTCGATGGGCTGCCCGAGCGGGTTTACCACCCGGCCGAGGAAGCCGTCGCCGACCGGAACCGACAGCACGCTGCCGGTTCGCTTGACCTGCTGGCCTTCTTCGATCTCCTCGAAGTCGCCCAGGATCACCGTGCCGACGCTGTGCGCGTCAAGGTTCAAAGCCACGCCCAGTATCCCGCCGGGGAACTCCACTAATTCTTGACTCATCACCGACGGCAACCCCTCGACGTGGGCGATGCCGTCCCCGGCATCGATGACCGTGCCGGTCTCCTCCCGCGCCGTGTCGGTGGTGAAGCTGGAGACGTACGCGTCGATCTTGCCCGTAATGTACTCATCGGAGATTGTCAGTTCTTTCATGGTATTCCGCCTTCCTGCTCTCGTGGTGCTGTCGGTCGGGAGGCTTATGCTCGCGGGGTTCAGTCCGGCAACTGGGCCTTGGCCGCGGCAAGCCGCGACGACAGCGTGCCGTCGATCACCTCGTCACCGACGCTGATGTTCAGACCGCCCAGGGCGTCGGGGTCGATGCGCAACACCACCGACACCGGTTGGCCGTAGATGCGGCTCAGCACGTCGGTCAGCCGGCTGTGCTGGCTTTCGCTCAACTCGGCGGCAGCAACGACATGGGCGGTCAATTCGCCGCGTCGCGCTACCGCGAGTTCTGCCAGCTCCATGACGGCCTCGTCGGCGCGCTGACCGCGCAGCAGCTCGATGGTCTGCGAAAGTAGCTGTGCCATCAGCGGATTGACGTCGAAGGGATCCTCGAGGATGTCGTTGAGCAGCTTGACGCGGCTCGACGCCGGCGCGGTGTAATCGCTCAGCAATATAGTCAGACGCGGCTGAGCGTCCAGGATACGGCCGAACCAGAACAGCTGCTCTTCAACCTCGTCGACCACCCCGTCGCGTTCGGCGCGTACCAGCAGCGCAAGCTGCGCCACGTGCTCGATGCCGTCGACCAGGTCTGCACCGGCCGACCAGCGGGCCGACACCGCGCTTTTGCACACCTCGAGGGCGGCATCGCCTATCTCGCCGCCCAGCACCTCTTCCAGCAGACTGACCTTCGGCGCCGGGTCGTCGGCGGGGTCGGCCAGGTGGCGGGTCAGGCTCGTCTGGCGAGTCAGCAGGTCGGCCACCGCAGCTAAATCATCGGACAGACTAGACAATTCGTGTCCGTCAAGTGCGTGTGCCACTTCGTCGAACCGGTCGACCAGCGTGCACAGCGCCTTGCGGCTGGCTGAGCGCATTCTCGTGGTGGCCGGATCCTCGAGGACCGCCGCCTTCGACGGGGCCATCGCATCGAGATCGTCGAGGAAGCGGTCGACAGTCGCCGACTGCTCCTGCCGGTCGGACACCTGATCGCGCACCAATTCGCCTGCGCGACGGATGGATTCCGTGCCTGCGTCTTTCCGCAGCTGGCGGACGAACTGGGCGTAGAACAGCTGAATATGCTGAGCACCTTGCGCTTTGACGCGTTCCGCCTCCGCCTCCGCATGTGCACGCAGTTGCTCCGCGAGGCGCCGGGCATCCGCTTGTGCCTGCTCGATGAGTCGCTGCGCTTTGACCTCGGCCTCTTCGACCGCGTCCGCGTGCGCATCCCTGGCGTGGGCCAACCGCCGCTTGGCTTCGGCACTTTCTTCGAACTGCCTGCGCAACTGCTCCTGGCGGCCGGTCATCAATCGTCGCACCGGCGGAGCCACGTAACGCCGCACCAGCCAGATGATGACGGCGAATCCGATAAGGTTTCCTATGAATGTCGACATCGCCGTTACCGTCCGGGCGCCGTTGTGGTCCCGGTCGTTTCGGCAGTGCCGTGTCCCCCTGCGGCTGCGCTTCTGATCGGGGTAGCGCGGTCCGCGCCGCCAATGCGGCGAGCCAGCGTCTTCGACATCCTGTCCACCGACGCGCGCACATTGTCAGCGGTCGCGTCGGCCTGCTGCTCGAGTTGCTCGGAAGCCCGCTGCAGCCCCTGGGTGGCCTCGTCGGACGCCCGGGTGCGCATCTCCTCGAGGATTTTGCGCCCCTCAGCACGAGTCTCGTCTCGGATACCCGAAGCCCTGTTGCGCGCCTTACCCATCGCTGCTTTGTAGTCGGCGTGCGCGGCGGCGAACACACCGGCGGAATTCTTGTCGTCTTCAACAGTCTCGCGAACCATGGCGTCGCGGTCGCCCAGCGCCTTCATCACCGGCGGTACGACGAATACCCGAATCACGCCCAGCACGATCAAGAAGATGAACAGCTCGACGAAGAAAGTGCCATTGGGCATCAGGAAGTTATTGCTACCGCCTTGCCCGGCCGCCAGCAGGGTAACGGTGTGTTCACCCATCGTCGTCACCGACCTCTCGACCGACATGGTGAAAAACGGGCGCGGCGGCACGTTCGTATCTTCACTAGTGGCTCTCCTCGTCCAGTTCCATCGACTGGCTGAAATACAAGATCGTCAGAAGCGCGAAGATGAAGGCCTGGATAGCGCCGACGAACAGGTCGAAGCTCTTCCAGATCGCGTTGGGCAGCCACAAGACGTACCACGGAAACAGTCCGATCAGCGCGACCAGGATCCCGCCGGCAAACATGTTGCCGAAGAGACGGAGTGACAAGGAGATCGGCTTGGACAGTTCCTCGATGAGGTTGATCGGTGCCAACACTGCGATGTGGCCCTTCACCAGCTTCACCAGGTACCCGAACAAACCGCGCCGCCAGATGCCCGCCGCGTGGTAGAAGAGGAACACGAACACTGCCAGTGCCAGCGTGAAGTTGATGTCGGAGGCCGGGGCCTGAAGCAACTCGTGGACACCCGTCGAATCGTGGTACTGCAGCGGCACCACCGACAGCCAGTTGGCGATAAGGATGAACGTGAACAACGTCACGGCCAACGGCAGAACGAATGATCCGATGCGCATCCCGATCGTGGTTTCGATTTGGTCGCGCATGAAAATGGTGATCGCTTCCCAGAACAGCTGCACCCCGGAGGGAACGCCGGAGGAGGTGACCTTGGCGCGCAGGACGAAGGCCAGCGCGACGACGACCGCGGCCGCGATCACGGTCGACAACACGGTGTCGACATTGACGGTGAAGCCGAACCATTCGGCAGTCTTGTGGTGGCCGACTTCGATTGTCGCGCCGGCGAGGATTGTCTCAGTCATTGCTTCGCACCGTCCGCGCTCCAGTTGTTCGGCCTATACACCATATCCAGTTGTTCGGGTTATGCACCATCCCCAATGACGGTGCAGGACAAAGGTTGGTCGTTATCCGGGCCATGTCCAGTCGGCGACGTCGGGAATGTCAGCGGCGTGCTCGCGGGTCCAGGTTCTGGCCCTCAGCCGGGCATCGACCATGTCTTGGCGCAGTGCGGCGGCGGTGGTGCACAGGGTCGGGACCCGGTCGATGACGTCGATGACCAAGCGGTAGCGGTCCAAGTCGTTAAGCATCACCATGTCGAACGGCGTTGTCGTGGTGCCGCGTTCCTTGTAGCCGCGAACGTGCAGACCCTGATGATTGGTGCGCCGGTAGGCGAGCCGGTGAATCAGCCACGGGTAGCCGTGGAAGGCGAAAATGGTGGGGCTGCTTTTCGTGAAAAGGGTGTCGAATTCGGTGTCAGGCAGGCCGTGGGGGTGCTCGGCCTCGGGCTGCAGCCGCATCAGGTCAACCACATTGACCACCCGCACCCGCAGCTTCGGCAGCCGCTCGCGCAGGATTGCCGCCGCAGCAAGAGTTTCCAGCGTCGGAATGTCACCCGCGCAGGCCAACACCACATCGGGCACCGTCCCCTGGTCGTCGTTATTTCCGGCCCACTCCCAAATGCCAGCGCCACGGGCGCAATGCAGCGCCGCCTCGTCCACGGTCAGCCAGTCGAGCTGGGGTTGTTTGCCCGCAACGACGACGTTCACATAGTGCTTGGAGCGCAGGCAGTGATCGTAGGTACACAGCAGCGTGTTCGCGTCCGGCGGCAGATACACCCGCACCACTTCGGCGCGCTTGTTCACCACGACGTCAAGAAAACCCGGGTCCTGATGGGTGAACCCATTGTGGTCCTGGCGCCATACGTGCGAGGACAACAGATAGTTCAGGCTGGCGATCGGGCGCCGCCACGGTACCTGGGCGCTGGCCTCGAGCCACTTCGCGTGCTGATTGAACATCGCATCGATGATGTGGATGAACGCCTCATAGCAGGTGAACACACCGTGGCGCCCGGTGAGCAGATAGCCCTCCAGCAGCCCCTGGCACATGTGCTCACTGAGCACCTCGATGACACGCCCCTTGCGGTCGAGCTTCTCATCGAATTGCCCGATTTCAGCTTGCCAGTCACGCCCGGTCACCTCCAGGATGTCCTGTAATCGGTTGCTGGCCAGCTCGTCTGGAGCGAACGTCAAGAAGTTGGTGGGGTTGGCGGTGGTGACATCGCGCAGGAATCCGCCGAGCACTCGAGTGGCCTCATGTGCGGCGGCTCCCCGCACCGTCACGCCGACACCGTATGTACGCCAATCGGGTAGCTGCAAGTCGCGCAGCCCGCCACCGTTGGCAACGGGGTTGGCGCTCATCCGTCGCGCACCGGCCGGGGCCATCACCAGCAGCTCACCGGCGGGCCGCCCGCTGTCGTCGAACAGCTCGCCCGGCCGGTAGGAGCGCATCCACTGCTCTAGCACGCGACGGTGCGACTCGTCGGTCCGCGCCTCCGGCAGCGGTACCTGATGCGCGCGGAACGTGCCTTCCACCTGCTGACCGTCCACCACCGGGGGGCATGTCCAGCCCTTCGGGGTGCGCAGGACGATCATTGGCCACAACTGCCCGCCGCTGGCACCGTCGTGACGCGCGGCCTGCTGGATCTCGGCGATGCGGTCCAGGCAGGCGTCCAGCGTGGCGGCCATCGCTTGGTGCACCGCGGCGGGGTCATCGCCAGCGACCACGTGCGGGTGGTAGCCCCAGCCGCGAATCAGCTCCAGTAGTCGGGATTCGGGGATGCGCGCGAGGATGGTGGGGTTGGCGATCTTGTATTGGTTGAGCGCCAGAATCGGCAGGACAGCACCGTCGCGGGCCGGGTTGATAAACGTGTGCGCATGCCAGCTGGTGGCCAACGGCCCCGTTTCGGCCTCACCGTCACCGACGACGCAAAACACCGTCAGGTGCGGATTATCCAACGCCGCCCCATAGGCATGCAGCAGGGAATACCCCAGCTCGCCTCCTTCATGAAAGGATCCCGGTGTCTCCGGGGCGCAGTGGCTGGGCACCCCACCGGGGAAGGAGAATTGGTGGAAAAAGGCCGCCATGCCGGCCTCGTCCTGCTTGATGTGGCTGTACAGCTCGGAGTAGGTGCCTTCTAACCAGCCGCACGCGTTCGGCCCCGGCCCACCGTGACCGGGGCCGGCCACGAACACCGCGTTGAGGTTCCGGTTGATGATTTGGCGGTTCGCATGCACCCACACCAGGTTCAGCCCGGG
>NZ_DATFYW010000036.1:0-22528 GCF_035314905.1 Mycobacterium sp.
GTCGGCAACGGTCCGTCCCGTGGTGATGTCGAACTCCCATTGATGCCAGGGGCACCGCACGATACGCCCGGCGCGCACGTGGCGAAGCTGGCCGGGCACGTCGGGAGCAAACTCGTTGGTGCCTCCGACAAACCCCGTGCACAGCGGTGCGCCCTCGTGCGCGCAGTAGTTCGCGATCGCATAAAGGGAGCCGTCGATGTTGTAGACGCCGACCCCGTACTTACCGACCGAGACCAACTTCATGCTCCCCGGCGGCAGATCCTCTATCGCGCACACCGACCGTCGCTGCATCACGTGGGACTCACCCGCCTCACCGCAACCTTGTAGTTTCAGACCCGCCCGCGAACAGGCTCTTTGCTGCCGCTCCTGCGATTCCTTGACCTAGAATACCTAAAATAGTAAAGATAAGACCACAGCGACTTCGAAAGAGTTGGGTGGTCGGCGGCTGCGTCCCGCAGGTCAGCCGGTTCTGCTGCTCTGGAGGCACGGGTGACGATCAGCACCGATCCGCACGACCAGCCGATCACTCTGGACGTGTCGGGAGATCCCTATCCGTTCTTCGAGTACAAACGCAGGACTGAGCCCGTTTGGCGCGGCACGGTGATGGACCACTCCAAGGCCCCGCCGGAGCTGATACCCGACGAGGAGTGGACGCTTTTCGACTACAACAGCGTGTTTCAGGCGTTCCGCAACGACGAAGTGTTCGGCTCGCACGGCTACGACCAGACCATCGGGTTGGTGTTCGGTCCCACGATCCTGGCCATGCACGGCAAGCAGCACCACGACCACCGCAGCCTCGTCGCCAAGGCATTTCGGGCCAGTGCCCTCGAGCGGTGGGAGCCCGAGGTGATCGACCCGATCTGCGACGAACTGGTCGACGAGATCAAGAACGACGGAGCAGCGGACCTGGTCAAGGCCGTGACGTTTGAATTCCCGACCCGGGTCACCGCGGCGTTGCTGGGCCTGCCGCGCGAGGACCTTGATCTGTTCCGGCGGGTGTCGTTCGACTTGATCTCGATCTCTGTGGACATCGAAGCCGGCTTGAGGGCATCGGTCGAGTTGCACGACTACTTTCTCGACCAGGTCGAGCGGCGCCGGCAGAAGATGACCAGCGACGTCATCGGGGATCTGGTCGGTGCCGAGATCGACGGCGACAAACTCACCGACGACGCGATCATCTCGTTCCTGCGGTTGCTGCTTCCGGCCGGCCTGGAAACCACGTACCGGTCGTCGGGCAATCTGCTGTACCTGCTGCTCACTCATCCCGAGCAGTTGCACGCGGTTCAGCACGACCGTTCGCTGATTCCCGCCGCGATCGAGGAGGCGTTGCGCTACGAGACCCCGCTGCTCAGCGTGCCGCGCACGACCACGCGGGACGTCGAAATGCGGGGTGTGACAATCCCGGAGGGTGCCGCGGTGAACTTGTGCACCGGCTCGGCCAACCGGGACGAGACGCGGTGGTCCGATTCGAACAGGTTCGACATCCACCGGCCACGGCACGCGCACATCGCGTTCGCCGGCGGCATCCACATGTGCCTGGGCATGCACCTGGCTCGGGTCGAGACCCGCGCGATGCTCAACAGCCTTTTCGATCGGGTGACCGATCTGCAGTTCGAGCCCGACGACGACACGAAGATCACGGGTTTGCCGTTTCGCTCGCCGACCGAACTTCCCGTGACTTTCCGCCCGGTGTCATGAGGAGCCGCGCGGCCATCCTGCACGATGTCGGCGGTCCGTGGTCGGTCGAGGACTTCGAGCTGGATCCGCCACGTGCCGGTGAGGTCCTCGTCGAGATGGCCGCCGCGGGCCTGTGCCACTCCGACGACCACGTGCTCAAGGGCGACATGTCCGCGCCCAACGAGGTGCTGCGCTCCCTGGGCCTGCCCACCATGTTCCCGCTGATCGGCGGCCACGAAGGTTCGGGCGTCGTGGTGGAGGTCGGCGACGGCGTGACCGATTTCACGCCGGGCGACCACGTCGTGATGTCGTTCATCGCGGTGTGCGGGCAGTGCCGCTGGTGTGCGTCCGGCATGGAATACCTCTGTGACAACGGCGGACAGGTCCTCACACCGGGCATGCCGACCGACGGGACGTTCCGCCATCACACTGCCGACGGCAAACCACTCGGTCACATATCGAAGATCGGCGCCTTCGCGGAACACACTGTTGTTGCCAGCAATTCGCTCGTCAAGATCGAGCCCCACCTGCCGCTGGTTCCCAGCGCCCTGCTGTCGTGTGCGATTCCCACGGGTTACGGCTCGGCGGTCAACCGGGCCGGGGTGCGCGGCGGCGACACGGTGGTCATCATCGGCGCCGGCGGAATCGGCACCGGGGCGATCCAGGGGGCGCGCATCAACGGCGCCGCCCAGATCATCGCGGTGGATCCGGTTGAGTTCAAGCAGAAGGCGGCGCTGCGATTCGGCGCTACCCACAGCGTGGCCACCGCGACGGAAGCCGCAGAGCTGGTCCGCGATCTGACCTACGGCGTGATGGCCGACAGTGTCGTGGTCTCCCCGTCTCTGATTTCCGGTGATGACGTCCACGCGGCGATCAAGCTGACCCGCAAAGGCGGGACCTGCGTGCTCACCGGGATGACCCCGCAGACCACACGATCCGTCAAGATCGCCCTGCAGGACTTCATCCTGTGGAACAAGAACCTGGTCGGCACCGTGTTCGGGTCATGCAACCCCAGGGCCGACATCCCGCGTTTCGCCCGCATGTATGACGCCGGGCAGCTGCGGCTCGACGAGATGATCACCAAGCGCTACCGGCTCGACGACGTCAACGACGCCTATCGTGATCTCCTCAACGGCGAAATCATCCGCGGCGTCATCGATTTCGGGCGCGACTGAACCTCCTCAATTGAGCCCGTAGAAGCGCTGCGCGTTCAACCCGCCAATCTTTGCCCGGGTCTCCTCGCTGATGTCAGGGCGCGTACGCAGATGCTTTGTGCTCTCAGGCCACTCGCCGTCCCAGTGCGGATAGTCGCTGGCGAACATGATGAAGTTGTCGCCGAGCACATCGATGACCCCGGGCAGAATCGGCTCCTCGGGCTCGCAGGTGACCCAGATGTTTCCCGCCTGTAGGTACTCGTTGGGGTCGCGCCGCCAGCCGCTCTCGATCCAGTCGCCGCGCTTCTCGAAATGCTCATGCAGCCGGTCGATGAAGAAGGGGACCCAGCCCGCGCCCGCCTCGAGGAATGCGACGCGCAGGCCCGGGTGCCGGTCGAAGACGCCGCCGGAGACCAGCGCGGTCATCGCGGTCATCTGGTCGAACGGAAAGCTGATGCAGTGCACCTGGATGTAGTTGGTGAACCGGTCGACGCCGATCTTGGGCAGATGGATGCCCGGCGCGCCGTGGATGCCGAGCGGCATCTCGAGCTCGACGGCGGCGGCGTAGAAGGGGTCAAGGTCGGGGTGATCGAGGTTTCGGGTCGCTAGGGCGGGCGGGATGTGGGTCGCGACCAGCCCGAGGTCCTTGGCCTCGCGCATGATGTCGATTGCCACCTCGCCGTGTTCGATCGGGGTCACTGCGACGCCACATAGCCGGCCGCCCGTCGGCCTGCAGTAGGCGGCAATCCACTGGTTGTAGAGCCGCGCGAACCCCGCGGCGAACTCAGGGTCTTCGAGGGTGGGCGTGCAGAGTCCGAGACTCGGGTACAGCACCATCGTGTCCATGTGGTCGCGATCGGCGTCGGCGAGGACGCCTTGCGCGGACGAGCAGTTGATGCCGGATGCCGTGCTGAGCCCGTGTTCCCGCGGGCAGCCGGCGCCCGGACCATCGGCTTCCGGATAGTTTCGGCCCTCGATCACCAAGGCCCGCCCCTCGGGGTGCGCGGTGACGTGTTGGGGCCAGCGCTGCATCGCTTCAACCGCGAGCGAAGCCCCCTCTGCCACGTGGCCGTCGGCATCAATGATTCGCATGTGTCCCTCCAGAATTCAGCTCCCACACCCCACTACAACGGCCACATCGGAGGTTCCATTGCGCCATCAGTCGTTGCGTCGCGGTTGACTGAGGCGTTGGACCTGTCCGTAGGCGTCGATCGGGCTGTGCAGTGCCAACCCGCCGTCGGCGTGGACAACCTGGCCGGTGACCCAATCCAACTCCAGGACGCCGACGATCACCGAGGCGACGTCGGTCGCCTCGCCGAGCCGGCCCAGCGCGGTGCGCTCGGCCAGAGCGTCCACCCAGCCGGGCAGCTTCTCGGCCGCGGACAGCATCGGCGTGCGGGTCACGCCGGGCCCTACGGCGTTGACCCGGATCCCGTGGCGGCCCCATTCCACGGCCGCCACCCTCACCAGCATGTCGATGCCGGCCTTCGATACGCAGTAGGCGCCCATATCGCGGTCCGCGACCGTGCCACTGATGCTCGACACCGCGACCATCGATCCGGCGACGCCCGCGTCGACCATCGCCTGCGCGCCTGCCCGCAGTGTCAACCAGGTGCCTGTCAGATTGACCGCGATCACCCGCTGCCAGTCCTCGAAGCCCTGCGACAGCAGCATTCCCGACGCGCCTACCCCCGCGCAGGCGACGAGGCGGGTGGGAACGCCGTGCTCCGCCACGGTCTGCGCCATCGCCGCAGAAACCGCCTCCGGATCACTGATGTCACAGTTGACGTCCCCGTCCGTCACGTCCCACACGACGACGTCGTGGCCCGCACCTCGCAACAGCTCCGCGACGGCTAGCCCGATCCCCGACGCCCCGCCCGTGACGACGGCGCTCACCGCGGCGCGCCGATCAGCTCGACCAGGACGCCGTCGGGGGCGGTCACCACCGCCATCGGGACATGCTTTCCGCCGGGGGCGGGAACCGTGATGCGGCGGACGCCGTCGGTGAACCCCAGACCGGCCAGCGTCGCCAATGTCGGATCGACGTCGCGCTGAAGGGACAGCAGGAAAAAGCCGTTGCGCGGACCGCTGGGCCGTGGCGGGGCCTCCTCGGCTCCGTCGAACACCACCAGTTCCACGATGCCCGCGTCGACCCGCTCGGGATCACCGAGGAATATCGATCGCAGTGTGGTGGTCGCGGCATTGAACAACGTTGGCCAGTCGCCCGCGAATGTGTGATCGAAGAGTTCGGTGAGCCCGATTCCGTCGCGCCAGAACCGCATTGAGCGTTCGACGTCGGTCGTGCAGATCGCGGTGTGGTGAACACCCGGCATGGGCACCTCGACTCGACTCCATCCGCCGCGCAGCAGTCGCTATCTACTAATTTTAACGATGTTAGTATCCGGTGCGCCTGGATTCGCAAAGGAGGGGCGGGCCGGCGAGCGTGAGCGAAACCATCCAGCAGCTCCTGCGGGAACGCGCGTCCGCGGACACCGTCGCGGTGAAGTACGGCGACAAGCGCTGGACGTGGCGCGAGCACATTCGCGACGCGTCGGCGCGTGCCGCCGCCCTGCTCGCGCTCGCCGACCGGCAGCGGCCGCTGCATGTGGGCGTTCTGTTGGGAAACACCCCGGAGTTCTTGAATCAGATGGCCGCCGCCGGTCTCGGCGGGTACGTGCTCTGCGGCATCAACACCACGCGCCGGGGTGAGGCCCTGGCCGAAGACATCCGAAGAGCCGACTGCCAGATTGTCGTCACCGATGCCGAACATCGGCACCTCCTGAACGGCCTTGATCTGAGTGGCATCCGGGTGATCGACTCTTCCAGCGCTGCGTGGGCGCGCCTTGTCGAGACGGCCGGCGAGTTGGCGCCATATCGCGAAGTCGCACCGATGGACACCTTCATGCTGATCTTCACGTCGGGGACCAGCGGCGACCCCAAGGCCGTGCGGGTATCACATTTCATGGTGGTGATGTCTGGCCAGAATCTGGTGCAGCGGTTTGCGGTCACCGCCCACGACACGTGCTACTTGTCGATGCCGCTGTTTCATTCCAACGCACTGGTGGCGGGGTGGGGCGTAGCCGTCGCGACCGGCGCCGCGATGGCGCCGGCGAAGTTCTCCGCCTCCGGGTTTCTTGCCGACATCCGCCGTTACGGCGCTACCTACATGAACTACGTCGGCAAGCCGCTGGCCTACATCCTGGCCACGCCGGAGCGACCGGACGACGCCGACAACCCGCTGCGCGTGGCCTTCGGTAACGAGGCGAGCGACCGCGATATCGAGGAGTTTGAGCGCCGTTTCGGCGCAGTGGTCTGGGACGGCTTCGGCTCCACCGAAAACGCGGTGATCATCACCCGCGAGCCCGGGACCCCGAAAGGCTCGCTCGGCAAGGGGTTTCCGGGCGTGGCCGTCTATAACCCCCAAACCCTCGGGGAGTGCCCGGCTGCCCGATTTGACCACGACGGGGCGCTGATCAACGCCGACGAAGCGGTCGGTGAGCTCGTCAACACCTCGGGGAGCGGGTTCTTCTCCGGTTACTACGAAGACGGCGAGGCGACTGCCAACCGCATGCGGCACGGGATGTACTGGTCGGGGGATCTGGCCTATCGCGACGCCGATGGCTGGATATACCTGGCCGGCCGCGCCGGCGATTGGATGCGCGTCGACGGCGAGAATATCGCGGCGGCCCCGATCGAGCGCATCCTCGTTCGGCTTCCCGCGGTCAACCGGGTCGCGGTCTACGCGGTACCCGACGAAAACGTCGGCGATCAGATCATGGCGGCGCTGGTCCTGAACGACGGTGCGGCCCTGACCCCCGCGGGGTTTGAGGCCTTCCTGGCCGCGCAACCCGATCTGTCACCGAAGGCGTGGCCGAGGTTCGTGCGCATCGCTGCGGACCTGCCGACGACCGCCACGCACAAGATCGTCAAGCGCGAACTGGCCGCGCAGGGACCCACCGCGGGCGACGGTGAGCTGTGGATCCGCCAACCACGGGGCACGCGCTATGACGTCGCCCGGTAAACCTTTCAGAACCGCCTCCCAGGCCGGCTGGCGGGTAATACCAAGCACCGCACCCACTTCCCGGCGGCCTACAGTCACCGGGACCACGCACAGCAAGCGGGGACGCCGGCGGTGACCGATGCAAGTGAACACGATGACCGGACCGCGCTCACGACGAGCGCCGAAGTCGCCCACCTGGTCGGCCGCGAAGTGCCCGACGTCGCGCTCGCGGCCACCGCCGGATCCCGCGACATCTCGCTGCGTGCCCTCTGCCGCGGCGTCGACCGTGTGCGGGCTGTCCACCCAACCCTCAGCCGAGCAGCACGAGGCCGCGCAACGGCTTTCGCTCAATTTCCCCCTGCTCAGCGACCACGACAACGAGCTGGCCGAAGAGCTCCGTCTGCCGACATGGCGCGCCGGGGGCGGGCGCCTGCTCAAGCGATTCACCATCGCCACGCACGGCACGGTGATCGAGCATGTGTTCGCGCCGGTAACGGACCCGGCCACGCACGTCGGCGATGTCGTCGCATGGCTACTCGACAACAGCGTCAGCGCCGGCTCTTAGCGGATTGCTCCCGCGGTCAGAACGAGGCGGCGGTCTCTCACACTGCTTACCGTACGAGTCCGCCACCACACCGGTCGGGTCACTGGACCGAGCGGAACTCCAGGTGCAGCTCGGTCAGCCCCCGCATCTGCCAGGTGGGCTCGTAGGTGTAGCGGCGTGCGTCGGCTGGGCCGTGCGCACCCTCCGAAATCGTGATGTCGGCCATCCGGTCGAGTTTCCGGTTGAGGGAAATGCGGCCCTCGGCCCGGGCGAGTGGCGCTCCCGGACAGGAGTGGTTGCCACGTCCGAACACCAGATGCTCGCGAACGTTGGGGCGGTCCACGCGGAACTCGTTGGGCTCCTCGAACTTGCGCGCGTCCCGATTGCTGGCGCCGGGCAGCAGCATCACCGTGGATCCCGCCGGAATCGATACGTCACCGATCGAGGTCGATGTGCGTGCCATGCGGAAGTGGGACTTCACCGGGCTCTCCATCCGCAGTGCCTCTTCGATGAAGGCGGGGATGCGGTCGCGTTCCCCGCGCAGCAACGTTTGGATGTCAGGACGTTCAGCGATCACCCGCATCGCGAAGCTCAGCAATTTAGTGGTGGTTTCTTGCCCGGCCGCGAACAGGAACGTCGCGAGCCGCACGACCTCGATGATTTCCGGAGTCGACCCGTCGGGGTATTTCGCCCCGGCCAGCTCGGTCAGCACGTCCTCGCGCGGCTCTCGCCGGCGCTCGGCGATATAGGTCGAGAACTTCTCGTCGAGCCACTCCAGCGGATTGTGCGTGCGCGTCAGCGTGTCATCCTCGATCGCACCGACGACCTGCCCCGAAAACACGGCCCGAAATTCTTCGTGATCCTCGGCGGGGATTCCGAGCACATCGGCGATGACCAGCCCCGAGAACGGCCTCGCGTAAGCCTTCCAGGAACTCGCACTTGCCACGGGCTACGAACTCGTCGAGCTGCTGATCGGCGAGCCGCCACATGAAGTCTTCGTTTTCCTTCAGGCGCTTCGGGGTCAGCAGGCGGGCTTACCAAGCCCCGCGTCCGAGCGTGGTCGGGGGGATCCTGCGTCACGATGTGTTCACTCATCGGGATCTGCGACCGGTGCTGCTCGATCAGGGCGCCGATGTCGTCGCCCGCGGGCTCGAACGGAAGCCCGGAGAACGGACCTGCCACCGCGACGCACGAGGAGAACGCGGGGTCCTTGTACACCGTCAGCGCTTCCCGATGGCCGGTGATGGCCACGACGCCCTGCTGGGATTCGGCTGCTACCGGGCACTTCGAGCGCAAGTAGTCGAAGTACGGATACGGATCGGGGATGAGGGACGCTTCGGTGAAGAAGTCGACAGTTTCGAAGTCACTCACGTGAGATCTCCCATAGAGGTGTTCTGGGGTACGACTACCCGGCCGTCAAAACGCAACTCCGGCGAAGTCGACATCACCCGAACAGCACCGGCAGAGACGTCGGCGACCGGAAAACCTGGCCGCGGATGTGCGGATCGTCGGCGTCGGGATCGAGCCGCAGGTTGGGCAGGCGGTCGAAGAGCAGGTTGAGCGCGACCCGCATCTCGAGGCGGGCCAGATGCATCCCCAGACACACATGGACCCCGTGGCCGAACCCGATGTGGGCCCTGGCCGAACGGAAGATGTCGAATCGATCAGGATCCGGGTAGCGCTCGTCCTGCCGGTTGGCCGCGCCAAGCACCGGCATGACCGACGACCCGGCCGGGATCGGCACACCTGCCAGCTCGGTGTCGCGAGTTGCCACCCGTGTGATCGTCAGCAGGGGCGGCTCCCATCGAACGGCTTCCTCGATCGCCTGCGGGAGGAGCGAGCGGTCGGCACGCACGGCGTCGAGCTGGTCGGGGTTGGACAGCAGCGCGAACAACAGGTTTCCCAGGGAGCGGTACGTCGTTTCCACCCCGGCCGGGAGCAGCAGCCGCAGGAAGGAGAAGATCTCTTCGTCGGAGAGCTTGTCCCCATCGATCTCAGCCTGGGCGAGGGCACTGATGAGGTCGTCGCGGGGTTCCTCGCGCCGGCCGGCCAGGATGGGAATGAAATACTGCCGCAACGCTTCTGAGGCTGCCAGCCCACGCTCTCGATTGAACAGGACGGCCAGCAGCGCGACGGACCAGCGCTGGAATTGCGGATAGTCCTCGCGCGGCAGGCCGAGCAGGCCGGCGATGATCTGGGTGGGGTAGGGAAAGGTGAACTCACGCGCAACATCGGCGGTTCTTCGATCGGCGAACACGTCGATCAGCTCGTTGCCTACCGTCCCGAGCAGTTCTTCCTCCCACCGAGCCAGCGCCTTCTGCGAGAACGCCTTCGACACCAGCGCGCGGTGGCGGCCGTGCTCGGGCTCGTCCATCCCGAGCATCACATGCTTGCCCAGGGCGTCGCCGAACGCGTCGATGATGATCGCCGATGAGAACGTCTCGTTGTCGCGCAGCATCTGGGCGGCCTCTTCGTGGCGATACACCATGAAGACCGGTTTGGACTCTTCATGGGGCATGCCCGAGATGTCGATCCGCTGCACGGGTTCCTCGCGCCGCAACCGGCCCAACTCGGTGTAGGGATCGCGGACATCACCGGAAACCGCGTCGTCAAACGTTCCGAAGTCCTCGAGTTCGTCGAACAGTTCCACGCTTCACGTCTCCTTCAGCTGGCGGGATAACCCACCGACTTGATCTGGGTGTATTGGTCAAAGCCCGCGACACCGTTCTGGCGACCGACGCCGCTGGCCTTGTAGCCGCCGAACGGCGTATCGGCGCCGTACGGAGCGGCACCCTGCACACCGATGAAACCTGCCCGCAGCCGGCGAGCGACCGCGAGCGAGTGCTCGACAGAACCCGACATCACGTTGCCCGCCAACCCGTATGCGCTGTCGTTGGCGATCCGGATCGCGTCCTCCTCGTCGTCGAACGGAATAACGGCCAGGACGGGGCCGAAGATCTCTTCCCGCGCGATGGCCATCGAGTTGTCGACGTCAACGAAAAGCGTTGGCCTGACCCAGAACCCCTTGTCGAATCCGACCGGCGCATCCGTGCCGCCGACGAGGCACGTGGCACCCTCGTCGATGCCCTTCTGGATGTAGCCGAGCACACGCTTGCGCTGCTTGTCCGAGATCACCGGACCGCACAGCGTGCCGGGATCCTGAGGGTCCCCGGGAGAGACGCCCTCATACATCCCCTTGAGGATCGCCACGCCCTCGTCGTAGCGGGACCGGGGCAGCAGCAGCCGTGTCGGGTTGGCGCAGCCTTGCCCCGCGTGCATGCAGGGCGCGATACCGATCGCGCACGCCAGCGTGAAATCGGCGTCCTCCAGGACGATGGTGGCCGACTTGCCGCCCAGTTCCAGGAACAGCCGCTTCATCGTCGCCGCGCCCTTCTCCATGATCCGCTGACCGACGACCGTGGAGCCGGTGAAGGAGATCAGATCGACTTTCGGCGACAGCGTCAGTTCCTCCCCGACGAAGTGGTCCGACGCGGGGACGACGTTGACGACACCGTCCGGGATGTCGGTGGATTCGAGCATCACGCGTCCGAGGTGTGTCGCGTTGAACGGGGTGTCGGGCGCCGGTTTGAGCACCACCGTGTTCCCGGTGGCCAGCGCTTGGGCCAGTTTGTGGATGGTGACCTCGAACGGAAAGTTCCACGGCACGATCGCGCCGACCACACCTACGGGTTCGCGCCAGACCTTCCGGGTGGTCATCTGACCGGTCAACGAGACCATGGTGTCCCCGAGGTCGGTTTCCCACGGGTACTCGTCGATGAGCTTGGCGGGAAACGTCAGCGCGTCGGCCAGCGGGGCGTCGAGCTGTGGGCCGAAAGTGATCGCCCGTGGGCAGCCGGCTTCGAGGATGAGCTCCTCGCGCAGCTGCTCCCGCTCAGCCTCCAGCGCCTCCTGAAACTGCTCCAGGCAGCGCTTACGCAATGCCTGGTTGGTCGACCAGTCAATCTCGTCGAAGGCCCGTCGCGCGGCATCGATGGCGCGGCGCATGTCAGCCTTCGACGCGTCGGAGACCTCGCCCAGCACCTCTTCGGTCGCGGGATTGATGTTGGTGAACGTGCCGGCTTGGCCGTCAACGAGCTTGCCGTCGATCAGCATTCGCGATTCGAAGCGAACCTTTTCAGTCGCGGTCATGGTTTTCGCTCTCTTGAGACGGGGAGTTGTCGGAAATGTGCCGCAGGGCACCGTGGCGCGGCAGACCCATCGCCAGACGGATCACCTGATGGAGGAGCCGTCCTGGCAGGAAGCGATTGGCGAGCACCAGCATTCGGGCATCGGGGCCCACCGCATGCCGCGCGAACGGGGCCCGGTCATCGAGCGCCTTGGCCAGCCCGCGGGCGAACCGCTCGGGCGGTCTCGCCAACCGCATCGCGGCACGACCCCGGCGATCGATGACGGTGTTGTGCGCGGCGTAGGGCCCGTCGAAGTCGCGGTAGTCCTGGGCCCCTTCGTCGGTGATGATGTCGGTGTCGAAGGTCCCGGTCACCAGGATGGTGACGCCCAGTCCGAACGGCGCGATCTCGTTGGCGAGGGCTTCGGCCCACCGTTCGGCGGCACCCTTGGCCGCGGAGTAGGCGGCGATCGACGGCATGCCGTGCACGCCGCCCTGGCTGGAGATGACGACGATGCGCCCGCGCCCGGCGGCGCGCATTGACGGCAACAGGGCTTTGGTGAGCGCCACCGGCCCGAACACGTGCGTCGCAAACATCTGCTCCCACACGTCGCTCGGTGTCTCTTCCACCGACCCCGCTGCTGCGATCCCGGCGTTGTGCACGAGCGCATCGGGCGCGCCGACCGCCTCCTCGATGACCTTGGCAGCGGCAGTGATTGCCGCCGGGTCGGTGAGGTCGAGCCGTACGCCGACCAGGCGGGGATCGTCTGCGGAAGCACCGGTGGCCGCCCGCAGGCGCTGCAGCCCGACGTCGGGTGAGCGCATGGCTGCGACTACCCGCCACCCCCGCCCATACAGGTGCGCGGCCGAGGCCAGGCCGAGTCCGCGCGACGCGCCCGTGATGACGACGGTGCGAGGCTCACCCATGGGCCGCCCCGCACCGCCCTCCGTCCGCCGGCGGCCGCACGTGCGGTCGTCCGTGCGGTTGCGCGCTCATCCACGTCGACCAGATCCCCACCGAGTACGGGCCGGGCTGTCCGTTCTTCTCATAGAAGCCCTGTGGGTCATAGACCTTGGCTTCCGGGTACGGCCAGGGGCAGGCGACGGAGGTCGCTGTCCTGGTCCATTTGATGATTGCGAACCCCGTGCCGTAGCCGACGTAGGCGATGTTGATGATCACGAACATCACGACGAACATGCCCAAGGTCGGGCGGCCGGCGAAGATCCGCGCCCGCTGGGCCAGCTTCTCGGCCACCGTGCGGCCCGTGTCGTCCCGGAACAGCAGCACACCCGCGGGGATCATCACCACGGTGACGAGCGCCGACTCCCATAACAACGGGAACTGCCACGGCTGTCCGACAAAGATCGAGCCGAACGGTATGACCTGCGAGTAGATGTACATCCCGGTGCGGACGAGAGTGATCTCCAGAAACGCGTCGAAGATGAACCCGATGATGAAGATCAAACCCGCGAGGCAGATCAACGGGTGGCGCCACACCAACGAGTCGATGGGCCTACGCGCCTGGATCCTGCGCAGGATCCAGATGGCTGGGAAGTAGGGGCCCAAGTAGAAGCTGATGTACCCGATGACCAGGAACGGCTCCACCGTGGGCGACAGTGAGACCAGCGGCCAGTCCTCGGGCCAGTGCCAGAGTTGCGGGTTGTAGACCGCGTACGGCGCCCAGTTCATGATCGGGTCCTGCCAGACGATCAACGTCGTCACGATCCCCATCAACAGGACCGGGTGGCGCGGGTAGCGGCGCCACACCACCACGTAGATCACGACGACCTGAACGACCATGATGATCGTGAAGATCTGCACTAGACCCAGCCAATGACCGTAGCCGAACAGCGGTTGAACCGGCCGCGGCGCGCCCGTGACCCCGGGATTGCGGACGCGGTCTGACACAGCGCCGGTGCGTGCGTAGTAGCCGATCACGCAGAGCACCGCGATCGCCACGACCATCCACACCGGACCCATGAATGACCGCTTCGGCTGGTCGCCGAGCGGGGTCACCGTGGACGGCGTTGTTCGCGCTGTGGTCACCCGCCTACTCCTCCCCGAAGCGATCGACGAGATGGGAGTTGACGCCGTCCGGGTCTAACCTGCGGGCCACAAGGTAGCCGGCGCCCATCCAGGCCCGACGCGTCCACTTCCCGAACGAGACTCTGGTGCCGGGTGCACCGGCCGCGGCGGGCAGCATCTTGACCCGCTCGAGGGCCTCCTTCACGCCGCGGGGGCTCAGTGGATGAGCATCGGTGAACGCCTGTAGCAGCGTGGCGGCTACGTCCCGGTTGACCACCGGCACGCAATACTCCGGGCGCCGTCCGTACGCCGCCTCGTATTCGTCGAGGAACCGCTGGCCGATCGTGTTGCCCTCGTCGTACTGGTCGACGCCGGTCCATCCCATGAATGCGTTCCACATCACGGGATTGACCCATGCGTTCTGAAACGCTGTGCTCGTGAACCGCGGCGGGTCCCAGTTCAGCGCTTCCAGCGCAGGATTGATGAACACGATCCCGAAACCGAAGCCGCAGTGCACGATCGCCTGCGCCTTCGCCTCATACAACGTTCGCACTGCGTCGTTGATGTCTTGTGCCGTCTGCGCAATCGACGCCTCTGCCACAATGCGAATACCTTTGCGACGAGAAGCGTTTCGGAAGTTCTTGAGGTAACTCGCCCCGACCAGCGACTCCTCGCGCAGGACCCCGACCTCGGTGTGGCCCGCCTTTGCGAGCAGATCCGACCAAAAGATCGGCTCGTCGGTCATCGACCCCTGCGGAAACGCGAACGTCCATTCCCCCAACCAGTCGTCGCTGCCACACACATTGATTCCCGGCACCCGGAAGCGCTCCTCGATCGCCTCACGTGTCGGCACAGCATTATCGGTGATGTGCGGACCGAACACGACCAGGCAGCCTTCGTCGACGAGTTCGCCGTAGGCGTCGATCACCGCCTTGACCGTTCCTTTGGGCAGGCCCTCAACTTCCCGATACACGATCTCTACCGGGCGGTCGATGATCCCCTGCTTCACGCCTTCGGTGAACACCAGCTCGAACGGCCGGGTCAGGTCATCTCGCATCTCCTGGGGGTAGCCCTCCGGCAGCAAGAAGTCGAATAGGTAGCCGAACTTGATCGGCTCTGCGGCGCTCTCGTAGGACATGTCACCTCCGCCGGCACGGGCGCCCCCGCGCCCAGCAGACCTAAAATTTGTTCAGACACTAGCGCGGAAAATGTCTCACAGTCAATCGCGTTGTCAGCCTTGTCCGTCGGCCAGGTAGACGTCGATCATTTCGGCAAGGCCACTCGCCACGATGGAGTCGTCGGTGAGCGGTCCAACGACGGCCGCCCCGGCGGCCTCACGCAGGGTCAGCCCTTCTGCGACCAGCCGACCTGCCGCAATGAGCACCCTCGTCGAAGCCACCTCTCGGAGCCCTGCGGTCTCGAGGCGGCGAATGGCCTGGCCGAGCCGCACAAGCTGTGCCGCCTTGTCGTGCTCGATGCCGGCCTCGTGGGCGACGATCTTCTCTTCCACGTCGGGCGCGGGGAAGCCGAACTCGATTGCGACCATCCGCTGACGCGTCGAATCCTTGAGGTCCTTCAGCACACTCTGGTAACCGGGGTTGTAGGACACCACCAGGCAAAACCCCCACGCGGCGTCGAGTGTGATCCCCAGCCGCTCGATCGGGAGTTCGCGCCGGTGATCTGCGAGCGGATGGATCACCACCGTCGTGTCCTGCCGGGCCTCGACGACCTCGTCGAGGTAGCAGATGGCGCCCTCCCGCACGGCCCGCGTCAACGGGCCATCGACCCACTCCGTGTCGCCGCCGCGCAACAGAAACCGTCCCACCAGGTCGGCGGTGGTCAGGTCGTCATGGCACGCCACGGTGATGAGCGGCCGGTCGAGGTCGTAGGCCATCGCCTCGACGAAGCGCGTCTTGCCGCAGCCCGTTGGGCCCTTGAGCACGATCGAAAGCCCTTGCCGGAATGCCGCCTTGAAAACGTGCTCCTCGTTACCGATCGGCACGTAGTACGGGCGGACCTCGCTACCGGGCATCATTTCCCTTCCGTCGCGGCGTTTTCGAACGCAGCGCTGCACGCGAAAAGCCGCTACCGCAAAGCATCGGCGACTGCGCCCTTTCGCTGCGCCACGCGTCGGCGAACCTCCGCCGAATTCAGGGCAGAACGGAACAGCGGACCGATGACCCGGTTCAGTTGCTCGAGCTCCGGAATCTTCGCATGAGCGGCGCTCCCGAACACCCGCCGGAGGTCATCGACGTCGGTGCCCGCGCCGATGGTGAGACACAGGCAGCCAGTGCCGCGACCGCGCGCCTCAGCAAGCGCACGGCGTGCGTCGGCCGCGCCGTAGATCCGCTCGTAGCCGTGGTCGTACGCCAGGCCGTCGGACAGCACGACGAGCAACCGCCGCGACGTCCCGCCCCCGGCCTCGAGCACTGCCGCACCGTGGCGGATCGCGGTGCCCAGTCTCGAATACGCGCCCGGCACAAGTCCGCCCAGACGCCTCATCACCAAGACGTCGAGATCGCCGTCGAAGCGCTTCACCGGCATCATGCTTACCGCCGATCGCCCCTGCGAGTGAAAAGCGTAAAGCGCCACCCGATCCCCCAGATCGTGAAGAGCGACGATCAGCGCGGCGGCGGCCGCCCGCTGCTGCTCGTGCACCGTCTGGCCGACCGCGCCCGGTTCGGAAGCAGAGCCCGACACGTCGAGCAGGAGCAGCACGGAGAGGTCGCGCCGGCGGCGCAGGCTGCCTAGGTAGACGGCCTCATCGGGCGCGAAGCCGGCCATCACCTCGACGCGTGCTTCCACCGTCGCATCGATGTCGACGTCATCACCATGAACCTGCCGGTGGTAGCGGTCGAGCCCAACGCCGAGGCGGGCGAGCGGGCGACGCAGGCCGAGCCCGTCCGACAATGCGATGGCAAGCTCGTCCGTGAGACGCGGTTCCACCTCCTGCACCGTGCACCAGTTGGGCCGATAGCGACATCGGTGAACATCCCACTCCGGGTACATCGTCCCGTGGCTTTCGCCGGCGGCTTCGTCGTGCGGGCGCGCCGCCGCAGTCGACAGCACCGAGTTGCCGCCACCACGGGTCCCCGAGCCGATCCGCTGCGTCGACCCGTCGGCGCCCGGTTGGCCGCCCTCACCGAGTTTGCGCACCACACCCAGCATCTTCTGAAGTAACCGGCCGACGGCTCCGCCACCGCCGATCGGGCTGGTGAAGTAGTCCGCGACATCGGCGGCGTCGTTTTCGTCCTCGTCGAGTTCGGCCGGTGGCCGCGTTGGCTGCCGACGGGGAGCATGCCCGACCGCCGCCGCCGACGTTTGGGCTCGGTTTCTTGATTCCAACAGCTTTCGGGGATGGATCGCCCCGAAAGCTCGCGGCGGTCCAGCGATCGTCGCCCGACTCAGAGCCAGGTCGAGGGACCCGGCGGCCGATGGACTGCGCGTCGCGATGTCGCGGTCGATCAGCGACCGCAGCGGCGGCGGCAACACGTCGTTGGCCGCCAACGCCCGGTGTCCTTCGACAGCGAGATATCGCCTGGCCAGTGCGGGCCGCCGGCCGAGGCGGCGCACGACATCGGGCTCCAGGCTTCCGGCAGCAACGAGTGACGCCTGCACGGCAACCGACTCGAGCCGGTTGCGCGTGCCGATGTCGGCATCGACGAATATCGTCCGGCCGTCAGTCCACGCAGGCTCGCCGGGGTCGACCGGCGCGACCCGCAGCGTGCGGCCGGCGAGCGCTGAAGCAAGGAGGCCTATTCGCTCCAGACCATCGGCGTTTCCGTCGTCGTTCGGCACCGAGCCTTCTTTGTCATCGGTTGACCAAATATCTGTTCCAACGTAAAGTCCGCGGTGACCGCAGTCAATCGCGCGAGGTCGTCAGGGGACGTGGATTTCTCATACCCGCCGGAGGCGGAGCAGTTTCGCAAGGACCTTCGCGGTTGGCTGGCCGCGAACCTGACCGACGAGGTTGTCGCTGCCGGTCTGCAGCGAGGCGCATACGGTGGCGCCTTCGAGACGCTTCGCGCCTGGAACGCGACGATGGCCGACGCCGGGTGGGCTGCCGTCTCGTGGCCGGCGGAGTATGGCGGTCGCGGGGCGACCGTGCTCGAGCAACTGGTGTATGCCGAGGAGACCACTCGTGCTCGGGTTCCACTGCCGCTCAACGTGATCGGCATGAACAACATCGCGCCCGCGATCATGCAGTATGGAACAGAGTTGCAGAAGCGCACACTGCTTCCCCGCATGATGCGCGCCGACGACATCTGGTGTCAGGGAATGTCAGAGCCCGAGGCCGGATCCGACCTCGCCTCGCTGCGCACGCGTGCGGTGCGAGACGGCGACGACTTCGTGGTCAACGGCCAGAAGATCTGGACCTCGCTTGGCCACCGAGCCGACTGGTGCCAGCTGTACGTGCGCACCGATCCGGATGCGCCCAAGCACAAGGGCATCTCCTGTCTGATCGTCGACATGACGCTGCCTGGCATAGAGGCCCGCCCCCTAGTCACCCTCAACGGTGACGCCGACTTCGCCGAGGTGTTCTTCAACGACGTGCGGGTGCCCGTCGACGCGCTGCTCGGGCGGCTGAACCAGGGCTGGCAAGTCGCCACCACCACACTCAGCCACGAGCGCGCCGGTGCGGCGCGCCTCTACGCCGAGATGCAGGAGCGACTGCAGGACCTCGTCGCCGACCTCGCACGGTGCCACGTCGGGGGGCGACCGGTACTCGACGACCCGGCGGTACTGCGGCGCCTCGGCGAGATCGCCGTGCGCATCAAATATCTCGAGGTGCTCTGCCGGCGATCGATCTCGGCGACCCTGCACGGCGGTGACGCTTTCGCGTCCGCGAGCCTCGCCAAGACCGTGTGGGGTGAGGTCGGTCAGGACCTCGCGGCCTTGGCATTCGATCTGCTGGGCCCGAACTGCGCCGAAGGACGCTGGGGCCGCCTCCGCGTGACCTCACGCTCGCTCACCATCGCGGGGGGCACGACGCAGATCACCAAGAACATCACCGCGCAGCGCGTCCTCGGGTTGCCCCGCCGATGAACCTCGAACTGACCGACGAGCAGATAGCACTCCGCGACACCGTCCGGCGCTTTCTCGCCGAGAAGGCCGGCATCGCCGGACATGTGCGGCCGCTGCTTGACGACCCGGCGGGTCTGACTACTGCCGTTTGGCGCGGTCTGGCCGAGCTTGGCGCCACCGGGCTTCTCGTGCCGGAGGAACTCGGTGGCGCCGGCATGACGATGGTCGAAGCGGGAATCGTCCTCGAGGAGCTTGGCGCCGCGCTGCATCCCGGACCGGCCCTGTCGACCATTGTGGCCGCGACGCGCGCGCTGTCGCGGATGAGCGCCGCCGGCAACGCGGCCCGGCTTTTGACCGGCATCGCCGACGGTTCCACGATCGCCACGGTCGGGCCACTCGACGGCTGCCGGCCCACGGCCGTGGTGCGCGATGACGGCGTCGCGCTGCGAGGGGAAATCACCGAAGCAGCTGACGTAGCCTCAGCCGATGTACTGCTGGTAATCGCCGAAGAGGGCACCGGCGCAGGACTCTTCGCCGTGGACTGCTCCGCTCGCGGTGTCGTGGCGACGCCGAGACCCGGTATCGATCAGACACGTAAGCGGTTTCGCGTCACGCTCGACGACACCCCGGCCCAGCGGCTCGCCTCCCCGTCACAGGACGCGATCCAGGCGCTCGTCGACGACGTGCTGATCGCCCACGCCGCTGATGCTCTCGGGGCGGCGCGGGCGGTCATGAACCTCGCCGTCGAGTACGCCAAGGTGCGAAGGCAATTCGGCCAGCCGATCGGCAGCTTTCAAGCCGTCCAGCACCTCTGCGCCGACATGTACGAGACGGTTGAACTGGCCCGCAGCGGCGTCATTCACGCCCTCTGGGCCGCCGATTCAGCAGATGACGAAGAGCGGCATCTCGCCGCGCTGCGGGCCAAGGGGTTCGCCGGACGCCTGGCGACCGTCGGCGATACCGCGATCCAGGTCCTCGGTGGCATCGGCTACACCTGGGAGCATGACGCCCACCTGTATCTGAAACGCCTGCTGAGCTGGAACGCGTTCCTCGGGGGACCCGACGGGTACCTCACGGAAGTCGGCGCGCGGCTCGCGCCCTCCCCATCGCGTCGAGAACCAATGAGGAGCACGCCATGAAGATCGTGGATCTGGCGTCAAGACTGCCGTCCTCCAATTGATGTCGGCCGGTCATGGACATCGAGCACCTCCTCACCGCCACCCGGTCGGCGCGCAAGTCGCTCGACCTCGATGCGCCCGTCGACCTCGCAGACATCCGCGAGTGCCTTCGCATCGGGTTGCAGGCCGCCAACGGCTCGAACCAGCAGTCCTGGCGGTGGTTGGTCATCGCCGATCCCGCGCTGCGGGAAAGGATCGCTGCGCTGTACCGCGAGGCCTATCTGCTCAGGGTCGGCGGGCAGATGCTCGCCCACCTGCTGCCGCCCGACACGCCGGAGGCTCGGCTCATGTCGTCCACGGAGTGGCTGGTCGAGAACATGGCGAAGGTGCCGTTGCTGGTAATCCCGTGCTACGAGCCGTACATGCCCCGCATCGACGGTGATGAGTCGTTTTACCGGGCCACGCTTTACGGCTCGATCTTCCCGGCGGTGTGGAACTTCCAGCTGGCACTGCACACTCGGGGCTACGGCACGTGCGTGACCACGCTGCACCTCCACCACGAGGAAGCCGTCCGCGAACTGCTCGGGATACCCGACACGTATGTGCAGGGCTGCCTGCTGCCCGTCGCTCGACTGCGCACCGGGCGCAGGACCGGCCTGGCGAACAGGAGGCCCGTCGATGAAGTGGTAGCCCTCGACGGCTGGAACGGCCCACCCATCTAGAACCACATCACAACCGCGGAGAAACACTCATGACCGACGACGCCAAGCTGCGCGCGCAGCTGCAGCGGCTCTCCGATCGCGCGGACATCCTCGATTGCATGTACCGCTACGCGCGGGGCATGGATCGGCTCGACCGTGAACTGCTGCGGTCGGCATACCACGACGACGCCATCGACGATCACGTCGGATTCGTCGGCCCGGTCGACGAATTCATCGACTGGGCCTTCACGTACCACGCGGCCCAGACCCGGCACCAGCACTACCTCACGAACCACACCGCTGAGGTGAACCCGCGACGAGGCGCACGCCGAGACCTACTACATCTTCGTCGGAACCAAAAGCGACCCGGCAAGGCCGCTGACGATCGCCGGAGGTCGCTACATCGACCGCCCCCAGCGCAGGGACGGCCGTTGGGCCATCGCGGCGCGGGTCTGCCTCATCGAGTGGCAAACCGAGTCCATTTCGCTGCTGACACCGGAGGCAGTCGAGTTCCTCGCCCCGATCCAAACCGTCGCTCGCGATCGCACCGACACGTCATACGAGCGGCCCCTCGTCATCAACCGGGCGGCCTCATCAACCGGGCGGCCTCCAACCCGGTTTGAGCGGCTTCGCGGCTCGTTTAACGGCGGATTCGCCGGTTGAGCTCCCGGCGCGGCGCCGCCGATCTGGTAACGTGAAAACAAACATTGGGTCACACGGGCAGGAGTCGGGAGCCGTGGAGGTGTCGTGGAAGCATCCGAGGCCGCAGCCACGGTGGATCCTGCACGCCTGAGTTTGCGCGATGCCGATGCTTCCGGGCGGGCCGGCCGGCCGGGGCGTTCGCCGGTGCGGAATGCCCGGAAGGGCATCACCGATCGCCAGGACGACGCACTGGGTGCGTACGACGATGGCACACGCCGGACCGAGGTCCTGCAGACCGCGGCTTCGTTGATCGCGTCCTCGGGCCTGCGGACCTCCCTGCAGGAGATTGCCGATGCCGCGGGGATTCTCCCGGGAAGCCTCTACCACCACTTCGAATCCAAGGAAGCGATCCTCGTTGAGCTGGTTCGGCGGTATCACGCGGATCTGGACCGCATCGGCGAAATCGCCCACCAGCGACTGGACCAGCCCGACTCCAGACCTGGCTCCGAGAAGATCATCGAGCTGGGATCGGCCATCGCCCGTTGTGCCGTACAGCATCGCGCAGCTCTGCAGATGTCGTTCTATGAGGCACCGAGTGCGAACCAGGAGCTTGTTGAATTGCTCAAGGAGCCGCCCACCGCGGTTCAGCAGGCGATGCTGCAGACGCTCCGCGCCGGCAGGTGGAGCGGTTACATCAGACCCGAGATCGATCTTCCCACGCTCGCAGACCGGATCTGCCAGTCCATGATGCATGTCGGGCTTGACATCATTCGGCACACGGCCAGCGCCGACCAGGCGGCAGCGCTGTTGTGCCGCATCATGCTGGACGGTCTCGCGAGCCGGCCACCCAGCGATGAGGCGTTGGATCGCTCGGGCGCCTTCGAGGCCGCGGAGGCAGCGATCAAGACGTGGGCCGACGGGAGTGAGTCCGACGCCGACGACAAAGCCGCGTATGTCCGTGCGGTCGCACGAGCCGAGTTTGGCCGAAAAGGGTATGAGGTCACCACCATCAGGGACATCGCTTCCGCGGCGTGTCTGGGCACCGGCACCGTCTACCGGCTGATCGGTTCGAAGGATCAACTGCTCGCGTCGATCATGGAGTCGTTTGGCAACAAAGCCGGAGGCGGCATGGCCGCCGTTCTGCGCGCGGATGCCACGCCCATCGAGAAGTTGGACGCGCTGAGCTGGGTAAACATCAACGCATTGGATCAATTCCCCGACGAGTGGAAGATTCAGCTGGCGTGGATGCGGCAGTGTCCGCCGGATACCCCCAACCCCGGCCTGGCATTCACCATGCGACTGCGACAGCTCAAAGCACTGTTGTCCGGGGGGATCCGGTCGGGAGACATCCGCGTCCAGACTGCCTCGGTCGAGATGCTGTCACGGTGCGTGATGGACGTGCTCTGGATGCCGGAAAACATTGTGCGCGCCCAAGGGACGCGCGCGGCGCTGATCACTGCCCGTGACACCGTGGTCCGTGGGGTCGCCGACCGGAGCGCTGTCAAGTAGTCACGG
>NZ_DATFYW010000037.1:0-51490 GCF_035314905.1 Mycobacterium sp.
GACGACGACCGTCTCGCCCGGCTGCGGCTTGCCGATGTCGCGGATGCCGATCCATGCGGTGAGCCCGGTCATCCCGAGCGCGCCGAGGTAGGCGCTCGGCGAGACGCCCTCGGCGACGTCGACCGGCAGCAAAGGCATCGCATCCGACGCGACCGCGTACTCCTGCCAGCCGACGAGACCCTGCACGCTCTGGCCGACCGCATAGTTCGGATTTTTCGACGCGACGACCTCACCGAGCCCGAGCGCGCGCATGACCTCGCCGATGCCGACCGGCGGCAGGTACGTCGGCGTGTCGTTGATCCACGCACGGTTGGTCGGGTCCAGCGAGATCCAGTCGACGCGTACGAGCGCCTCGCCGTCCCCGATCTCGGGCACCGCCGCCTCGCTGAGCTCGAAGGTGTCCGGGCCGATGCGCCCGGAGGGGCGCTCGCGGAGCAGGAAGCGGCGGTTTCGATCGGGCATGAGCGCACCGTACCGGACGTGGTTCGCCGGCCCGCGGGACCGGCGCGCTAGAGCCATGCTCGCCCTCGGCGGCCACCGCCCGCCCCGCCCTACCCGACCGAACCACACACCCACGGATCAGTCAGTAGGGCCAGAATGGCGGGTAAAAGATCGCCGTTTCCGTTATTACGTTGCGGCACAACGTCGTTCGCGCCCGAAGGATCGCCACTGACGGTGCAGCGCCGCACGGGTTGATGGACGGAGCCCGTGTCCCCCGTGTGTGGTCCAGCCAATTGACGCGGCTAACGATCATAGTCTAGCGTTAGTAGGCGTTACTCGTCGATTGGGAGCGTGTAGGTGCTATGCCCGCATCAGATGAACTGGACCGATTGCTCGAGGAGCGGTTCGGCCTGCAGCGCGCGGATCTGGTGGCTGCGCTGAAAACCTTGCCCGCGATCCGGCCGTGGGCCGCGTCGTTGTCCGTCGACGAGGCGCACCTCCTCGACGAATCGGGCTTCACCCGGGATCCCCAGGCGTATCAAGAGGTCGCCGCCGACATCGTGGCTCACACCGCTCTGCTGATCAATAGGGCGTATTCGGCCGCCGAGGTGGCCGAGGCGCTTGACGTGAACGAATCGCGGGTCCGGCAGCGCCGCATCGCCCGCACGCTGTGGGCGATCGAGGATAACGGTGCCTGGGTCTTTCCCGCGCTGCAGTTTGAGAGGAACAAGGCCACGGGCAAGCCCTACAAGCAGATTCGTGGGTTGGACAAGGTGTTCCCGGCTTTGCCAGCCGATCTGCACCCGGTCGCTGTCGCGGGATTCCTGCGCACCCCGCAGTCCGATCTTCAGCTCGACGGGCGCCCCGAGACGCCACTGCGGTGGCTGAGCAGCGGCGGGGATGTCGAGCCCGTGCTGCGCATGGTTCAGGCAGCCGACTGGGCCAGCAGGTGAGAGCTGACGCTCCCCTGCCTGATCCCCCGCCGCCATCCGACCTTCGCCAGCTTGGAATCCGCGACGAGGAGCTGCGCATCGTCACCCCGAGAGAGGTATGGTGGCGCGTGCATCGCACCGAAGGCGCTTTCGTCCTGGCATGGAACCAGTTTCGGCACTTCGGGCCAGTATCACGATTTGACCCACACCCAGAGCCGACGGGCGATCACCCCGATCACACCGTCTGGTACGGGGCATCAACCCCCGACGCAGCCCTCGGCGAGGCGTTCCACGCAGACCGCACCATCGACCGGGTGCGTGAGCGACCGTTCCTGACCGGGCTGCGTTTCACCCGCGAACTTCGACTCCTCGACCTGGCCGCCGACAGCATCGGGGCGTGGGTGACAAGAGCAGAAGGAACCTACGCGATTTCGACAGCCCCGCACACGAAAACCCAACACTGGGCACGCACCATCGTCGAGGCGTTTCCCGATCTCGACGGTGTGCGCTACAACGGCCGGTTCGCCGGCCACGTCTGCACCGCACTCTACCCGCCGGCTCAATCCGCGATGCCAGCGCGCCCGCTTTTATCGCTTCCCCTCACCCACCCCGAGCTCGCCAGCCGATTGGCCGGCGCCGCCCGGCGGCTCGGCTACCAGGTAATCTAACTCTAACTGCCCCCTGATTCGGCCGCTGGTCCGTCCGAGCCGGTAGCGCCAACCAGACCCCTCCCCACGCGCTCCTCGGCGCACCCGCGGGTTTAGTGTGCGCTCAGCGATCAAGCCGGCTTTTACGCTCTCTCGTGACCGCTGCGCTGTCCGTTTGTCCTCGGTCACTCTATTTGTCGCACAAGAGCGGCCTCTACCTGCGGTGCGACAACTAAAATTCGAACTCTACGGTTTTCAGCCAGTCTTTCTGTCTAAAAAACCACAATCTGGCGGTAGCCGTACTCGGCCCACCCAGTCGACGAGAGAGTTGGAGAGCGTCGGCGGACCCCTACTACGGTCCGCGCGACTTGGCCGGAGAAAGAACTAAAAGACTGCGCGACAGCAGGAGTCGAAGGACAGCAGGGCCGACGTATTACAGTCGGCGTCAGTGCTCGTCGTGGTGCATTCCACACCCACCGCTCGCCGACACCGGTCTCGGGGGAGGGTCTCCCGGCGCCCGGTGGGTGCCGAAAGGCCCTACCCGTGGATGGCGGGCGACGGCAGAGTCTGGCCAGTGTCGGGGAGCTTCGGGTTCAGTACAGGCTTTCTCATCAGGGTGGATCGAGACGGTAATGAACGTCGGTGCGGCACGCACAGTGATCGCCGTGGCCGCGTCCGGCGTGCTGCTAGGTGCCCTCGCGGGCTGCGGCACCAACCGAAAGGAATGAGATGACCTCGACGTCGACGCCGGCTGGGGCCAGCGTCACCCCGGCCCAGGCCCGCGAGATCGCCAGGGAAGCCTACATTTACGGCTTCCCGATGGTGGACAACTACCGCATCCAGTACTCCTACTTCGTCAACCAGCAGGGCCCGGAGTACAAAGGCGCCTGGAACCAGATCCACAACACCGCCCGGGTCTTCACACCCGCCGACACCGCCATCCAGACACCCAACTCCGACACACCCTATTCGTTCCTGGGCGCCGACCTGCGGGCCGAACCGCTAGTGCTCACCATCCCACCGATCGAGGCGGGCCGCTACTACTCGGTCCAGTTCATCGACGCCTACACCTACAACTTCGCCTACTCCGGCAGCCGCACCACCGGCAACGGTGGCGGCAGGTACCTGCTTGCCGGGCCCGGCTGGCACGGCGACAAACCCGCCGGCATCAACGACGTCATCCAGTCCGACACCGACCTGGTCTTCGCTCTCTACCGCACCCAGCTGTTCGGTCCCGACGACCTCGCCAACGTCACCAAGATCCAGGCCGGCTACCAGGTCCAACCCCTGTCAACGTTCCTGAACCAGCCGGCACCTGCGCCAGCGCCGGTGATCGACTTCGTCACACCGCTGACACCCGACCAGCAGAAGACCTCACCGCAGTTCTTCAACATCCTCAACTTCGTGCTGCGCTACACGCCCACGCTGCCATCCGAGAAGGACCTGCGGGACCGCTTCGCCACCATCGGCATCGGCCCCGACGGCACCTTCAACCCCGACACACTGACCCCGGAGATGCGCACCGCCGTCGAGGGCGGAATGGCCGACGCCTGGGCCGAATTCCAAACGCTGAAGACGAACAAAATCGACACCGGCCAGTTGAACTCGGGCGATGTCTTCGGCACCCGCGAGATGCTGGGCGACAACTACCTCTACCGGATCGCCGGCGCGGTGCTCGGGATCTACGGCAACACCAAGCAGGAGGCGTTCTACCCGATCTTCTCCACCGACTCCACCGGCGCACCGCTGACCGGGGCCAACAACTACACCTACCGATTCCCACCCAGCCAGCTGCCCCCAGTCAACGCCTTCTGGTCACTGACCATGTACGAGCTGCCATCCAGCCTGCTGGTCGCCAACCCGATCAACCGCTACCTGATCAACTCACCCATGCTGCCAACCCTCACCAAAGACCCAGACGGCGGCATCACCCTCTACATCCAGAACCAATCACCAGGCCCCGACAAAGAATCCAACTGGCTGCCCGCACCGACGGGACCGTTCCGCCTGATCGAGCGACTCTACTGGCCCAAACAAGAAGCCCTCGACGGCCAATGGACCGCGCCGCAACCACAAAGGGCCTAGCCGCGCGTCCAACCGGCGTGGTGGCGCCCTTCGCGCAGGTCACGGGCACCGAAAGCAGATGGACCATCGGGGACTCGTCATGGCTGCTACGCGCGAGAGCGGAGGACGAATGACGGACGCAGACGCGGTACATCGTGACGACGGTCCGATAAATTCGACCACCCGCCAGTGAACGCCTTCGACCTCGAGTGGCGTTACGCGACAACAACATTGAACAGGACAGACTCATCAAACAACCGCAGCAGGGGAGGGGGTAGAAACGTCGCTGCGGGACGACATGGTCAAGAACGCCATCTCGCGGCCGCAAGGGTGCGTTCCGCGGGTCAGTCCTGGATGCTCAACGATCCGGTGGGGCAGTCGGCGACAGCCTCCTCGATCAAGGCGCGGTGACAGTCCGCGGGTGTGAAGTTGAGGATATGCAGGGCGCCGTCATCGCCGACCTCGAAGAACTCCGGGGCGTCCGCCTCGCACATACCGATCGAGGCGCATGTGGTTCCGTTAAAGACAATCTTCATCCGTTGTTTCCTTCTCGGCGTGACGGGGTGAACCGGACGGGCAGATGGTTCACCCCGTGGAAGAACGTGTTCACCGTGTAGGACGGTTCACCGCACACCTCGATGTCGGGTAGGCGGTGGAGCAACTCGTCGAACAGGACGGCGAGTTGCGTGCGGGCGAGCTGGTTACCCAGGCAGTGATGGATGCCGCCGCCGCCGAAACTGACGTGCGGGTTTGGGTGACGGGAAAGGTCGAACTTCTCCGGATCCGTGAAGACTTTCGTGTCCCAGTTCGCCGACGCGTAAAACATGACCACCTTGTCGCCCTGGGTGATCTGCTGACCGGCGAGTTCGCAGTCACGCGCGGCTGTCCTACGGAACGTCATGATCGGGGTCGCCCAGCGGACCATTTCCTCCACCGCGCTCTTGATGCGGGCATCGAAGTCCTCCATCAACCACGCACGCTGCTCGGGGAAATCGGTCAGCGCCTTCATCGCGTGGCTGCTGCTCTGCCGGGTGGTGTCGTTTCCCGCGATGGTGAGCAGCCCGAAGAAGGAGACGATCTCGTCGTCGGTGAGCTTCTCCCCGTCCACCTCGGCCTCGGCCAAGTTGGTCAGCAGGTCGTGCTCGGGATTATTGCGGCGTTTGCCGATGAGGTCTCTGGCGACCTCGCGCAGATAGCCCATCGCCTCGAAGAGGCGAGGGATCGGGGGCTGATCCCCCATCAGCTCGGGGTCGCTCCACCCGCCCGCGTAGCGGGCTTCGTCGGCGACCTTGCGGCGGACGTCCTCGGGCACGCCCATCATGTCGCAGATGTTGTGCATCGGCAGCAGCGCCGCACATTCGGGGACGAAATCTGCCTCGCCCTTGGGAGCGAGGTCGTCAACGACCCGTTTGGCGTTGGCGCGAACCTGCGAGTTGATGAGCTTGATCTGTTTCGGCGTGAACGCCGCGGTGAGGAGCCGGCGGATCTTGGTGTGTCGCGGTGGGTCCAGCGCGATGAATCCCTGTCCGATATCGAGCAGTTCCTGTGGCAGCGATTCCATCACAATGCCCTCACCGGAGAGGAAGTCGACATGTCGCTTGGTGACCTCGACCAGTGCCGCGTAGGACATGACGGCCCAAAACCCCTGGTCGTTGGGGTCTTCGACGAGAAGGCCCTCCACCGGCCGGTGCCAGCTCACCGGGCTCGTCGCGCGAAGATGCGCGAACGTCTTCTCCCGCTCGGCGGCCGTCGAGGACCAAAACGCGGTCGACGACAGATCGGTCTCGTTGTAGGGCCGAGCGGCACGGCGTTCCGCGCTCGTCGGGGACGAAGCCTTAGATGTCTCGATAGTCATTGCGCCTCCTTGGTCGGAATCGCGCGAAGGTGGTCGAACTGCGTTTCCAGTCCAGCCATGAATGTAAACGCCAGATTAAAAATGATCATAGAGTTGTCACTTCATCAGGGTGTGACGATGTTGAAGTTCGGATCGGGCTTTTGAAGCACCGTGTGCAGCGGCGTGAGGGCGTGTCGGTCAACCGCTCGCCCCGATGCCGGGTGAGCCTGCCGCGCCGAGCGCCAGCGCGAGCAGTCGGGCTCTGTTGAGCGAGCTTAACTGTCGCCCCCGCGGTGGACGGGTCGGCTGCGCGTTTGACGTAGACCAAGACGCCATTGCGCAATGTCAGACGGTAGTTCGCTTCGGCGTCAACAACAACCAAGGACAGCTGCTGCCGGCGCTCCCCTCCGCACGTGAGCAGGCGACCTAGCATGGTCGGCCGCTATCGCAGTCGACCCGCAATTCCTCTAGCACCAACATCAGTGTCCACACGAGCAGATAGTGAGTTCATCCACCAAGCCCAACCCGGTCATCTTCATTCACGGACTATGGATCCACTCCGCTGCGTGGCAGCCGTGGCTGGAACTCTTCGAGAGCTGCGGCTACACCGCGTCGGCGCCCGGCTGGCCCGGCGACGCACCCACTGTGGCCGAAACCCGCGAACACGCCGACGCCCTTGACAATGTCGGCATCGAGCAGATAGTCGACCACTACGCCGGTGTAATCGGCACACCCGAGACCAAGCCCATCCTGGTAGGTCACTCGTTTGGCGGTCTCATCGCCCAGGTGCTGCTCGCTAACGGTCTGGCCGCCGCTGCCGTCGCGATCGACCCGGCACCCATCAGAGGGGTCAAGGCGCTGCCGCTGGCGCAGCTTAGGTCGGGGTTCCCGGTGATCGGCAACCCCGCGAACAAACACCGCACCGTGTCGTTGACGGCCAAGCAATTTCACTACGCGTTCGGCAACACCCTCACCGAAGAGGAGTCCGACGCGCTGTACGCGGCGTGGACCATTCCTGGTCCGGGCCGACCGGTGTTTGAGGTGGCCGGCGCGAACTTTTCCCGTCATTCACCGGCCAAGGTCGACACTCGTAACGCCGAGCGCGGGCCGTTGCTGCTGACGTCGGGGACCGAGGATCACACCGTCCCGCTGAAGGTGACGAAGGAAGTATTCGGGATCTACTCAAAAGAACCAGCGGACACAGACTTTCACGTCTTCGACGGGCGCGGCCACTCCCTCACATTCGACAGCGGCTGGAAAGACGTTGCCGACTTCGCGTTAAATTGGTTTGCGGCCAAAGGGTTTTAACCACTGACCGGCCCCCATGGAACTGGTCTGGGTGGTGTGAAAGCCCGGTTCAGTGGGTGCGGGTCGCCGCGTAGCGCGCGGGGGACCGATAGCCCAATGCCGAGTGTGGCCGGTGCTGGTTGTAGGCGGCGCGGTCCCGCGGAGGGTGACGATGCGCTCAAGCTCGGCGGCGAGCCGCTCGGCGGTGATCGACCTCTCCACCAGGCCGCCAAGGCATTCGCGGGCGTGCTCATCGACGGCGGAGAGGATCTTGATCGGACGGCCGTCGGTGGTGGAGTCGCATTGAAAGTCAGGCCGCGCACAGCACATTTGGGGCATCCGCGCGCGGCACCGGCGGGTGTGTGGCCGACCCAGCCCGCTTGCGGCGCCGCCGCACCCCCACACAGAGGCCTTCTTGGCACATGTCAGAGCTGGCCGGGCCGGTGCATGTATCCATAGCCAACCGGTGGATGTATCCATAGCCAATGGGCGGGTGCGAATGCGCGACCAGTCTGCGTGAGGAAGGAACGCCTGCAGCACCAGCTAGGAGGAAGCCGCAGCGCCAACGCGTAGCCTGGGACGACTAGCTTCGCGGCTTGCCTGTCACGCCATGCCCTCCTATCGTAAGTCGTTGCGGCCCAAACAGTCTGCGGCCCGGCAATGCCCAATTTGTCACCGTGACGTCAGTGGATAGCCCACTCCCCCGGGGACGAATCAGCAACTGGGGCGTGACACTCAGGCCCTATCGGGATGCGGAACGGCTCGTAGGTCCAGTCGAGGGATCCCCTCGAAATCGGCCGGATTGCAGGTAAACAGCGGCAGATCATGCGCGATGGCCGTGGCCGCAATCAGCGCGTCGAAGGCTCGAGCCGCCGGCTTTCGACCCGACTTGCGCACCGCGGCGGCCACGGTGCCGAACGCGCGCGCCGCATCGCTATCGAATCCGACTGCATCAAAGTCGGCTTCGGCCTGCTGCAGATGGGCCTGGCGCGCTGCCCTTTCAGCGTCGGACCGCGCGACGTGTGGCCCCATGGATAACTCTGCCAAGGTAATCGCGCTGACCAGCGCCTCGTCAGGCAGCACTGAGGGATCGGTGAGGCGGCCTAACAAAATGACGGTTGATGTGTCGAGGATGCCACGCTGGTGGTGTGCCTCAGTCATAGCGTCTGGTCAACGGCGGCGTCGATTTCGGCGCGCAACTTCGTGGGATCAACATCGGGCAAATTCCTTCGACGCCTTATCAACTCGGCTGGACCCACGCTCGGGCGTGGAAGCGGTCGCAATTCGGCGATTGGGCGTCCATCCTTGGTTACCACCACGGTCTCGCCGCGCGCCACCCGCTCGAGAACCTCTCCCCCATGGTTGCGCAGATCCCGGACCGTCACGCTATCCATCCGCCAACTGTATCACCGGTGAGACAGTGCCGTAAAGGCCGAAGTCGACGGCGCACAGTCGGGCAAATGTCACCACCGTGTCGTCACGCTGACCTCAGTAGCCGGACAACGCGTATGGCGTTCCCTACCGGGCAGGAGTGACGCCTCGAACAGATCGAAGATCAGGTAGTGGACTACGCAGGCACCCTCCTGTCAGGCCTTGGGAGACTGAGACCGAAGACCCAGGAGCCAGGAGTCGCGATGGAGCATTCTGCGCCACGTCGGGGCACTGCCGCCGGCGCCGCGACCACTGCACCGGTTGCTTCGCGTCACCTGCGGTTAGTTGAACCGCCTACTGTTTCACTCTGCAGCGATGGCCATTCACGCGGAATGCCGACGCCCACGATCAACCACGACCTCGACGTTGACGATCCTCCGCTCACCGTCCTTGCTTGGTGACGGTCGCACCGAGCGACGCTGCTTGCGTTGGCTGGTGCCCAGGATGACGCGAAGGCCGGTGTCGCGGGCGACCGCCCAGATGGTGACGGTTTCCCGGGCCGGGTGACCCTGAGCACTTCTAGGGATTACGGCTATCCAACAAGCGTCATGTGAGATTTTAATCCTGCTGTGCGCGTGACCATCTCATCGCATTCAATATCGACCCTGGCGCAGGCTACCCCAGTGGTGACCGAATCCGCCCGCTCCTCGATGCGGTCAGGTCGACGAGCCGGCCCCATCACGGGTGAACAGCTCGGGCAGCAAAATCGCCACGAGCGTTGTCACCAGCCACGTCAGAACCGTTGTGGCCGCCCAGGATGCCAGGCCGCGGATGGTGAGCCCGTGAGTGATTACCGAGGCGAGAACCAGCGCGACGAGGGTCAATACCAGGGCGGTGCCCCCAAGGAGCAGCGTTGCAGTCTCACGGGGCAGCTTCAAGATCATCACGGACAGCATGGCCTGAGCTACCGAGAACAGCACCACGGCGACGATGAACCCAGACACCGACACCGAAACACCGGGAACAATCCACGCCGCCACCAGCAGTCCGATCGCCCACGATCCCAGAAGCGCGATTGTCCGCAGCACAATTCCGGTCATGGCATTAAGGGTAGGTTTCGGCCACTGCGGCTGTGAAGAAACGGCGAATCGTGCGCCGTCCGTCAAGCGTGCGTCGAGCAACCCACTTGCCTGCGATCACCTGCCCTACCGCACCGACTTCACCTGACGATCGTTCCGCGCTTCACCTCACGATCGTTCGGCGCCACGATTCGCCAAGTGACGAACACTCCGGCATGACGACGTGCTCGCTACCGAGGCCGAAGTAGTGGATGGGCGTGTACCAGGCGAGCGCGTCGAGGACGTTTGGAGGCGGCTCTGTGAACCCTCGCGAGCGCGGGTGAGGTAGTGGCCGGTTCTGTCGTAGATGTCAACGACCGTCCGAAGTACGAGGAGGTCGCTGCGTTGTCCAGGTGTCTGCCGTCATGGGGGCAGTATCCGATGAGGTACCGACGACTGGAGCGCCAATCGCCGCCGGCGCAGCATTCAAGGATTCAGTAACTGTCTTGAACTCCGTCAGATCCGTCACTCTGGGCTCCAGCTCTGTCGGAGACGGGGCCCACAACCGGTCCGTCGACCCCGGGACTTCCTTGGGGTCCGGCCCCAACAGTTCGCTAATCAGTGCCCGAGCTTCCCGACCACTCAGCGGTTCCAGGGCGATCGTCTGGGCACCCTGGCCCCCGCGTGAGTGCCCCCTTTCACTAGCGTCATCTTCGCGCCGTCGCCTGATGCAGCTTGCGAGACAAGGAATCTTGCGCGCACACGGCGCTGCTGAACAGGAACGCTGGGATTCACAAGGCGGAACGGCGCGATGGTGGGACGTTCAGTCGCACGCCGCAACCATGCCGCGGTGCATAACGCGATCGCCGACGACATCGGTGTGGTCAGCTCGATGCAAGACACATCGGTTGTCCCACATCACGACATCGCCGGGCGACCAGGTGTGGCGGTAGACGTTGTCTTCGCGTGTCGAGTGTTCGAAGAGGTAGGCGATTGTCTCGGCGGCCAGGTGCGGTGACATTCCGCTCACCTCAGCGCAACGCTTCGGGGTGGACAGATAGAGCGAGGTCCGCCCTGAGACCGGGTGGCGGCGAAAGACGGGGTGGACCGCCGAGACCTCCTCGCCCTCATCCAAACTCAGGCCGGTCACCACGTGGGTGATCGTGCGGCCGTTGAGATCGTCGCGGACACGGGCGGGCAGGGTTTCGTAAGCGATGTACTGATTGGTGAATAGTGTCTGGCCGCTGCGCTCGGGAATTGCGACTGCCCGCAGGGCGGTAAATGCCGGCGGACGTCGCACATAACTAGTGTCGACATGGAACGTCGACCGCGGCGGCGTGGTCCGGCCGACGTTGCTCACGATGTTCAGGTCGGGGAACCCCGGTACCGCAGTTTCCCCCACGGTGAAGACCGTCTCCCCGAAACTGCGCAGAAATCGGAGGAATTCGTTGTCATCGACATCATTGCCGGGTATCACAGCGACTCCGTGCTCGGCGAGCAGGTGCCCTAGATTGTGAACCTCCGAGTCGCCGAGCGCGCCCACACCCAGGCCCGTAACCCGAGCTCCGACCGGCGTCAGTGCGGTGTGCTGCACGACAGCGCCCTTTCCTGATTGAGCTCGCACAGTGTCACTGCGAACAGCTCGCCGACGCTCAGGCCTGAAGCCGCGGCCATCACGGGGATCACGCTGGTAGGCGCGAACGAGCAGTACGGACCCGCCTCGAGGAACCAGGGGTTGCCCTCGGGATCGATGCGGAAGTCGAACAGGCTGTAGTGCCGGCAGCCGAGGGCCACGTGGCACCGCCGTGCCACCTGAAAGACCCGTTCGTTGATCGGGTCGTCGTCCGCGACGATCCACGCCCGGGTGGCATCCTTGGCGACCAGATAGAGATCCCCGTCTGCGGTGCGGGAGAGCTTGTCGCTTCGGCTGCGAATCGGCTTGGTCTTTGGGTCCACCGCGTATTCCTCCAGTGGCAGGCACACCAAGTCGCCGTCGCGAACCACGATGCCACATCGAACCTCGCGGCCGAGTTCGACATAGGATTCGACCAACGCCGCACCACCATAGGCCAAAGCGAGGTTGATCGCGTCGTCGTACTCTTCGGGATCACGGACCAAGGACACCCCGTCGGAGTTGTCCGCCCCGACCGGCTTGACGACCACGGGCAGCGGCAACCCGGATCGGCCGCCCGCACGTAACACCTCGCCGGCAGGCACCGCGACACCGGCGGCCGCCACGATCGCTCTGGCCTTGGCCTTGTCTGCGGCGATCGCCATCACCTCCGGCGGGTTGCCGAGGTAGGGGATGCCGAGCAGATCCAACAACGCCCGATAGGCGGTCATCCCCGGAAAACAGAACATCTGCGGCACAACCACATCGATGTGCATCGAGGCTAGGCGGACGAGAGCATCGGAAAGCGGAAGCGACGGCGCTGAGGCGAGGGCTTCGGCGCTGAGGTTCGCCGGGAACCGCCACGAGCCGTCCGGGGAGACATAGGCGAGATGCATTGCATACCGATCGGGGTCGTCGAGCGCGTCCAAGCAGGCACCGGCGTACAGGCGTGACAGGTCGGCGAGAAAGTCGTTCACCGCGGAGCCGACGAGATGCAGGACGTTCACCAGCGATTTCGACAACTCATTCCCCGCCCATCTCGACGAGTTTGCCGATGTTGAAGTCGATGCGCGTCCAGCCGCGGCGGCTCCGGAGATTGGCGACCAGCAGAGACGGAATCTGCAGGTGGTGAACCATGAGATAGGGCAGGGGGTCCCTCCAGCTGAAGATCGCATCCCTGCCGAGCAGGATGGTCGCGATTCTGCTGGCCCGATCGCTCTGAGTGAGCAGGCGCCAGAGTTCGTGATAGATCCAGTACGTCGGTCGGGCATCGGCGCGGGGTGTGATCGTGTGATGACCTGCTTCGAGATACGCTGCTGCGACGTGCGGGTGGTTATGGAACATGGTGATGGCTGAATGCGTGCGCGGATTGCACTCGATCGCATACACATGCCCGTCGCCGGCCTCGATGAAGTCGAACGATGCCTGGCCGGTGAGGTTGAGTGCACCTACGAAATACTCGACCCAGGAACGTATTTCAGGTTTGTCGACACTCTCGTAGTTGATCTGGAACGCTGACGACCGACTGCAGCCGTACACCTGAAGTTGGCCGTCGCGGACAGTGCCGTGCGTGCAGTACTCCCGGCCAGCAACGAACTGCTGCAAAATCCATGGATCTTCCGCGGAGATCGGCAGTGAACGTGCGAACTTCGCGTTAGCCTCGGGCGTCGCTCCGGAGAGCTTGGTGAGGTCCATGCGACCCACCGGGTTGTAAGAGATCCTCTTCAGGATGTAGGTCCGTCCTTCGGGAAAGTCGAATTCCTCGACTTGGCGCGGATCGGTGATTCGGTGCCAATCAGGAACGCAAAGCCCCAACGAGGCCGCCATGCGTGAGAACTCGACTTTGTCGTCGAGCCTTCGCACCGTGTCGACATCACCGTGGATCACATCACAGAACTCGGCGAGCACGCACCCGGCCGCCGCGTCGTGCCGACTCGCGGCGGGACTGGAAACCGGGACGAACACGTCGACGCGCTCGCGTCGGGCGATCTCGACAAGGGCGTCGACATAGCCCTGCGCGGTGGGCTCGGGAACGCAGTGGAACGCGTCGACGGCCCTGGAGAACCGGTGACCGGTGAAACGGTACTTGGCCGATTCCACAAGCACCACCCGTTGGCCGGCCGCATGAAAACACCTGGCAAGCTGCAACGCCTTGGTCATCTTGCCGCCAGTGATCAATACGGTCCGCCGGGAACCCGGATCTGGCCGTGGCGCCTGATAACGGGATCGCGCTGCCAGCGCCAACCCGACGAGTACGAGGTCCACGGGAAGGCTGATCATCAGGCCGCCCAGCGCGGCCAGCGTGCGACCGGCGTTGGCGTCCCGCAGGCGGGGTGCTCGAGGCGATGCCGCCATGTACACCGGCGCCGAGGCCGGGGCTGTCATCGCGGCGATATTCGCGCGATGAGGGTGAGACCATCGCGCACCGGGAGCAACACCTGTTCGACACGATCGTCATAGGTCAGAGCCGCGTTGAAGTAGGCGATCGCCGCCGCGTTGGTCGAGATGTCGGCGGCCCGCGAGTACGGCTCACCCTGCAGCAGGGTGTTATCGACCGCGATGATCGCACCCGGCGAGAGCAGAGTGCTGTCTAGCAGGAACTCAAGATAGCCCAGGTAGCTGGGCTTTTCGGCGTCGATGAAGACGAAGTCGAACCCGGCCCCACCGGTGGCTTCGTATTCGGCCGACAGTCGCCTCAGCGTGTCCATCGCGGGCGCGACCGCCACGGTGATCTTGTGACCGGCCGCCGAGCAGGCGAAACACTCGCGGGCGAAGTCGGCGACGGCCGAGTCGATCTCGCACGCGAGGACGGTCCCGTCGTCGGGGAGTGCCTCAGCCATCGCGAGCGCCGAATAGCCGGTGAACATCCCGATCTCCAGAACCCGCCGGGCGCGGGCGAGGCGCACGAGAAACTTCAGGACCTGACCTTCGACGTGTCCGGACAGCATCTCCTGTTCGAGTCGACCGGGACGTCGAGCCGACGTGTGGCCAGCCCAATCCGTCTCGCGGGTGCGTCGGGCGAGCTCGGCCAAAGCCGGTGACTCGGCAGTGGTGCATTGGGCGACATAGGGATCGATCCCCGCCGCGAGGTCGCGGGCTCGCCGCAGCCGGGCCAGCAGTTCGCTGTCGATTCCGGGCGCCTCGTCGAGCTGTCGACACACCTGCGTCAGTTCGTCGGCCAGGATGGTCGACGGTGTGACCGGCCGAGGTGCCGCAAGCGCCCTGACTTGCACCGCTGCAACGTCGTTCACGGGTCTAGGCCGGCGACGGGGCGGCGAACATGTCGACACCAGCGCCACCGCGGTCGTACTCGCGGCAGAGCTTCTTGTGCAGCCTCAGCGTGTCGGCCAGCTCTTCGGTGGTGACATCGTTGAGGAAGCGGCACCGGCCGATCGGATCCGGCACCGCGGCCCGGAGCAGTCCGTCACGGGTCCTGAGGATCGACACGGTCGCCTGCGAGAGCAGTTCGGCCGTCAGATAGTCGCTGTCAAGAGCAAGCCCCAGCGCGCTCATCACATCGAGCACACGGTCGCGGTCGGTGGCCGACAGATGCCCGCGTTGCTCGGCGAGCGATATCGACAGCGCCATGTCGATACTGATGGCGTGCCCATGGAAGAACGGTGTCGGCGGAGTCAGCTCCAACGTCGGACTCCAGGTGTGACCGAACGCGATCACGCGGTCAAGGTCGATCTCGTGCAGGTTGGGCGCTTCAAGCTCGAGCATAGTGGCGATGGCGTGATAGGTGAGCCGGTCGGCGACTGCCCGCAGTTCGGGAGTTCCGTCGAGGTGGCCGAAGCGGGTCCGCAGTAAGTCCGCCCCGTGCTCCTCCAGCAAGGCGAAGATCTCGGCATTGCCGACGACCGAGATCTTGATCAGCTCCGCCATACCGTTGCGCACCTGATCCTCCGGCAGCGTCTTCAAAAAGGAGAAGTCCAGGAACACCTTCTGGGACGCATGATAGGCGCCCAGACGGTTCTTGTGCTTACCGTGGTTGACCGCCACCTTGATGGACACACTCGCGTCGATCAGGCCGATCAACGTCGTCGGGATTCGAATGTACGGGGTGTTGCGACGGTAACTGGCACAGGCGAATCCAGCGACATCGGTGGTCAGCCCGCCACCCACGACCAGAACCGGCTCTGTGCGCACGAGGCCGAAAGCGTCGAACTCCCCGACAAACCGCTCGAAGGTCGCCAACGACTTGGCGGTCTCCCCGATCTGCACCGGCACGACCGTCAGCGCGATGTCGTGGTGATCGAAGTAGGCCCGGATCGCCTCACCGTAGATCTCGAAAACGGTCTCGTCGACGACCATCAGGGCGCGCCCGTATGGACGGTAGCTCTCGGCGAGATCGGGACTGTCGAGTGCGAAGACACCGTCGACGTACACCAGGTCGTACTCGATCTTCTCGTAACCCTCGACATGGAAAGCCCTGTCGCTGGCCGTGACCTCCGCCCGGAGATTGCCCATTGTGGTTCTCCTCAATTCTGGCCGATGAGTGGTAGGGGCCTGCGGGCCCGCGTAAGGAAACGATGAAGGTCGTCAGGAGACGATGAAGGTGAGGACATGGCCTGCGTCGAGGGTCTCCACCAGCTCGTCCGCAGCTCTGAAGTCGCCGCCGACGGTGTTCGCGTTCGGGAACGCAATGCACCTCACACCGGCGGCGGCCGCTGCCGCGACGCCACCGACATTGTCTTCGATAGCCACAGCACTGTCAGCGTCCTCGCCGAGCTGATCCAAGGCGAACTCGTAGGCCGCCGGATCAGGCTTCGGGCGCTTGACGGAGTCACCGTCGACAATCAGGTCGAACATCTCGGCGCTGATGTGGGGTTTGAGCGCGGCCAGCAGCGCGTTGATGTTTCCCAGTGACGTGGTGGTGACGAATCCGATCTTGTGGCATTTCTTCTTGGCTTCGTCAACGGTGTCGACGACCCCTGGTCGCGGCACGACAGACGACGTGCCGAGCAGTTCTTGGAAAATCTGGGACTTCGTCGCGTGCACCGCCGCGGCGTCGACATCCTCACCGCGTAAGGAGGCGTAGTCCGCGATGCGCTGGACGCCACCGTTGGAATCGAGCATCGAGATGTACTCGTCACGCGACCAGGTCCAGTCGAGACCATGCACCGCGAATGCCTCGTTGAAGGCGCGGCGCTGCAGTTCGGACGTGTCGGCGAGGGTGCTGATGGATCCGAAGAGAACGGCTGACATGAAGTTCCTTCCCGTGAGGACGGCAGGTCAGGTGGTCGGTCACGCGTCAACGGACTTCAGCGAAGCCCCTATAACCCGTAAAGAGTACAGTACTGGCCTGAACGTTCGCCACTGGACGGATTTACCAGAAGCGAACTAAATGGTCACTAACTGGTAAGAGGTGAGCGTCCGCCGAGGCGGGCCAGATGTCGGTGCGCATGACGTCAAGGCGGTGATCAGCTCTGGGGTTTCAGCCAAAACGCCTATGGTCCTTTGTGTTCCGTCGCCGTCAGCGCCGCTGTTGCTGCCCGGGTTGCTGGCAGGCACTTTTTCAGGCTTTTGAGCAGGCTGGTGCGCTCGGTGGCCGACAGTGCGCGCAGGGACGCCTCTTGAACGTCGTCGACGTCGGCGGCGGCGTGGCCGAGCACCGTGTGGCCCTGGTCGGTGACCTGCCCGAACAGCTGCGACATGGTTGAGGGCAAAGCAGGGGATCAAGGGGCTGGTGATTTCATGACGTTGCCGGTGCTGGTTTCGGTCCGCTGCCCAGTGAACGTGAGCGCCCGGACCATCGGCCCAACGATCGCGTCGAAGATCCAGGGGACCAGTCGGTAGGCCAACACCATTGGCCGATTGACCCATCCGACATGGCGTTCGGTCGAGTGCCCGCGTGTCGTCGCGCCTACGATCGCAGCGGCGATTTTGTCGGGGCCGACCGCGGTCGGCGGAACACGCGACTCGCGGCCAAAATAGTTGCCGGCGTTGCTCGACATCGGGGTGTCCACCGGCCCCGGGTAGACCCCGTGCACGTTCACACCCGGAAGGTGGCGGTTCTCCTGTCGCAACGCGCGGACCATTCCGTGCACCCCGAACTTGCTGACAACGTAGGCCATTTGGTAGGGCATCGCGGCCTGGCCGAGTAGGGACCCGAGCAGCACCAGATGTCCGCTGCCGCGGTACTGGAAGTGGGTCAGGGCTGACCGCGCCACATTGGCCGCTCCAATGAGATTTGTCCGCACCACTTTGTCGAAGACGTCGACGGGCATGTCTTCGAATCGACCGAAGGCCGTGACCGCCGCGCACTGCGCAACAACGTCCACCCGCCCGAACCGGGCCATTGTGGTGTCGAACAGTGCCTGCACCTGTTCGACGTCGCCGATGTCGGTGGCTTGGATTAAGACTTCTGCCGCGCCTGCCCTTCGGCACTCGTCGGCCACCCGTTGCAGTGCGTCCTCGGATCGCGAGCCCAGTGAAAGGCGTGCGTCTTGGGCGGCGAAGGCCAACGCGGTCGCCCTCCCGATTCCGCTGGACGCACCGGTCACCACCACTACCTGGGAGCTGGTGCGTGTCTGCCGTTCGATATTTGCCATCGTCTACCGGTCACCTCCTTGCAGGCCAAAGATAACGATGTGTGTCGGACTTGCTCACTCAGTCATGGCGCCGGCCCGTCGGCGTTCGGCGGCGGCGACGAGATGCAGGACTGAAAGGGCCGCGACTGGCGCCCATCCACCGCGAAGAGTCGTCGCGACGGCCGCGGCGACGGCAACCGGTGCGATGAGAGCAACCGGGTCCCGTCGCCCTGTCCGCAGCCGCTCGAGCGCGGCCGGGATCCCAGAGACGAGGTTGGCCGCGACGATCGCTGTGTCCGCGGTCCTGGCCCAGCGAAACCCCAGTGCCCGGGCCAGTGTCACCGCGGACCACAGGATCAGGGTCACGTCGTGCACCGACCCGACGAGATGTCTTGGGGCGGTTGATGTTCTGCTCATCCGCCCATAGCCGCGCTTTCGCCGACACAACCCTCGGCCAGCCCGTCGAGCAGTTCTAGCGCGCCTTCGGCCGAGGACCGCGTCGGTAGCCAGCCCAGCTCGTTGCGGGCCCGGGAGGTGTCCATGAGCGGGGACTTCATCGCCACGTCATACCAGCCCGGCGACACCGGCACCAGACGCGCGGCATACAGGGCGCTCACTACGGTCCGTAATAATCGCGGGTTCACCTCGACCGAGCGTGCGCCGACCAACCCGGCTAGGGCGTGTACGTCCAGAATGTCGGCCGCTAGATTGAACGACCCTTCCGCGCGGCGCTGCAAGAGCCGCACCACAGCATCTCCAATGTCATCGGCGTGGACAAATTGCAAGGCAATGCCTGACGGTAAGGGCAGAATTGCCAGCCGCCGACTACGCAGCAGCTTCAGCAGGACGCGCGGCACGAGTGGTCCCAGGTACAACGACCGGATTTCCCACGCTGATTCGCGCTGCACCACCAGAGTGGGACGGAATCGCGCCACCGCGACGTCGGGATGGTCCTGGACGAACCGATCCAGCAGCCTCTCCGCCATCACCTTGTGCCGACTGTAGACCGAGGTCTGCTGACCCGAGTCCGGCCAGCTCTCATTGACCGGTTCGACAGCCCCCGGGGCGTACACCCCCAGACTGGACGCGTAGATCAACTGCTTGACTCCGGCGGCGGCCATTGCGTTGAGCACAGCTCGAGTTCCCAACACGTTCGTCCGGTAGAGATAACGGGTGTCGCGTATCGGCTGGACGGCCAGCGCCAGATGGATCACAACATGGGCTCCCTGCATCGCCGGTCCTAGGTCGACGGACGCGGTGGATCTAGAAAGATCAACCCGGTACCAATGCACCCGTTGGTAAACCTGCCCTTTGGTAGGCGGCCGCCGACAAACCCCGACCACCTCGTCATCGGGCAGCTCGGTGGCGAGTGCCCGCAGCACTCCGGTGCCCACATTGCCCGAGGCTCCGGTCACGACGATTTTTCGTCGCTCAGACGTCATGGACTGGACCTAGCAACATTGTCACGGTGCCCATGGCCGTCCGTCGGGTCACTGCGTGTTTGAGGTTGTCCTGACGCGGAACGCGCACGGTGCACGCCCGTCACCTAGTCCGTCATCTGGCGCGGATGCCCAACGCACTCGTTCCCAAACCCGAGCAGCCCGCCGCGCCGGGTCATGTCGGCGGGATCGCCGACACACCCCTTAGACTGCCGACCGTCGGAACTTCGCGCCACTGCTTCGCGCCTTGACTTTGGGGACCAGTCGAAGGATCCAGATCGGATATTTCTTTCGCCTCCAGTGTCATGTTGCGTCAGGGACTTAACGTTCTTATTGGCGAGTTGCCGCAGTTCGTCGACGTCCAATCGGTCGACGCGGCGGTTGGCTGCAGCAAAGTCGTGTGTAGTTCCCGCCGTCCGCAGGTCCATCACCCATCGACCTGGCCCATCAACCACGAAATGCACGACCCAATGTCCGTCAAGTCTCAGAGTGGGGGCGTCTCGCCTCGAGGCCGCCGGCGCCATCGGCGACCTGGCCATCGGAGATCTCTGGTCGGGCCGGCATCAACAACTCGCCGTTTGTAGCGACGCTGGGATCGGAACGCCTCAGGACCGCCTTTTCCCGGTGACCGGATGGGTGCGGGGTAACGCGTTCCAAGAATCGGAGCAATTCGACGGGGAAGGGAAGTACCAGGGTGTTGTTCTTCTCCGCGGCCACCTCGACGAGGGTCTCCAACAGCCGAAGTTCCAGTGCGGCCGGGTTTTCGGCCATGACCTCGGCTGCCTGGGCAAGTTTCTCCGACGCCTGCAGTTCACCGTCAGCGGTGATGATCCGGGCCCGTCGCTCCCGTTCCGCCTCGGCCTGGCGCGACATCGACCTCTTCATCGAATCGGGCAGGATGACATCCTTGATCTCCACGCGGTCGATGTGAACCCCCCACCCCACCGCGGGGTTGTCGAGCATCAACTCCATGCCCTGGTTGAGCCCCTCGCGGTTTGACAGCAGGTCGTCGAGCTCGCTCTTGCCGATGATCGAGCGAAGCGATGTCTGGGCGACCTGGGCGATCGCCGACACATAGTCCTGCACGTCCACTGCCACCCGCACGGGATCGGCCACGGTGAAAAAGATCACCGCATCGACACGAACAGTCACGTTGTCGCGGGTGATGCCGTCCTGGGCCGGCACCGGCATCGTGATGATCTGCATGTTGACTTTTTGCAGCCGATCGGCGAACGGGATCACCATCGTCAGTCCCGGGCCGCGCACAGTAGTCTGCACGCGACCGAAACGAAAAACAACGCCTCGTTCGAACTGCTTGATGACGCGAAACGTTGTTCCCACACCAAACGCAGCAAGGCCGAAAGCCGTTACCAGCCCCAAAAGGATAGTCAACGTGGCCCCACAATCGACGCCGCCGCCTCACCCGGCTGCCAAAGCGCCGCTACGATCCCGTTCAACATCGCGCCCGTCCCCTCACATCCTCTGCTGAACCCATCACCCGTCCTGCGCCGGCCTTCACGAGAGGTATTCGGAGCCACCACAAGCGCGGATGGGCCAGCGTTGCCGACCGCGTCGCCACTCACCCCACTTCACGCTCTCGTGTCCGGTCGGCGCGCTGCTGTCGACGGTTCTGCCGGTCGCAGCGCACTGATCCGCATGGGTTCATCGCGTCGCAAAGGCACGATCGCGATGCGGGCGTGGTCTGATCCGCGCCGCACGTCGTAGCGTCGGGGATGTGACGGTGTTGCGCGAGTTCCACGCGGCGCGGGAAAACCTGGGTCGCGGCACCGCCCGCCGCACAACCGCCCAAGCCGCCGCCTACGCCCACCAACAACCCTCGTCCCCGCGCTAAATCTCGATCCGCCGAGGCGCACCACGGCTCTCGGAATTCGCCGATCGCACAAGCCCCGACGGCGTCCCGGCGCAGCGATCTCAGCGCCGACCGCACCCGCGCGAACGCCGCCGAACCGTTACGTATTCGAGGCCGGCGAAACTGTAACGGAATCCACGTCGACGCCGATCGGCCCGGGGCTCACAGTTTGGATGTCCGTTTTTGCTGTACGGCCACCTAACTCGCCGCGGCGCCGGCACGGCGACCATCTCCCTGCCATCTTGGGCATTGTGACGCCCGTCGCAGGCCGAAATGCCCTTCGGGCACAGGTGGCCGTGGCTGAAGGTGTCGTCGCGGTTGCCACGGATCCCGGCGACCCGGCCCCTTCGACGTGAATCTCCAACCCGCCCATTGCTTCACAGAGCGGGCAGGTGTACAGGTGGCGGCCGTCCTGCCCGATTGCAGCGATGGGCTCGGCGGTCACCGTACGCCCTAATCGCTACTGCGGGTAGCGAAAATGCCGGGCCGCCCAGTGCAGCAGGGCCCGGTCGGAGCCCGGCGCGCCCAGGTGGGCGATGCCCAGGGGCAGATGACCCTCGCGGGCCAGCGGAAGGACGACGACCGGGGCGCCGGCCAGGCCGGCCACACACGTCAGCCGCATCGTCGCCGACCGCGCCGCGGCGATGGTGCCCGCATCGGCAGCGATCGCCGGCGCACCACCCGCCGTCGCGGGACCGATGAGCACGCGTCCACCCGCCGTCGCATCAATCACTTCTTTCCGCACCGCTTCCCGCAGACGCCACGCCGGCCTTACGTCGTCCGCGGTGATCTGCGAGGCGGCGGCGAACCGCTCGGCGATGTCCGGGCCGAAGTCGGTCTGCGCCTTGATGATCCACGCGCCGTGCTCGGCCCACGCCTCGTAGCCCTGGATCAGCCGGAACGCCTCGGCGCACTCGGCGAGGTCGACGCCGAGGCCGGCGACATCGGCGGTCGACGTGACGGGTGCGGACCAGGCCTGCTCCCCGAGCAGCGCGTCCGCGGCCGACAGCAGCAGCGCCGGGTCGCGGGCCAGCAGCCCGACGGTATCGAACGACCGGGCCAGGTGCACGATCCCCGAGTCGGCGACCGCGCCGAAAGTCGGCCGCCAGCCGATGATCCCGCAGTAACTGGCCGGTACCCGGATCGAGCCGCCGGTGTCGGTGCCGAGCCCCAGGTCGCACAGCGCAGCGGCAACCGCGGCAGCCGACCCCGCCGACGAACCACCCGGAATGTGGCCTGGCGCAGCGACATTGGTCGGTGTGCCATAGTGAACGTTTCTGCCCGCAATCGAGTACGCCAGCTCGTCGGTGATGGTTTTGCCGACGACGATCGCCCCGGCGGCCACCAGCTGTGCCACCGCGGTGGCGTTCTCGGTTGCCGGCTCATGGTCGCGCGCATACGCCGGGTTGCCCGCGCCTGTCACCACACCGGCGACGTCGACGACGTCCTTGACCGCCAGGGTGGTTCCGGCCAGCGGCCCGTTCGCGACGCCGGTGGACAGCACCCGTGGCGGTCCGACGAACGCGTGCACGTAGTCCGCGGGCAGGTGCACGGACGTCAGATCGGGATCAGGCCATGCTTGCGCTGGACGCGCTGAATCTGCTTGTCCCGCAGCAGGTGCAGGGCCTTGCGCAGCTGCAGCCGGGTGGTGTGCGGTTCGATCACCGCATCGATGAACCCACGCTCGGCGGCGATCCACGGGATCGCCATGTTGAGGTTGTAGCCCTCGATGAAGTTGCGCTTGATCTCCTGCGCCTCGGGCGCGCTCGGATCCGGGAAGCGCTTCATCAGCAACTGCGCGGCGCCCTCGGCACCGATCACCGCGATGCGCGCGGTCGGCCAGGCGAAGTTCAGGTCCGCGGTCAGCTGCTTGGAGCCCATCACCGCGTAGGCGCCGCCGTAGGACTTGCGGATCGTGATCGTGACCTTCGGCACGTCCGCCTCGACCACCGCGTACAGGAAGCGCCCGCCGCGCTTGATGATGCCGTTCTTCTCCTGCTCCACACCCGGCAGGAACCCGGGGGTGTCGACGACGAACACCAGGGGCAGGTTGAACGAGTCGCAGAACCGCACGAACCGCGCGGCCTTGTCGGAGGCCTCGTTGTCGATCGCCCCGGCCAGCACCATCGGCTGGTTGGCCACCACCCCGACCGGGCGGCCGTCCACCCGCGCGAAGCCGGTAACGAGCGCCTGGCCGGCCTGCGCGGCGACGTCGAGGAAGTCCCCGTCGTCGAACATCCGCAGCAGGATCTCGTGCATGTCGTAGGCCATGTTGTCGCTGTCCGGCACGATCGAGTCCAGCTCGAGGTCGTGCGGCGTGATCTCCGGCTCCAGGCCCGGGTTGATGATCGGCGGGTCGTCGAACGTATTGGCCGGCAGGAAGTTCAGGAAATCGCGCACGTAGTTGAAGGCCGCGGCCTCGTCGTCGACGACCTGGTGGATGTTGCCGTAGCGGGCCTGATACTCGGCGCCGCCGAGCTCGTCGAGCGTGACGTCCTCGCCCGTGACGTCTTTGATCACGTCGGGCCCGGTGACGAACATGTAGCCCTGGTCGCGGACGGCGACCACCAGGTCGGTCTGGATCGGCGAGTACACCGCACCCCCCGCGCACTTGCCGAGGATGATCGAGATCTGCGGCACCACGCCGGACAGGAGGTCGTGGCGGCGGCCCAGCTCGGCATACCAGGCCAGCGACGTGACGGCGTCCTGGATGCGGGCGCCGCCGGAGTCGTTGATGCCGATGATCGGGCAGCCGACCATCGCGACCCACTCCATGAGCCGGGCCACCTTGCGGCCGAACATCTCACCCACCGTCCCGCCGAACACCGTCTGGTCGTGCGAGAACACGCCCACGGGCCGGCCGTTGATGGTGCCGTGCCCGGTGACGACACCGTCGCCGTACAGCGCGTTCGGGTCGCCGGGCGTGCGCGCGAGCGCTCCGATCTCCAGGAAGCTGCCCGGGTCGAGCAGCGCGTGGATGCGGGCGCGAGCGCTCGGGATGCCTTTCTTGTCGCGCTTGGCCGCGGCGGCCTCACCGCCGGGCTCCCCGGCCACTTCCAGCTTCGCGCGCAGCTCGGCGAGCTTCCCGGCGGTGGTCGACGCGGTCACTAGTTGCCTACCTCGGTTCGTTGGCTGCTTTGCGCCTCAATTCTGTTGATCGCCTGGCTCATGTGGGCACCGACCTTGGCGATGATCGGCTCGTCGATGGCCTGGATGTGCTCTCCGCCGATCGGCACGATCTCGAGGTCCGACACGTAGTCGCCCCAGCCGCCGTCGGGCTTGCGGGTCGCATACCGCGGCTCGAACATGATCGCGTCGTCGTGGTAGCGATCGGCCATGTACAGCGTGACGTGCCCGTCGTAGGGACGGATCTCGGCGGTGTCGATCGCACGGGTGTCCAGATACGACGTGCGCTGGTGCTCGATGATCCCGCCCGGGATCTCCACACCGCTTTGCCTGACCGCCTCCAGCACCAACTTGACCTGGCCCTCGTCGTCGAGCTGCTCCAGCTGCTCGTAGGGGATCTCGGGGATCGTGACGTTGAACGTCTTCTCGGCGAAGCGCGCATAGCGGTCCCAGCGCCTGCGGATCTCGTCCTTGGTCTGCGGGATCTCCTCGCCCGCACGGACCGCGTCGATCAGCCCGACGAACGGCACGTCGCAGCCCTGCTGCTTCAGCCCGATCGCGCACGCATAGGCCAGCACCCCGCCCAGCGACCAGCCGACCAAGATGAACGGCCCGTCGCCCTGCATCTCGCGGAGCTTCGGCACGTACTGTTCGGCCCGCTCCTCGATCGAGCCCTCGACACGCTCGAAGCCGTACATCGGGGTGTCCGGCGGCAGCCGGTTCAGCAGCGGCTCGTAGACCACCGTCGATCCACCCGACGGGTGGAACACGAACACCGGGACCTTGCCCGCCCCTTCCGGGCCTTCCCGGCGTGGCCGGATCGTCCGGACGAACCCGTCGATCCGGCCCGCCTCGAGATACTCGCGGACCTTCTCGGCCAGCGCCTCGATCGTCGGCGACGACTTCACGTCCCCGGCGGAGATCGGCCCGTCGGCGCGCTCCGCGAGCCGTTGCGCCATCGTCGCGGCGGTGTCGTCGTCGAGCGCGGGCAGTGCGTTGAAGATGCCGCCCGGCGACTTGCCGGTGACGATGGCCCACGTCGCGAACGTGACCCGCTCCGCGGCGTCGCGCGGCGGGACGTCGGAGTTGAGCGCGTCGGCGACCACCTTCTGGTTGAGCGCACCGGCTTCCGGGGCGAGGTTCGGGACGGACGCGGCCGCGGCATCGGGGGGAGTCGGCCCGAGCGGGTTCGTCGGCGGGGGCGGCAGTGGCGCCTCCGGCTGCGCCTCGGGCGTTGCGCCGCTCACCAGTGTCGCCTGCTCGGCGGCGATGTCCTCGGCCGTCTTCGCCTGCTGGTAGTCGTGGAGCTGGGCGACCTCGTCGCGGTGCTCGATCGCGTACTCGATCAGCTTCTCGACGTTGTAGAGGTTTGCGTCACGGACGGCCTGCAGCTGAATCGGCGGCAAGTCGAAGTCGTACTCGACGCGGTTCTTGATCCGCACCGCCATCAGCGAGTCGAGGCCCAGTTCGATCAGCGGCACCTCCCACGGCAGGTCCTCCGGCTCGTAGCCCATCGCGCTGGACACGATCGTCGCGAGCCGCTGACCCACCGTCTCGCCGCTGTCGGGTGCCCACTTCGCAAAACCCACACCCAAGTTGGCGCCCTGCGCCAGGTTGTCGTGCAGGATCTCCGCGTCCGGTTGTTCTCCGCCGCCAGCGGGAATCCCCTCGACCGGCGGCGGAGCCGTCTCCGTGACGGCTGCGGCGGCAACGCCCGTCGCGACGGCGGCAGGAAGCGCCGCGGCCTCGCCGCCGCGCGCCACGATCGCGTCATAGACGAGCGTGAACGACTCATCGATGCGGGCGTGCACCTGCACCGAGGCGCCGCCGGGGTGGCGCGTCAGCGTCGTCACCAGCCGGGCGCCCTCGCCAGGCACCGCGCGCTGCTCGGACGCGGTCAACTGCGCGCCCGGAAGCACTTGTACCGCAGCCGCGCTCACCAATGCGGCAAGATCGGTCTGGTCGCGCGGCCTGAACTCCCAGACATGGCGGCCATCGGGCATCGCGACGTGCGCGCCAGGCATGACGACCGACCCGTCGCCGGAGAAGTGCGCGTCCAGCCAGTGCTCCTTGCGGCGGAACCTCGTCGGCGGGATGTTCGCGTAGTCCTGCGGGCCGTCGGCCGGGCTGAACAGCGTGCGGATGTCGAGGTCGTGGCCGTGCACGAACAGCTGCGCCATCGCCGCGGTCATCGAGTCGACCTCGTCCTGCTTGCGGGCAAGCGTCGCGATCAGGTGCGCGTCGGGCAGCCCGGCCGCGGCCGTCGTCAGGCCCACCTGCATCAGCGCGACCGGGTTCGGGGCCAGCTCCAGGAACGTGGTGTGCCCGCTGTCGACGGCGTTGCGAATGCCGTGCGTGAAGTACACGCTGTGGCGCAGGCCCTTCTTCCAGTAGTCGACGTCATGGATCGGTTCGCCGCCGGGCCGGATGTAGCTGCCTTCGTGCACCGTCGAGAAGTAGCCGACCGTGGTGGGCAGCGGCTCGATGCCCTGCAACTCGGCGGCCAGCTCGCCGAGCAGCGGGTCCATCTGCGACGTGTGGCTGGCGCCTTTGGTCTGGAACCTGCGGGCGAACTTGCCCTCCGATTCGGCCCTGGCGATGATCGCGTCGACCTGCTCGGGCGGGCCGCCGATCACGGTCTGTGTCGGTGCCGCGTAAACACACACCTCGAGATCGGGGAAGTCGGAGAACACCGTCTTGATCTCGTCGGCGGAGTACTCGACCAGCGCCATCAACCGGATGTACTCGCCGAACAGCATCGCCTCGCCCTCGCCCATCAGGTGCGAGCGGGAGCAGATCGCGCGGGTGGCGTCGGCCAGCGACAGGCCGCCTGCGAAGTATGCCGCCGCGGCCTCGCCCAGCGACTGCCCGATCACCGCACCCGGCCTGGCGCCGTGATGCTTGAGCAGCTCACCGAGCGCGACCTGGATGGCGAAGATCGTGACCTGCGTGGTCTCGATGCCGTAGTCCTGGGAGTCGTCGAGGATCAACTCGACGATCGAATAGCCCAGCTCGTCCTGGACCAGCGCATCGACCTTGTCGATCCACTCCGCGAAGACCGCGTCGCGCAGATAGAGGCTCTTGGCCATCTTGCGGTGCTGTGCGCCGAAGCCGGCCAGCACCCACACCGGGCCGTTGGTGACCGGGCCGTCGGCGGTGAACACGTTCGGCCGCTGCCTGCCCTCGGCGACCGTCCGCAGGCCCTTGATCGCCTCGTCGTGATCGTGGGCGAGCACCACCGCCCGGGAGCGCCCATGGTTGCGCCGCGACAGCGCACGGCCGATCGACTCCAGCGACGACTCCCGGCCCTCGGGGGTCTCCATCCAGTCGGCCAGCTCCGCGGCGGCCGCTTTTTTGCGCGATGTCAGGAACGCCGAAACCGCCAGCGGCACAGCGGGAGCGGGTTGCCCGGATGCCTCGAGTTCCTCGAGCGCGATCTCCTTGAGCCGCAACGCCTCATCGGTCAGGCCGGGCAGCTCGGCCTGCTGCGCGGGCGGGACGTCGCCAATATCGCCGTACTCGTCGAAGCGCACGGCACCCACCGGGGGTACCTCCTGCTCGCGGGGGAACGTCTCGGTGGCGTCCTCGACCGCGGGCTCCGGCTCCGCCTGCTTCTCGATCACGTCGCGCGGCAGCACCTCACGAAGCACCAGGTGCGCGTTGGCGCCGCCGAACCCGAACCCGGACACGCCCGTGACCGCGTAGCCGCCGTAACGGGGCCAGTCGGTGACGGTGTCGGCCACCTCGAGCCGCACCGCGTCGAAGTCGATGTACGGGTTGGGGCCCGCGTAGTTGATCGACGCCGGCAGCTTGTCGTGCTGCAGGGCCAGCACCATCTTCGCCAGGCTGGCCGCGCCTGCCGCCGATTCCAGGTGACCGACATTGGACTTCACCGCGCCGAGCAGCGCCGGCCTGTCGGCGGCACGGCCCTTGCCGACGACGCGGCCCAGCGCCTCGGCCTCGATCGGGTCGCCCAGAATGGTGCCGGTGCCGTGCGCCTCGATGTAGTCGACCGTGCGCGGGTCGATGCCGGCGTCCTTGTACGCGCGGCGCAGCACGTCGGCCTGCGCGTCGGGGTTGGGCGCCAGCAGGCCGTTGGAGCGGCCGTCGTGGTTGATCGCGCTGCCCGCGATCACGGCCAGGATCTGGTCGCCATCGCGTCGCGCGTCCTCGACGCGCTTGAGCACCAACATGCCGCCGCCCTCGGAGCGGGCGTAGCCGTCGGCGTCCGAGCTGAACGACTTGATCCGCCCGTCGGCGGCCAGCACGCCGCCGACCTCGTCGAACCCGATGGTCACCAGCGGGGTGATCAGCGCGTTGACGCCGCCGGCCAGTACCAGGTCGGTTTCCTTGGCACGCAACGCTTTCACGCCCTCGTGCACGGCCACCAGCGAGCTCGAGCACGCGGTGTCGATGGCCATCGACGGGCCGCGGAAATCGTAGAAATACGACACCCGGTTGGCGATGATCGAACTCGCCGTACCGGTGATCGCGTACGGGTGCGCGACGGTCGGGTCCGAGACCGCCAGGAACTGGTAGTCGTTGTTGGACGCACCGATGTACACGCCGACGCTTCGGCCGCGCAGGCTCGACGCCGGGATGCGAGCGTGCTCAAGCGCCTCCCACGTCAGCTCCAGCGCCATCCGCTGCTGTGGGTCGAGATTGTCGGCCTCCATCTTCGACAGCGCGAAGAACTCGGCGTCGAAACCCTTGATGTCCTTCAGGTAGCCGCCGCGGGTACGGGCTTTCGCGACCCGTTCGGCGATGCGCGGCTCCTCGAGGAACTCCGACCAGCGGCCCGGCGGCAGGTCGGTGATCCCGTCGCGGCCGTCCAGCAGCGCCCGCCACGTTTCTTCGGGGGTGTTCATGTCGCCGGGGAAGCGTGTCGACAGGCCCACCACCGCGATGTCGGCGACCTCGCGGTCCCGCGACCAGTCCTCGTCGTCGCCGGACTCGACCACATCGGGCTCGCCCTCGACGATTCGTGTCGCCAGCGACTCGATCGTCGGGTGCCGGAACGCGACGGTGGCCGACAGCGTGACGCCGGTCACGTCCTCGATGTCGGCCGCCATCGCCACCGCCTCGCGGGAGGACAGCCCCAGTTCGATCATCGGGGTGGTCTCGTCGATCGTGTCCGGCGAAACGCCGGTGGCGTTGCCCACCCAGTTGCGCAGCCACGCGCGCATCTCGGCGACGGTCATGTCGGGTTTGCGAACGGGTTCAGTCATCATCTGTTCTTCGCGCAAGCGCTGTGCCTACTGATCCGTGGCGAACGCGCCGACATCAGCGGTGCCGCCGCGCAGGCTGCCGTCGATATACGCGGCCCGGCAGGCCCGGCGGCCGATCTTGCCGCTCGAGGTCCGCGGGATCGTCCCGGCCGGCATCAGCAGCACGTCGCGGACCGTCACGCCGTGGCGCACCGCGATCGCGGCGCGGATGTCGTCGGCGATCGGCTCGGGGTCGAGCTTGTGCGTGCCCGCGGCGCGCTCGCCGACGATCACCAGCTGCTCGGAGCTGTCATCCTTGTCATATCTCAGCCCGGCGTGCGGGTCGTCGAACACCGTCTGCGGCAACTGGTTGGCCGGCACCGAGAACGCCGCGACGAAGCCGGGCCGAACCGCGCGGGTCGACTCCTGCGCGGTGTACTCCAGGTCGTGCGGGTAGTGGTTGCGGCCGTCGATGATCACGAGGTCCTTGACGCGGCCGGTGACATAGAACTCCCCGCCGAGGAACGCGCCGAGGTCACCGGTGCGCATCCACATCGCGTCGTCGGGCGCGCCGTCGGCGTGCGACGGGTTGGTCCTCGACTTGAGGATGTTGCGGAACGTCTCCTGGGTCTCCTGCTCGCGGTTCCAGTAGCCGGAGCCGACATTGTTGCCGTGCACCCAGATCTCGCCGACCTGGCCGTCGGGAAGCTCGGTGGCGGTGTCCGCGTCCACGATCGCAACCCACTCGTCGAGGCCGATTTCGCCGCAGGAGGCCTGCGGCACCGCCCTGGGCGAGTCCTTGCCGACCTTGACCAGCCTGCCGTTGTTCAGCTCGTGGCGGTCGAGGTAGATGATCGCCGGCGGCTTCTTCACGTTGGTCATCGACACGAACAGCGTCGCTTCGGCAAGGCCGTACGACGGCTTGATCACCGTCGGCGACAGGCCGTACGGCGCGAACGCCTGGTAGAACTTCTGCATCGACGATTCCGACACGGGCTCGCTGCCGTTGAGGATGGCCAGCACATTGGTCAGATCCAGATCCGGGTCACCGTCTTTGGGCACGCCGCGCAGGGCGGCGTGCTCGAACGCGAAGTTCGGCACCACCGAGAACGTCGGCCCGTGGTCGTCGCCTGTGACACCGAGCTCGCGCATCCACCGGATCGGCCGGCGCACGAACGCGGCCGGGGTCATGAACGCGACGTACCGGCCGATGATCGACGGCAGCATGACCGTGATCAGGCCCATGTCGTGGAAGAACGGCAGCCAGGTGACGCCGCGCTGCCCCTCCTCGACCTGCAGCGCCGTGATGACCTGCATGATGTTGGTGGCAACGCCGAGATGGGTGACCTGCACGCCGGCCGGGGTGCGGGTCGACCCGGAGGTGTACTGCAGGTACGCGATCGTGTCCTCGGTGGGGGTCTCGGGCCGCGCCCAGGTGTCGGCCACCTCGTCGGGCACCGCGTCGACGGCGATCACGCGTGGCCGCTCCTTGGCCGGGCGGTTGCGGAAGAACTTGCGCACGCCCTCCGCCGATGCGGTCGTGGTGAGGATCGTCGACGGGGTGCAGTCGTCGAGCACCGCGTGCAGCCGGCCGACGTGGCCGGGCTCGGCCGGGTCGAACAGCGGCACCGCGATCCGGCCGGAGTAGATCGCGCCGTAGAACGCGGTGAGGTAGTCGAGGCTCTGCGGGCACAGGATCGCGACCCGGTCACCCGGCTGGGTGACCTGCTGCAGCCGGGCGGCGATCGCGCGGTTACGGGCACTGAACTGCGACCACGTCAGATCCCGTGCGACGCCGTCCCGTTCGGTCGAGAAGTCGAGGAACCGGTACACCAGGTGCTCGCCGCGGGTGCCTGCCCAGCGCTCGACGTGCCGAACGAGGCTGGCGCCTTCGGGAAACCTGATGCGTCCCGTCTTCTTGTCGATGAACGGGTTGACGAATACCGCCACGTCGTAACTCTCCTGTCGAAGCACACTCGCGGTCGGGCCCGCCTGTTCTGCGCTGCGAAGCCCAAACCTCCAAGATGGTACAGCCCACCGCCACGCGGAATTGGGATGCGCGCTGACCTGCTTATTCGCGGCTCAGAACGGCTGTTGCTCTTAGTTTTTTCTTAATGTTAGGCGACATGGAAGTGGCGGCCAAATTTTGACGACCCTCACCCGTGGTCGGGGTGCGGCGCATTGCCGACCAGGTTCTGCGCCCAGTCCCGCGTCCACACCGTGGCAGGCTGGCCGTCCAGCGACCAGAACTGGGTCGTCGCATACATCGCATGCACCGGCTGGCCCGCCCCGCCCGCGAGCACGTCGAGGGTCTTCGGCAGGTTCGTGATGTTGAACGCCTCCTCGGGCGCGGCGCAGATCAGGTCACCCGGCGCGCAGATCTCGTAGGTGCGGTCGTTCAGGGCGCCGAACCCGCCCGGCCGGGGGCCGGTCATCGTCAGGCCCATCGACGACAGCATCGGCACTTCGTGCAGCGTGATCTCCGCGCCCTCACCCGGCGGGTTGGGGCCGACGTCCCGGCCCACCCCGGTCTCGCGACGCCCGTCGGCGATCAACGTCACACCCAGCACGAGGTCCTGGTCGACCGGGCCGTTCCCGTTGCCGATCTCATTGGCCAGGTCACCGGCGATCACCGCGCCCTGGGAGAAGCCGACGATCACGTAGCTGGTCAGCGGGCACTTGGCGGCAATGTCCGAAATCGCCTGCTCGGCGGCATGGGTGCCCTCCGAGCGGCTGTCGTTGTAGGACATCTGCTTGTCATTGGACAGCGGGTTGTGAAACTGCGCGGTGTAGGGAACGGTGTAGGTCGCCAGGCGACTGGCGTCGAACTGCTGAGTGATGGGCCGAGTCACATTGAGCAGCAACGCATTCGGGAACTGCGTCGGGTTCAGCGGGTCGTCCTGGTCCGACGACTCCCAGGTGCCGGGAATCGAGATCATCTGCACGTCAGGGCAGCTGGCGGGCTGAGAATCCGGGCGCGCCTTCTTCGGGCCGGTGGTGGTGGTCGGCGGCTGCGCGTTCGGAGGAATCGGCGCCGTCGGCGGCTGTGGTGTCCGGATCATCACCACCAGCACGGTGATGACCAGCGCCACGGCAAGGACGACCGCGCCGGCCGCGGCCAGGCCCAAAACCCGGTGGCGGCGCCCGCGCCGAGTGTTGTTCGCCATGTTCTCCTGTTAGCAGAGTCGGTCGGTTGCAACGCGGATGTAGTTCCGGGTGGCGGCGTCGACGTCGGAATCGTGCACATCCCCGGCCACGAGCGGATGCACGAAGTCCCACACCGCCTGCGGACTCTGCCCGGCCGCCCGTGCCTGGCAGACGTAGGAGCCGATGCTCAATGCCCTCAGGTCACTGGACGGGTGCACGCCCGCCGCGTCGAGCGCGTCCAGGTATGCGCGTTGCTGCAGGGTCACCACCAACTTGCTGGATGCGGTGCCTGCCGAGCCGGGCGGCGCCGGTAGCGGGGTGATGTCGGGATCGTCGCCGGGGGAAGCCGACGTGCTGCTGCGGTCGTTCGGCAGCGCGACGCTCGACATCAGGCCGTCGGTTGCCGCGCAGCCCGACAGCATCGTCGCGGCCAATGCGACGGTCACCGCGGTGGAACACCGGGTCGCCCGCCTCGCCGTCGGATGCACCCCTCCAAGGTACCGGCTCGCGAATGCCGCCCCTGTGCGCCGACGTTGCGGTTTGCTAACGCGTCGTGCCCACGTGCGGCGGCTACTTGATGGCCGCGACCAGGTCGCCGGACATCGCGGCCAGCTGCGGTCCCCACGAGGACCATCCGTGATCCCCGCCGGTGGGGAAGTCGAAGTGCCCGTTGTGGCCGCCGACCGCCCGATACTGCTGGTAGAACATCCGGTTGGTGCCCTGCGCCTGGTCGGGGTAGCCGATCATCGCGGCCGGGTCGCTGGCCGTCAGCGTCTGCGGGCTGAACACCCAGATCCGGGTGTTGTTGTCGGCGAGCAGCGCCGCATGCACCCAGGGGTCGTGCCACTTCCAGCGGCCCAGCTGGGGCAGGCCCCACATGTTGCGGGTGTCGACGCCGCCGAAGCGCATCAGGCCGTCGGTGATCGCCCCGTTGACGGTGGTGGCCGACGGATACAGGAAGCCCGACATCGAGCCGGCGTAGCCGAACCGGTCCGGGTGGAACTCGGCGAGCATCATCGCGCCGGTGCCGCCCTGGGCGGCGCCGACCGCCGCGTGGCCGTTGGGTGCCAGGCCCTTGTTTGCGGCGAGCCAGTCGGGCAGTTCGCTGGACAGGAACGTCTCCCACTGGCGGCTGCCGTCCTGCTCCCAGTTGGTGTAGAAGCTGTAGGCGCCACTGGCCGGGGCCACCACGGAGATGCCCTTGCCGGCCAGCGTGTTCATCGCGTTGCCCGCGGTCACCCAGTTGCTGACGGTATCGCCCGCGTTGAACGCGTCGAGCAGGTAGACCGCGTGCGGGCCGCCGCCCATGAACGCGACCGGAATGTCGCGGCCCATCGCGCCCGAGGGGACCATCAGATATTCGACGTCGGCGGCCCTGGCGGCGGTCGTGCCCGTCCACACCCCGACGGCCAATATCGCGGCCGAGATCATCCGCAGCATCAACCCACGCGCCATACCCCACCTCACGTCCCGACTGACCCCGCTCCGCGTTGTAGTGAACCACATCACCGCAGGGGCCTGCTCCGAAACGACCGACGGCGGCGACCCCCGAAGAGGATCGCCGCCGTCCGCCTTTTTTCAGTCGCTACGCGGTGGGCGTCGCGCCCAGCGTCCGCTGGATGTCCGGCTTCATCTGCTGCAGCTGCGCGCCCCAGTAGCCCCAGCTGTGGGTGCCGTTCTCCGGGAAGTTGAACACCCCGTTCTTGCCGCCGTCGGCGAGATAGGTGTCGCGGAACGTGATGTTGGTGCGCTTCGTGAAGCCCTCGAGGAACTTCGCGTTGAACAGGTTGCCCGCGCTCGTTCCGGCGTCCAGGTCGGACGGGTTGCCGTTACCGCAGTAGATCCAGATGCGGGTGTTGTTGTCGATCAGCTTCTGAATGTTGACCATCGGGTCGTTGCGCTTCCACGCCGGATCGCTCGATGGGCCCCACATGTCCGCGGCCTTGTAGCCGCCGGCGTCACCCATGGACACGCCCACCAGCGTGGGCCACCAGCCCTCGGAGAGGTTCAGGAAGCCCGACAGCGACGCGGCATACGGGAACTGATCCGGGTGGTAGATCGCCAGGACCAGGGCCGCCGAGCCGGCCATCGACAGGCCCACGGCGGCGCTGCCGGTCGGCTTGACCTGCTTGTTGGCGGCCAGCCACTGCGGCAGCTCGCTGGTCAGGAAGGTCTCCCACTTGTAGGTCGAGCAGCCGCTGCTGCCGCAGGCCGGCTTGTACCAGTCGCTGTAGAAGCTGGACTGCCCACCGACCGGCATGATCACCGAGAGGCCGGAGTTGTAGTACCACTCGAAGGCGGGCGTGTTGATGTCCCAGCCGTTGAAGTCGTCCTGCGCGCGCAGGCCGTCGAGCAGGTACACGGCGGGGGAGTTGGGTCCGCCGCTCTGGAACTGAATTTTGATGTCGCGGCCCATCGACGGCGACGGCACCATCAGGTACTCGACCGGCAGGCCCGGCCGGGAGAATGCCCCCCCAGTCGCCGAGCCCCCCACGACGCCGACAAGGGCCGGCAGCAGGGCAGCCGCCGCGGCGGCAACCGTCAGCCTGCGCGCCCATCGGCCCCGCATCTTCTCAACGAACTTCATAAATCTGTCCATCCCTTTCGGTAAGCCGCACCGCACGCGATGCCCTGGGTAGTCAACCACACCGGGGTGTGGTCTTGGCGAATCGAGCCCCCGACCACGTTTTCAGTTATCGGTTCAGTTATCGGTTTCAGTTATCGGTTCAACGTGGCGATCAGGTCAGGCTTGAGCGCCGTCAGCTGGGCTCCCCAGTACGGCCACGAGTGGTTGCCGGACGGCGGGAAGTTGAAGGTGGCGTTGTGTCCTCCGGCCTTGGTGTAGGCGTCCTCGAAATCCTTGTTGCCCTTGATCGCCATCGACTCCAGGCTGTTGGCGTTGAACTGCTGGCTCGGGTCGGCGTTGGCGTCCAGGTCCGTCTGCCCGCCCGGCGCGCAGTACACCCACAGCCGGGTGCCGTTGTTCGCGATCGTTGCAACCTGCTTGAGCGGGTCGTTGCGCTTCCACGCCGGATCCCACGGCGGGCCCCACATGTCATCGGGGTTGAAGCCGCCCGCGTCCAACATCGCGAACCGGATGGCCTGGGTCATGAACAACGCCGACGGATTCAGGAAGCCCGACAGGGAGCCCGCGTAGATGAACTGCTGCGGGTGATACGCCGACAGGATCAACGCGGCGCCGCCGGACATCGACAGGCCGACCACACCATTGCCGGTCGTCGAGATCTGCTTGTCGGAGGCCAGCCACGAAGGCAGCTCCTGGGTGAGAAAGGTCTCCCAGTTGTAGGTGAGAGTGCCGTTCTTGCCCTTCGCCGGCTTGTACCAGTTGGAGTAGAAGCTGGACTGCCCGCCGACGGGCATCACCACCGAGATGCCGGACTGGTAGAACCACTCGAAGGCCGGGGTGTTGATGTCCCAGCCGTTGAAGTCGTCCTGGGCACGCAGCCCGTCGAGCAGATACAGCGCGTGCGGGCCGCCCCCCTGGAATTGGATGCGGATGTTGCGGCCCATCGACGGGGACGGCACATCAAAGTATTCGACCGGCAGGCCATCGCGGCTGAACGCCCTGGCCGGCGGCGCTGCGCCGGTTGTGGTCACGAACGCCGACAGCATCAAGAGTGCGGCCATCGCGACAGCGAGGCGCAAGGCTCTACGCATCAGTTGGTTCAACCATCCGTTCACATGTCCGGTGATCAATGTCGGGCACTGCTCGCGGTGAGCGCTCGAGGCACTCGATTGGGCTATCGCCGCGCCAGGACTGCGGCGTTACCAAACGCGGCCAGCGGTCAGCTAACTCGACGCCGACCGGCTACGGCCCCGTTGCCGGTAAGCCAGTGTAAGGGGTACCACTTAACGGCGGCTCGCTCAAGCCGCAACGAATCAGCTCGTACTCGGGCACCCGGTCGATTTGGTAGCGGGTGAACTGGTAGGAGTGCAGGAAGTTGGAGGCGAACCGCCGCAGCCCCATCGGCGCGCGGATCGAATTCAGCACGTCCTCAGTGGCCGGGCATTTCAGCGCGGCCCCGGCTTGGGCGACCCAGTCCTCGTCGAGGTAGGGCGGCAGGAACGGGCGGCGCTTCAGGAACGGCCCCTGAGCCACCTCCCAGTCCGGGAACAGGTCCTTGTCGTGCCCGATGCGGGCGTCTTCGATTCGCGCGGTGTGCTGCGCCAGCGGGTTTGCCAGCCCGATCTGGTCGACCACCCGCACGTTGAGCCCGACGTTCATGCCCAGCATGCCGAGGTTCGTGAAAAACACCGTATGCGGAACATTTTGCGTCGCCCTCGGGTCCGGCGGCACCCCCGGTGCCGGCTGCGGTGGCGGTATCGCGGGCACCACATCCCATTGCGTGTAGTTGCCAGAAGGCAACAGCAACGCGCCGACGGGCGTGTTGTCGATGGCCTCGAGCACCGCGCGCATACGCGGATAGTCGAGGTAGTCGGCGGCGGTCAGCGGATGGGCGTGTCCGGTCGCCTGCGCGTAGAACCGGCGCTCGTCAACGATGCCGGAGTAGGTGACCCTGGTGGCGTCGGAACCCATGCCGGGCGAATTCGCGGCCCACAACGACCAGCCCGCGACGGCGAGCCACGCGACGGCGGTGGCGCCGGCCAGGAGGTAGCCGCCCTCGCGTGAGAATTTCGTTCCGTCGGGAAGGACCACGGGAATCACCGCGACAGGAGCCAGCAGGCAGAACAACGGCGTCAGCAAAACCCTGCCATGCATGAAGTCGCCACCCTGCCGGATCCAGTACACGCCCTGCAGCAGGCCGCCGACGACGATGAACGCGACCACCGCGGGTGGGCTCTGCACCATCCTGGCCAGCCTCCCGTAGCCCGTCGGTGCGGCACGCCGGATCCACCAGGGCCGGGTACGCATCCTCAGCACCAGCACGGCGAGCACGACCAACAGGACCGCGGGCACCCACAACAGGTAGGGCCGGTTGAAATTGGCGAGATAAATGAACCCCTGCGGCCACTTGTTGCCGGAGGCGTCCTTCGCGAGTGCGGTGCCGGGCACCAGCAGGCCGTAGTAGCCCATCCGGAAGATCTCGCAGGCCACCGGCAGCAGGCCGCCGGCCACCACGATCAGCAGCCGGTGCCGCCACCCGCGCGCGGCGATCAGCATCATGATCAGCGCGAGACCGCCGAGCAGGGCCAGGTCCGGGCGGACGAGCACGCTCAGGCCGGCGACGAACGCGAGCGCGCCGGTGAACCACGCGCCCACCACATTGCCCCCCGGGCCCGGCGGACGCGCACGCAGCGCCTGCGACCAGCACACCATCATCCACCAGAGCAACCCGACATATGCCAGCACCAGCCCGTTCTCCAGGCCGGAGGTCGCGAAGTCGCGGGCAGGGGGCACCGCGACGTAGACGAGCGCACCCGCGGGCACCATCACGGCGCGCCGCCCCAGCAGGCCCGGCGCGTACAGCCGCGCCGACCCGAGCATCAACAGCACGACGCCGAGCACCGACAGGATCAGGGCCAGTGCCAGCGCGACGTATTCCAGCCGCGTCGGGCCGCCGACCCAGCCGCCCAGCGTGAGCAGGTACGTCCACACCGTCGAGGTGTTGGATTCGACACGTTCCCCGGCGTTGAACACCGGGCCGTTGCCCGCCAGCAGGTTGCGCACGGTGCGCAGCACGATGAGCCCGTCGTCGGCGATCCAGCGGCGCTGCCAAGCTCCCCAGCCGAACAGCAGCGCGACCGCCAGCACGCCGACCCAGAGGCTGAGCCGCACGGTCATGTCGTACGGGTACGCCGGCCACGCCGACGGCCGGGGAATGCGCCGGGTGGCGCTAGCTGAAGGCGACGGCCGCACAGACCGTTCCTATCCAGGCCAGGGCCAGTAGTTGCAGTACCCGGTCACGCAGTGCAATCTCCTCGGGCTCGCCCGCCATGCCCCCGTCGACGTCGACCGCGTACCGCAGGATCGCGATCGTGAACGGGATCATCGACACCGCGAACCACGACCCCGAGGAGCGGTCCCGCTCGAACGCCCAGAGGCCGTAGCAGAGGACCACCGCCGTCGCCGACATGGTCCACACGAACCGAAGATACGTACCGGTGTAGCTCTCCAGGGACTTGCGGATCTTGGCGCCGGTGCGTTCGGCCAGCTGCAGTTCGGCGTAGCGCTTGCCTGCCGCCATGAACAACGACCCAAACGCCATCACCAGCAGGAACCATTGCGACAGCGGGATATCGGTCGCCACACCACCGGCGATCGCCCGGATCAAGAAACCCGACGACACGATGCACAGGTCGATCACGGCCTGGTGCTTCAGGCCGAAGCAGTAGGCCAGCTGGATCGCGATGTAGATGGCCATCACCAGTGCCAGGTTCGGCGTCACCATCCACGCGATCGCCAGGGACGCCACACCCAGCACCGCGGCGAGCGTGTAGGCCATCCACTCCGGCACCACGCCGGCGGCGATGGGCCGGAACTGCTTCGTCGGGTGCGCGCGGTCGGCCTCCACGTCGCGCACGTCGTTGATGAGATACACCGCCGACGCCGCGAGGCTGAACACGACGAACGCGATCAGCACCCTGATCAGCACGTCTCGGTAGTCGTACCGCATGCCGCCGCCGAGCGCGGCCAGCGGTGCGGCGAGCACCAGCAGGTTCTTGACCCATTGCCGAGGCCGGATCGCCTTGACGATCCCGGCGGCCAGATTGCTCGGCGGACCTGTGACCGGTGCCGCTTCCTCACTCATCGTGTACTCCCTGAGAGCTTTTCCACTGCTTTGGCCACGACCGCACCCACCGCCACACCGGCAACGACGTCGCTGGGGTAATGCACGCCGAGGACCAAGCGGGACAACGCCATCGGCGGCACCAGAAGCGCGGGCAGCGGCAGTCCGGTCAGCGGGACCAGCAGAGCCGATGCCGCCGTGGTCGACGTGGCATGCGCGGACGGGAAACTCAGTTCGCTGGGCGTGCCGACGTTCACGGCGACCGCCGGATGGCAGGGACGTCGCCTGCGCACCACGCGTTTGATCACCACCGCCGAGACGTGCGCGGCGAACGCGCCGGCGCCCGCGATCAGCCAGTCCCGCCGGCGCCGGGGCTGCAGCACCGCGCCCAGCGCGGACACCGCCACCCAGCCGATGCTGTGCTCGCCAAAACGCGACATCGCCCGCGCGGTGGCGAGCACACCCGGGCGGCCGGCCAGCGCCGACTGCACGGCTACCAGCACGGCGACTTCGCCATGAGGCGCAGCGGTCTCGGTCATGTGCCGGAGCGCTCCGCGGCGGTGCCGATCCCCGAGTCGCTGCGCGCCGGCCCGCCGGCGGCAAACAGCACCGACTCCCACTTCTGCTTGCTGGACAGCACCGGCAGGGCCTCGCGGTAGGCCCGGCGCATGTGGTCGAAGCGCCTGGCCAGGCGCCGCTGTCGCCGCAGCGACTGTCGCAGCAGCGAGAACGCCTTCGCGCGATCGCGCTGCCGGTAGACCACGCCGCGGCCGTCCGCGGTGGTGACGGTGACCCCGTCGACGTTGCAGAGCAAATACCATCGGGCGTCGAGCGTCGGCACGTTGAGCTGTGGGCGCCCGTGGTGCGCCGGATCCGCCTTCGTCAGGTTGTGCAACACCCCGCGGGCCAGCCGGACCACCTTGGCGGCGGTCGTCGCGGGCTCGCCCACCGCCCCGACCACGCCCGATGGCGGCGGAAGCTCGGTGGCAGCGGGCAGCACCACCGCGTCCGGGTAGTCGCGCCGGATGCGGTGTACCTGCGGCAGTGCGGACTGAAGGATCGAGAAGATGTGCTCAGGCCCGGCGAGGAAGTCGTCGATCGCCCTGTTCTGGATGGCGACCGTGGAATATTCAAGGCACAGCAGGTGCTTCAGCGTCGCCTTCAGGTGGCTGCGCAGCAGTCCGCGGACGTCGCCGTCCCAGTGCATGGCCGCGACCACCAACCGGTTGCGCAGGTGGAAGTAGGCCTGCCAGTCGATCGCGTCGTCCTTGTCGCTCCACGCCATGTGCCAGATCGCGGTGCCGGGCATCGTCACGGTCGGATAGCCGTGCTCGGCTGCGCGCAGCCCGTAGTCGGCGTCGTCCCACTTGATGAACAGCGGGAGCGGCTGGCCCAGTTCCTCGGCGACGTGGCGCGGGATCATGCACATCCACCAGCCGTTGTAGTCGACGTCGATCCGGCGGTGCAGCAGGTTGCTGTCGGGATTGTTGTCGTTCAGCGGGTATCGCGCGAAGTCGTGGTCGTACTGGGTGTGCGGAGCGGAGGTCCACATGAACGTGGACCGGTCCACGACCTCGCCCATGATGTGCAGGTGCGACGGCTCCTGCAGGTTCAGCATCTGACCGCCGACCAGCATCGGCTTCTTGGCGAACCGGCTCATCGCCAATGCCCGCAGCACCGAGTCGGGTTCGACGCGGATGTCGTCGTCCATGAACAGGATCTGTTGGCAATCAGTATTTTTCAGCGCCTCGTACATCACCCGGCTGTAGCCGCCGGAGCCACCCAGATTCGGCTGGTCGTGAATCGAGAGCCGGTCGCCCAGCGGCGCGGCCGCCTCGGCGAACCCTCGATGCCCGCGCAGCTTCGCCGTGCCCTGGTCGGGCACGATCACCGCGCCGATCACCTTGTCGACCAAAGGATCCGAGGTCAGCGCCCGCAGCGTGTTCACGCAGTCGCCCGGCCGGTTGAATGTCGGCATTCCGATCGCGACGTTCGCGACGCCGGGCGCGGGCCCGGTCGCGTACCAGCCCGCGGCGTGCAACGTGCAGGCGCTGTCGGTGGTGATGTCGAACCAGATCCACCCGCCGTCCTCGAACGGGCCCAGGTCGATCTCGAACTCCACCACCTCGGGCTCGTCACCCCCGGCGAAACCGCGGCCCTCCACGAGGATCCGCGCTCCGCTTGCCTTGGTGCGGTAAACGTCGACGCGACCCGTGCCGGTCAACTCGGCGCGCAACACCACCGAGGTCAGCGTCGACCAGCGCCGCCAGTAGCTGGCCGGGAACGCGTTGAAGTACGTCGAGAACGACACCTCCGATTCGCCGCCGATCTGCAGCGAGGTGCGCGTCGTCGCGTGCGCGCGGCGGGCGTTGGTCAGCGACTCCACGAGGTACAGCTTCCGCACGTCGAGGGGTTCGCCCGGCCGCGGCAGAATCACGCGGGCCAGCAGGCTGACGGCCGTCATACCCTGTTGCTCTCGTCGAGCGGCACGCCATCGAGCAGGTGCGGCGCCAGCACGTTGTCGTACATGTTGAGCGCGCTCGCGATCGCCATGTGCATGTCGAGGTACTGGTATGTGCCCAGCCGGCCGCCGAACAGCACCCGGGCCGACGCGGTCTCCGCCCTCGCGCGCGCCCGGTATGCCGTCAGCAGCGCCCGGTCGGCCTCGGTGTTGATCGGGTAGTACGGCTCGTCGTCGTCTTCAGCGAACCGCGAATACTCCCGCATGATCACCGTCCTGTCGGTCGGGTAGTAGTCACGCTCCGGGTGGAAGTGGCGGAACTCGTGGATCCGGGTATACGGAACGTCGAGGTCGTTGTAGTTCATCACCGCCGTACCCTGGAAGTCACCGGTGCGCACCACCTCGACCTCGAAATCCAGTGTGCGCCAACCGAGCCGGCCCTCAGCGTAATCGAAGTAGCGGTCCAGCGGGCCGGTGTAGACGACCGGGGCGCCGGGGTTGTCCGCCCGTAGCCGGTCGCGCACGTCGAACCAGTCGGTGTTGCGCCGCACCTCGATGCGTTCGTCGGCGGCCATGTTCTCCAACCACGAGGTGTAGCCGCCGACCGGCAGGCCCTCGTAGGTGTCGTTGAAGTAGCGGTTGTCGAAGGTGTAGCGCACCGGCAGCCGGGTGATGTTGCTCGCCGGCAGCTCCTTGGGGTCGGTCTGCCACTGCTTGGCGGTGTAGCCCTTGACGAACGCCTCGTAGAGCGGCCGGCCGATCAACGAGATCGCCTTCTCCTCGAGGTTCTGCGCGTCCTCGGTGTCGATCTCGGCGGCCTGCTCGGCGATCAGCCTGCGGGCCTCGTCGGGGCTGAAATAGCGGCCGAAGAACTGCGACACCAGGCCCAGCCCCATCGGAAACTGGTAGGCCTGCCCGTTGTGCATCGCGAAGACGCGGTGCTGGTAGCCGGTGAACTCGGTGAACTGGTTGACGTAGTCCCACACCTTCTGGTTGGACGTGTGGAACAGGTGCGCACCGTAGCGGTGCACCTCGATGCCGGTCTGCGGCTCGGGCTCGGAGTAGGCGTTGCCGCCGATGTGCGGCCGCCGCTCGACCACCAGAACCCGCTGGTCCAGCTGGGTGGCCACCCGTTCAGCGATCGTCAGACCGAAAAAGCCGGAACCGACGACGAAAAGGTCAAAACGAGCTGTCATCGGCAGCTAGGGTATCCGACCACGCTGGACTTGCGACCGCGCCGCAGCCGCTGGGTACGACCCTTGTCGTCAACCTGCCAAGGTCGCAATTGCCTCACAATTCGGTCTCGTCACTCTAGCCTCATGAGTCCCATCAGTACCATCGGAAGCGTTGGGATAGGCGGGTGCCGGCGCAAGGCGGTTATTCGCACGTACCAACGCAGCGTTCCAGCAGACATGTAGTCAAGATTGAGGAGACTTCCCGTGCCGAACCGACGTCGACGCAGGCTCTCGACAGCCATGAGCGCGGTCGCCGCCCTGGCCGTCGCAAGTCCATTCGCAGTCATCGCTGTGTCTGACCTGGCGGGTGGGGGGCACCTCCCGCTTGCGGGGGACAAGCCCGCGCCGCAGCAACACCAGTTCGTTCAGGCCGCACAGATCACCGACCTGCCCAGCGAGGTGATGTCCGCGCTTCAGCAGGGGCTGTCGCAGTTCGGGATCGTTGTTCCCAACATGCCGTCCAGCATCATGGGATCGTCGACGCCGGGCAGCGCGTTGACCACGCCCGGGAGCCTGACGTCACCGGGGCTGACGACGCCTGGCTTGACGACGCCCGGCTTGACGACGCCGGGGTTGACGACGCCGGGCTTGACGCCACCGGCGTCGGGGCTGACGACGCCTGGGCTGACGACGCCGGCCGCTGCGCCGGGTCTTACTCCACCCGGGGCGACCACGCCGGCGCTGACCGACCCGTCGCTGACCAGCCCGGCGCTGACCAGCCCGGCGCTGACCAGCCCGACCGCGCCCGGGTTGACGACCCCGGCGGGGTTGACGCCTGGGCTCGGGGCCCCCAACCCGGCGCTGACCAGCCCGGCGGGTCTGGCCCCCGGCCTCGGCGGGGCCCCTGGCGAAGTGCCGATCAGCGCGCCGATCGGCGACCCCGGACTCGGGCAGACCTATCCGATCCTGGGCGGCGGCGATCCGTCGCTGGCCGCTCCGCCGTCCGGCCTCGGGGGCGGGAGCGGGGGCGGGGGCGGCCTGATGAACGACCTGTCGCAGGCCGCGAACCAGCTCGGCGTCAGCCAAGGCATCGACCTGCTCAAAGGGGTTCTGATGCCGTCGATCATGCAGGCCATCAAGGGCGGCGCTCCGGCGCCGGCACCCGCTCCGGCACCGCCGCCGCCCCCGGCGAGCGGATAAGACCTGCCGGAAGAACGGCACCGCAGGGCACGCCCCCCTCGGCTCTGCGGTGCCGTTGCGTGTCGCACCACCGGTACCAATGGTCCCATACGTAACATCAGGCCGTGCCGTGTCGTCGCCCAGCGCCGTCGATCCTGTTCACAGCGGTCGCGGCGACTGTCGTGCTGCTGCCATGGGCGGTTGACGGCATCCCTCGCGGCGACGACAAGCGTCCCGCCGCCACGGCTCAGGCGGAATTGTCCGAGCAGCCGCTGACCGGGGTAGGCGCCGGTGTCACGATCCGCGAAGTCAGTAAGGCAACACCGTTTTCGATGGTGGCGCTGACGGCCGCGGATCTGACCGGCACGACCGCGCAGGTGCGCGCGAAGCGCGCCGACGGGTCGTGGGGACCGTGGTACAAGGCCGAGGCGGTCGAATCCGACGGGCCATCCGAGGGCGACCGCGGCCCGCGCGGCACCGAACCGGTGTTCGTGGGCCGCACCACCGACGTTCAGATCGCGATCACCCGCCCCGGCGCGCCCAGCGGTCCCCCACCACCCACCACCGCACCGAAAGCCGGTGCGCCGAGCCTCGGATATGTGCCCGCGAACGTCGAAGCGCCGTTCGGGCAGAACCTCAACGCGGTATTGATCACTCCCCCGCAGGCTCCGGCCGACACCACGTGGTCACCGCCGACCGCCGTCGCCGCACCCGGGCAGCCGCCGAACATCATCAGCCGTGCGCAGTGGGGCGCCGACGAATCGATGCGGTGCGGAAATACGGTGTACGACAACGGAGTTGGCGCCGCCATCGTGCACCACACCGCCGGCAGCAACGACTACTCGCCAGAGGATTCCGCAGAGATCATCCGGGCGATCTACGCGTACCACACCCGCACGCTCGGATGGTGCGACATCGCCTACAACGCACTGGTCGACAAGTACGGCCAGGTGTTCGAAGGCCACTTCGGCGGCATCACCCGCGCGGTGCAGGGCTCTCACACCGGCGGGTTCAACAAGAACACCTTCGGGGTGGCAATGATCGGTGACTTCGAAACGGTGCCGCCGACGGAGCCGCTGATCCGCTCGGTCGGCCGGCTGCTGGGCTGGCGTCTCGCGATGGACGGCGTCGACCCCAAGGGGACGGTGCAGTTGACCTCGGAGGGCGGCCCGTTCACCTTCTTCCCGGCGGGCGCGAGGCCGACGCTGCCGACCATCTTCGCTCACCGCGACACCGGCAACACCGACTGCCCGGGCAACGCGGGCTATGCCGCGCTGCCCGAGATCCGCGAGATCGCGGCCAAGTTCAACCAGCCCGTCGGGCCCAAGGATCTGGCCGACTCGTTGCGGGGTGGCGCGATCTACGACCGCTGGCAGGCCACCGGTGGCCCGACCGGCCCGCTGGGCGCGCCGACCACCCCGGAGACGTCCGGCGACGGATCGACCCGCTACGTCCGGTTCAATCACGGGGCGATCTACTGGTCCCCCGAGACCGGCGCGGCCCCGGTGACCGGCGCGATCTACGACGCGTGGGCGGGGCAGGGCTTCGAGCGGGGCCCCCTCGGACTGCCGACCAGCGGCGAGATCCAGGAGCCCGAGTGGATCGTGCAGAACTTCGCGCACGGCACCCTGAACTTCGACCGTGAAACGTCCAACGTGATGCGGGTGATCGACGGGGTCGCGCTGGAACTGCCGCCGCCCTCACCGGACGGGCCGCCCGCTCAGCTGGAGCGGTTCTCGGCCCTGGTGAAGCCGTAAGTCACAGCCACCAGCGCTCGAGCACCCGGGCCACGCCGTCGTCGGTGTTGGGCGCGGTGACTTCGTTGGCCGCGGCCACCGCCTCGGGATGGGCATTGCCCATCGCGACGCCGTGGCCGGCCCAGATCAGCATCGGCACATCATTGGGCATGTCGCCGAACGCGACCACGTCGTCGGCGGCAATGTCGAGCGGCGCGGCGATCTCCTGGATGCCGGTCGCCTTGCTGATGCCCAGCGGGACGATCTCGATCAGGCCGTTGTTCGTGGAGTAGGTGATGTCGCCCTCGACGCCGACGTGGTTGCGCAACACGGCCGCCATGTCGGCGCTGCCCGCGCCGGCCTTGCGGATCAACAGCTTGACAGCGGGAGCGCTCAGCAGGTCCGCCAACGACACCTCGGTGTTGTCCGGGTTCAGCCAGGCGTGTTCGTAGCCCGGTGAGCTGACGAACTGTGGAGTGGCGGCATCGTGTGCGCTGCGACCGACCCGTTCGACGGCCAGCCCGGCACCGGGGATCGCACGGGCGGCGATCTCGGCCAGCTCGCTCAGGACCTCGGGCGACAGCGTGCGTGCCGAGACGATCCGGTCGGCGTCCGGGTCGTACACGACCGCGCCGTTGGCGCACACCGCCATCGGGGCGAACCCGAGTGCGTCGACGACCGGCCCGATCCAGCGGGGCGGGCGGCCGGTCGCCAGCACGAACGTCACTCCCGAGGACACCGCGGCGCGCACCGCGGCCCTGGTGCGTTCGGTGACCGTCTCGTCCTCGTCGAGGAGGGTCCCGTCCACGTCGCTGGCGATCATGACGGGCAGGCTCATCTGCCTACGCTTCTCGCTGAAATCACGCGCGCTCCGCCCGTTTTCTTGCCCGCTCCGCCAACTCGGCATCGTCGAGCGCCCTGGCCTCGAGCAGCGTCGGCGCGCTGCCGCCCATCCGGCGGGGCACCCAGAACGCGCCGGCCGGATGCGGGTACTCCTGTTGCGCCCGTTGCAGGAGAGCCGTCATCGACTCCCGCAGCACGGCGTCGGTGTGCTCGACCGAGTCGTCGGCGTACAGCGGCCCGCCGACATGAACGGTCAACGGAATCTTTCTGCGGCGCAGGTTCTTCGGATGGTCCTTCGTCCAGATCCGCTGCGCGCCCCACACGATGATCGGGATGATCGGCGCGCGGGCCTCCCGCGCCATGCGCGCCGCGCCCGACTTGAACTCCTTCAGCTCGAAGGCGCGGCTGATCGTCGCTTCGGGGTAGACGCCGACGAGCTCGCCGGCTTTGAGCCGCTCAACGGCAACCGCGTATGCGTGCGCCCCCGCGCTGCGGTTCACCGGGATCGTGCCGGTGTGCCTGATCAGGTAGCTGACCAACTGCACCTGCCGCATCTCTTCTTTGATCATGAACCGCATCCGGCGGTGACGGTAATGGGCGGCCAGCGCGGCCGGGAGCCAGTCGATGTAGCTGGTGTGGTTGATCGCGGCAACCGCGCCGCCCTGTTCGGGAATGTTCTCCAGGCCGTGGTAGGCGATTTTCGTCCCGGCCGCGGCGACCGCGATCTTGACCAGGCTCTCCAGGGTCCGAAAGACCGGTTCGGCCATCGCTGCTCACTCCCGTTGTCCGGCCTGTCCGGACTGTCTGTCGGCGCGGCGGGCCGCCTTAGCCGCCGCCTCGTCGGCATCCATTCGCGCAGCCTCGGCGAGCGTGGGGGCGCCACCGCCGAGCCGATGCGGCACCCAGTACTCGCCGGGCGGGTACGGGCCGTATTCGTCCTGCACGCGTTCCAGCAGGTGCTGCATCCGGGAACGCAGCAGCGCGGTCAGCTCGGGGGCCGGCAATGTCGGCGGGATCGGCTCCCCGACGGCGACGCTGATCGGGACTTTGGGGCGCAACAACTTCTTCGGGTGGCCCTTGGTCCAGATCCGTTGAGCGCCCCAGACGATGTGCGGGACGATGGGCACACCGGCTTGAAGCGCCATCCGCGCCGCGCCCGACTTGAACTCCTTGATCTCGAAGCTGCGGCTGATCGTGGCCTCCGGGTAAACGCCGACGAGTTCGCCCGCCGCGAGCATCTCGCAGGCCTTCGCGTACGACTCGGCGCCGCTCCCGCGGTCGACCGGGATGTGGCGCAGACTGCGCATGATCGGCCCGGAGATGTTGTGGTCGAACACTTCCTTCTTGGCCATGAACCGGACCTTGCGGCCCCGCCCCTGCCGATAGGCCGGCAGCCCGGCGAACGTGAAGTCGAAGTAGCTGGTGTGGTTGATCGCGATGACCGCCCCGCCGGTGGCGGGCAGGTTCTCGACTCCGCTGACTTTGAAGGTAAGGCCCTGCAACCGCCAGATCAGCCGGGCGGTCTGGATCACAGTCGCGTAAACCGGTTCCACACCGTCGAGACTAATGGGCGTGGCCAGCCAGCGGCTGTGGCGGCTGGCGACACCGCGTTCCCGCTAAGCTCGGGCCCGTGCAGGTTACGAGCATCGGACATGCCGGGTTCCGCATCGACACGCGTGCCGGAAGCATCCTGTGCGACCCATGGGTCAACCCGGCCTACTTCGGCTCGTGGTTCCCGTTCCCCGACAACAGCGAGCTGGACTGGGCTGCGCTCGGCGAGTGCGACTACCTCTACGTGTCGCATCTACACCGCGATCACTTCGACCCGAAAAACCTGGGCGAGCACGTCAACAAGGACGCGGTCGTGTTGCTGCCGGACTATCCGGTGCCGGATCTGCGCCGCGAGTTGGAGAACCTCGGCTTTCACCGGTTCCTCGAAACCACGGATTCGGTGAAGCACAGGGTCGGCGGCCCGAAGGGCGAGCTCGACGTGATGATCATCGCGCTGCGGGCCCCGGCCGACGGCCCGATCGGTGACTCCAGCCTGGTGGTCGACGACGGAGACACGGTGGCGTTCAACATGAACGACGCCCGTCCGGTGGATCTCGACGTTGTGCACGCCGACTTCGGTCAGGTCGACGTGCACATGCTGCAGTACTCGGGGGCGATCTGGTATCCGATGGTCTACGACATGCCCGAACGCGCCAAGGCCGCGTTCGGCAGGCAGAAGCGTCAGCGGCAGATGGACCGCTGCAGGCAGTACATCGCTGCCGTCGGGGCCAGCTGGGTGATCCCGTCAGCGGGCCCGCCGTGCTTCCTGGACCCAGAGCTGCGCGACCTGAACGACGATCACGGCGATGCGGCGAACATCTTCCCCGACCAGATGGTGTTCCTCGAGCAGATGCGCGGCCACGGCCACGACCGGGGGCTGCTGATGATCCCCGGCTCGGTGGCGTCGTTCTCGGGCTCATCGTTGGATTCGCTGCGTCATCCGCTGCCCGACGACGAGGTGGAGGCGCTCTTCACCACCAAGAAGGCGTCCTACATCGCCGACTACGCCGAGCGGATGGCACCGGTGCTGGCGGCGGAGAAGGCGTCGTGGGCACCGGCCGCGGGTGAGCCGCTGCTGGAGCCGCTGCGGGCGGTGTTCGAACCGATCATGAGCCGGAGCGACCAGATCTGCGACGGCATCGGCTATCCGGTGGAGCTGCGGCTCGGGCCCGAAACGGTGGTGCTGGACTTCCCCAAGCGTGCCGTGCGGGAGCCCGTTGCCGAGGAGAAGTTTCGCTACGGCTTCGCAATCGCGCCTGAGCTGGTGCGCACGGTTTTGCGGGACAACGAGCCGGACTGGGTCAACACGATCTTCCTGTCGACCAGGTTCCGGGCCTGGCGGGTCGGGGGCTACAACGAGTTCCTGTACACGTTCTTCAAGTGCCTGAGCGACGAGCGGATCGCCTACGCCGACGGCTGGTTCGCCGAGGCGCACGACGACACCGCGTCGGTGGTGCTCGACGGGTGGGAAGTACAACGCCGCTGCCCGCACCTGAAGGCTGACCTGTCGAAGTTCGGTGTGGTGGAAGGCAAAACGCTGACGTGCAATCTGCATGGCTGGCAGTGGGACCTGGAGACGGGCCGCTGCCTGACATCGAGAGGTCACGAGCTGCGCAGCGAGCGGGCATGACAACGCCGTACATGTACTACGACGACGGGCTGATCCAACTCGATCGCGAGGCGATCACGTTGCGGCGCTATCACTTTCCGTCGGGTACCGCGAAGGTCATCCCGCTGCGGTCGGTGCGGGGCTACAGCGTCAGCCCGTTGGGACTGCTAGTCCAGCGGTTCCGGATCTGGGGCACCTCCGACCTGATCCGCTGGCTGCCGCTGGACGGGCGCCGGCCGTTGAAGTCGACGTTGATCACGCTCGACGTGCCCGGCACGTGGCCGAAGCCCGCGCTCACGCCCACGGATCCGGACCGATTCCTCGAGGTGCTCGACGCGCTGACGGACAAGCGCTACCCATAGGGCCGGCATCAGCCCTTGGGCTCCAGCACCCGCACGCCGACATACGGCACCAGCGCCTCGGGCACGCGGACGCTGCCGTCGGGCTGCTGATGGTTCTCCAGGATCGCGACCAGCCAGCGTGTCGTGGCCAGCGTCCCGTTCAGCGTGGCGGCGGTCTGCGGCTTGCCCTGCTCGTCCCGGTAGCGGATCGAAAGCCGGCGCGCCTGAAAGGTTGTGCAGTTCGACGTCGAGGTCAGCTCGCGGTAGGCCTGCTGAGTCGGGATCCACGCCTCGCAGTCGAACTTCCGTGCGGCCGAGGCACCCAAATCACCGGCGGCCACGTCGATCACGCGATACGGCACGTCGATCTCGGCCAACATCTCGCGTTGCCAGCCCAACAGCCGCTCATGCTCGACCTCTGCGTCGGCGGGCCGGCAATAGACGAACCCCTCGACCTTGTCGAACTGGTGCACGCGGATGATGCCCCGGGTGTCCTTGCCGTAACTGCCAGCCTCGCGGCGGAAGCACGACGACCACCCGGCGTATCGCAGCGGCCCGCCGGACAGGTCGATGATCTCGCCGGCGTGGTACCCGGCGAGCGGCACCTCCGACGTACCGACAAGGTAGAGATCATCGGCCTCCACCCGGTAGACCTCTTCAGAGTGCGCGCCCAAGAAACCCGTGCCCGCCATGATCTCGGGCCGGACAAGCACGGGCGGGATCATCAGCGTGAAGCCGTTGTCCACCGCCAGTCGTGTCGCCAGTTGCAGCAGGCCCAACTGCAGCAGCGCGCCGCGGCCGGTGAGGAAGTAAAACCGCGAGCCTGAGACCTTGGCGCCGCGCTCCATGTCCAACAGGCCCAGCGATTCGCCCAGCTCGAGGTGGTCCTTGGGGTTCTCGACGGCCGACGGCGATCCGACCGTGTCGAGCACGGCGTAGTCGTCCTCGCCGCCCGAGGGCACCCCGGCGATGATCACGTTGGAGATCGCCGCCTGCGCCGCCTCGAAGGCGGCCTCTGCGCCGGCCTGTCCGGCCTCGGCGTTCTTCACGTCGGCGGCGAGTTGCCTGGCGCGCTCCAGCAACGCCGGCCGTTGGGCGGGTGGGGCAGACCGGACCTGCCTGCTCGCCGCCTTCTGCTCCGCGCGCAGGTTGTCGGCCCCCGAGATCGCCGCCCGGCGAGCGGCATCGGCCCGAAGCAGCGCGTCGACGAGCCCGGGATCCTCGCCGCGGGCGCGCTGCGACTCGCGCACCGCGTCCGGATTCTCCCGCAGCAGCTTCAGGTCGATCACGGCCGCAACCCTACTTTCGGGCCGGATC
>NZ_DATFYW010000038.1:0-19845 GCF_035314905.1 Mycobacterium sp.
GGCCAGCGGAGGTCCGGCCTGGCCGGCACCGACGATGATCGCGTCGAATTGCCCGGCGGTCACACCATGCTCGCCAGGTACCCGATCAAGAAGCCGCCACCGACCGCGATGACGTCTTCGAGCAGTGCGATCGGCAGATCCCGGCCACCGGTGGCCGCTACCAGGCGTTTGCGCGCCTCGTAGAAACCGAGCGTGCCGAGGACCGCGCCAACCACACCGGCACCCAGTGCGCTCCACGTGTAATGCCACGCCGATCCCAGCACCGCACCTGCGAAGCCGCCCACGATCAACCGCACGACGAACTGTGGCGGCGTCGTGCGGGCCGGGGTCTTGGGCAGCTGATCGGTGACCAACTCGCCGAGCGCGAGCACGCTCAGAATCGCCACGGCCACTGGATGCGCCAGCCATGACGACCATTTGTCGTGAATGTCGATCCAGCCGAGGAAGCCGGCCCAGCTCATCACCGCCGGGGCGGTGAACGCCCGCGAGCCGGCGATCACGCCGATGAGCAGAGCCAGGAGCAGAACCACGGCATGCGTCATGCGAGGACGCTAACACCAGAGCCGCTCAGAAGCGGCAGAACCTGATATCGGAGGCCAGAATCGCCTTTGCCCCGATCGACGCGAGTTCGTCCATGATCGCGTTGACGCCCTTGCGCGGCACCAAGGCTCGCACCGCCACCCAATTCGGGTCGGCCAGCGGTGCGATGGTCGGCGATTCCAGTCCGGGCGTCACCGCGGTGGCGCGGTCGAGCACGGCGCGCGGGCAGTCGTAGTCCAGCATCAGGTACTGCTGCCCGAACACCACGCCCTGCACTCGGGCGGCCAGCTGCTCACGGGCCGCGGCGGTGGCTTCGTCGGCGCTCTGCCGCTCGATCAGCACCGCCTCCGAATCACACAGCGGCTCACCGAAAGCCACGAGGTTGTGCAGACCCAGCGTGCGACCCGACCCGACCACGTCGGCGACCGCGTCGGCCACGCCCAGCTGCACCGAAATCTCGACAGCACCGTCGAGCCGGATGACGGTGGCATCGATCCCTCTGTCGGTCAGGTCTTTTTGCACCAGGTTCGGATACGCGGTGGCGATGCGCCTGCCGGCCAGGTCGGCGACCGTCCAGTTCCGACCCGCAGGGGCCGCGTACCGGAACGTCGACATCCCGAAGCCCAGCGCCAGCCGCTCCCGCACCGGCGCCAACGATTCCTGCGCCAGGTCGCGGCCCGTGATCCCGAAATCCAGGTCGCCCGATCCGACGTAGATCGCGATGTCCTTGGGACGCAAGAAAAAGAACTCGACCTCGTTCACCGGGTCGATGACGGTCAAGTCCCTGGGATCGCTGCGCCGGCGGTAGCCGGCCTCGGTCAGGATCTCGGTGGCCGGCTCACTCAACGCGCCCTTGTTGGGCACCGCTACTCTCAACATCTACAGCTTCCGGTACACATCGTCGAGGCTAAGCCCGCGCGCGATCATCAGCACCTGCGTCCAATACAGCAACTGGCTGATCTCGCCCGCCAGTTCCTCGTCGCCCTGGTGCTCGGCGGCCAGCCAAACCTCGCCCGCCTCCTCGAGGATCTTCTTGCCCACCCCGTGCACGCCCCCGTCCAGCGCGGCGACGGTGCCGCTGTCCGCCGGCCGGGTCCGCGCTTTCTCGCTCAACTCGGCGAACAGCGTGTCGAAGGTCTTCACGGCTCGCGATTGTTTCACGCGGCCGCGGCGACGGTCACGCGGGTTTCGGCTCCCCCGCCGCGTGGGCCTCATGGTGCCAGGCCTCGCTGTGCATGTCCTCCAGGTGCTTGCCCTTGGTCTCCTCCACCCACTGCCAGACGAAACCGAACGACAGCGCCGCGCACAGCGCGTAGAACCCGTACGCGAGGCCCAGCATGTCCCGCAGCGCCGGGAACGTCACCGTGATCAGCCAGTTGGCCGCCCACTGTCCGGCCGCGGCCAGACCCAGCGCCGCGGCGCGGATGCGGTTCGGGAACATCTCGCCGAGCAGCACCCACACGACCGGCCCCCACGACATGCCGAACGCGACCACGAAGAGGTTCGCCGCGACCAGTGCGATCGGGCCCGCCGCGCCGTCGAGGTGCGGCTTGCCGTCGACCAGCGGGGCGGTGCCGAAGATCACCGCCATCGTGCCCAGCGTGACCGCCATCCCGGTGGATCCGATCAGCAGCAGCGGCTTGCGGCCGACCTTGTCGATCAGCGCGATCGCGATCAGCGTGGTCAAGATGTTCGTCACCGACGTGATCACGGTGATCGTGAACGACGAGGTCTCCTTGAATCCCACGGCCTCCCACAGCACGTTGGAGTAGTAGAAGATCACGTTGATGCCGACGAACTGCTGAAAGATCGACAACCCCAGACCCACCCAGACGATGCCGTACAGGCCGCCGGTCGGCTTGCGCAAATCCCGCCAGGACGGCGGCGTTTCGGCACGCAGCGAATCCTGGATCCGCGAAATGGTCAGTTCGAGGTTCTTCTCCCCCAGCAGCAGGGTGAGCACCCGGCGGGCTTCCGGAATCCGGTACTTCGCAACGAGATAGCGCGGCGATTCGGGGATCGTATAGGCCAGCGCCCCGTACACGATGGCCGGCACGGCCATCACGATGAACATCCAGCGCCATGCCTGCAGACCAAACCACAGGTCCGCCCGCGACCCGCCGGCCAGGTGCGCGAGCACCCAGTCGATCGCCAGCGACAGGAAGATTCCCGACACGATCGCAAGCTGCTGCAGTGAGCCTAGGCGTCCCCGTATGCGCGGCGGCGAGGTTTCCGCGATGTAGGCCGGCGCGATCACGGAGGCCACCCCGACGCCGATCCCGCCGATGATCCGGAAGAGGACCACCACCCACACGCTGGGCGCGAGGCCGGTGCCGATCGCGCTGATCAAGAACAGCAGCGCGGCGATCTTCATCACCGCGAGCCGACCCAGTTTGTCGGCGAGCCGCCCTGCCGTCACCGCGCCGAGTGCCGCGCCGAGAAGCGCCGAGGCCACAGCGAAACCCAACGTGGCGTTGTCGATGTGGAAGTGGTCCTGAACGGCCGCCACCGCACCGTTGATGACCGCACTGTCGTAGCCAAAAAGGAGGCCGCCGAGAGCGGCGACCGAGGCGATGCGAACTACGCGACCGGAATCATAATCATCGTCATCAAAGGTTGAGGGCGTATCACCGACCGGACCGTGGACCATGGGGCACGTCCTTTCCTCACTCCAGCGTGATGGAGGTCACACTAATAACCTGGGTCAGGTCATGCGGTCCGTTCACCGAACTCCGTGTCCAGCTGCGAAAAAATGTCACGAAGACCCTCGACGTCGACCCCGGCCAGCGACGCAATGTGCCGACGACGCGGGCCGCCCGGCACCTCGACGTCGTTGGGCACCACCAACACACGACAGCCCGCACCCTCGGCGGACGCAGCGCCCGTTACCGAGTCCTCAATGGCGAGACAACACCGCGGGGACTGGCCCAGTAACGCCGCGGCCCGCTGATACGGATCAGGCGCCGGCTTGCCACGCGGAACCTCGTCGCCGCAGACGATTGCCGAAAAATTCTGGCGGCCAATAGTATTCAATGCACGTTCGGTAAGTGAGCGTTTGGTGTTGGTCACCAGGGCCATCGGAATCCGCTCCGCGGCAAGCTGCTCGAGCAACTCCGACGCGCCTTCGCACCACGCCAATCCCATGTCGAACAGTTCCGCTGTGTGCTCGTGCAACCAGTCCGCCGTGGCGGCCATGTCGGCGGGATCGGGGTCACGGCCGAGGTCGGCGTAGACGATCCGCATCGTATTCTCCGCGGATCCCCCGACCGTGGCCGCCCTCACCTGCGGGGTCAGGATGCCGCCGAGACGGTCGTAGAGAGCGTGCATCGCGACGTCCCAGAGCTTTTCGGAGTCGACCAGCGTCCCGTCCATGTCCCACAGCACGGCCCTCACGGGCGTTTGCTCTTCGCGCAAGCGCTCATCGGAGGACGACCCTAGACATTGCCCTAGACATTGAAGTACTTGGCCTCCGGATGAACCAGCACGAACGCGTCGGTGGACTGCTCGGGGTGCAGCTGCAGTTCTTCGGACAGCGTGACGCCGATCCGCTCGGGCTCGAGCAGCGCCATCATCTTCCTGCGATCCTCGAGGTTCGGGCACGCGCCGTAGCCGAACGAGAAACGAGCGCCGCGGTAGCCGAGCTTGAAGTAGTCCTCGACCGATTCGGGGTCCTCGGCCGACACCGGGCGGTCACCGGCGAACGTCAGCTCCTCGCGGATGCGCCGGTGCCAGTACTCTGCGAGCGCCTCGGTCAGCTGCACGCCGATGCCGTGCACCTCCAGGTAGTCGCGGTAGGAGTTCGACGCAAACAGCTCGTTGGCGAAGTCGGCGATCGGCTGGCCCATGGTCACGAGCTGGAACGGCAGCACGTCCACCTGCCCGAGCTCACGGGCCCGCTCCCGCGACCTGATGAAGTCCGCGATGCACAGGAACCGGCCCCGCTGCTGTCGCGGGAACGTGAACCGGAACCGCTCGGGGGCATCGGGTCTCGGCTCCGTCAGGACGATGACGTCGTCGCCTTCCGAGACAGCCGGGAAGTAGCCGTACACCACGGCCGCGTGGGCGAGCACGCCGTCGGTGGACAACCGGTCCAGCCAGTAACGCAGCCGCGGCCGACCGTCGCTTTCCACCAGGTCCTCGTATGACGGCCCGTCGCCGCCACGGGCGCCTCGCAGGCCCCACTGTCCGAGGAACAACGCGCGTTCGTCCAGCAACCCGGCGTAGTCGGCCACCGCGACGCCCTTGACGACGCGGGTGCCCCAGAACGGCGGAACGGGGACGTCGACGTCGGCGGCGACGTCGGAGCGGTCGGGCACCTCCACCGGCGTCTCGGCGACCTTGCGCTCGGCCGCGATGCGTTTCGAACGCTCGTGACGGGCCTTGCGCTCGGCCTCCTTGTCCCGCGCCGCAACGGCTTCGGGGCTGTTCGGATCGGGGGTTACGCCGCGCTTGGCGTTCATGATGGTGTCCATCAGACGCAGACCCTCGAACGCGTCACGTGCGTAATGCACCTCCCCCCGGTAGATCTCGGCCAGGTCGTTCTCGACGTAGCCGCGGGTGAGGGCCGCGCCGCCGAGCAGCACCGGGAACTTGCCGGCCACCCCGCGGCTGTTCATCTCCTCGAGGTTTTCCCTCATCACGACCGTCGACTTCACCAGCAGCCCCGACATCCCGACCACGTCGGCGCTCTTGTCTTGTGCCACTTCGAGAATGGTCGCGATCGGCTGCTTGATGCCGATGTTGACGACCTCGTAGCCGTTGTTGCTCAGGATGATGTCGACGAGGTTCTTGCCGATGTCGTGCACGTCACCCTTGACGGTTGCCAGCACGATGCGGCCCTTGCCGGCGTCGTCGTCGGACTTCTCCATGTGCGGCTCGAGGTGTGCCACCGCGGTCTTCATCACCTCGGCGGACTGGAGCACGAACGGCAGCTGCATCTGCCCGGACCCGAACAGCTCACCGACGGTCTTCATGCCGGCCAGCAGGTCCTCGTTGATGATGTCGAGCGCCGGCTTCCGGGTCATCGCCTCGTCGAGATCGGCCTCCAGGCCGTTGCGCTCGCCGTCGACGATGCGCCGGGCCAGCCGCTCCAGCAGCGGCAGTTTGGCCAGTTCGGCCGCGCGGGACTCCCTCGACGACGCCGCCGACACACCCTCGAACATGCCCATCAGTTCCTGCAGCGGGTCGTAGCCCTCGCGGCGCCGGTCGTAGACCAGGTCAAGTGCGGTAGTGCGTTGTTCGCCGGGAATCCGGTTCATCGGAAGGATCTTCGACGCGTGCACGATCGCCGAATCCAGGCCCGCCTCGCGGCATTCGTTGAGGAACACCGAATTCAGCACCTGCCGGGCGGCCGGGTTGAGGCCGAACGAGATGTTCGACAACCCCAGCGTTGTCTGCACATCCGGGTGCCGCTTCTTCAATTCGCGGATGGCTTCGATGGTTTCGATGCCGTCGCGGCGCGACTCCTCCTGGCCGGTGCAGATCGTGAAGGTCAGGCAGTCGATCAGGATCGACGACTCGTCGACACCCCAGTTGGTGGTGATGTCGTCGATCAGCCGTTCGGCTATCGCGACCTTCTTGTCGGCGGTGCGAGCCTGGCCGTCCTCATCGATGGTCAACGCGACGACCGCGGCGCCGTGCTCGGCGACCAACTCCATGGTCTTGTGAAACCGCGACTCCGGCCCGTCGCCGTCCTCGTAGTTGACCGAGTTGACCGCGCAGCGGCCGCCCAGGTGCTCCAAACCCGCTCGCAGCACCGCGGTTTCGGTGGAGTCCAGCATGATCGGCAGCGTCGAGGCGGTCGCCAGCCTGCCGGCCAGCGCCGTCATGTCCGCGGCGCCGTCGCGGCCGACGTAGTCCACACACAGGTCGAGCAGGTGCGCGCCGTCGCGGGTCTGTTCCTTGGCGATGTCCAGGCACCTCTGGTAGTCCTCGGCGATCATCGCCTCGCGGAAGGCCTTGGAGCCGTTGGCATTCGTGCGTTCGCCGATCATCAGCACCGATGCGTCCTGCGCGAACGGCGTCGACGAGTACAGCGACGAAACCGACGGCTCGTGGGTCACGCTCCGCTCGGCGCGCTGCACGCCGCGAACGGCCCCGGCGACCTGCCGGATGTGCTCGGGGGTGGTGCCGCAGCAGCCGCCCACCAGTGACAGCCCGAACTCGGTGATGAAGCCGGACAGCGCTTTGGCGAGCTCCTCGGGTTTGAGCGGGTACTCCGCACCGTTGGCGCCGAGCACCGGCAGTCCGGCGTTGGGCATCACCGACACCGGCACGCGCGCGTGCCGGGACAGGTGGCGCAGGTGCTCGCTCATCTCGGCCGGCCCGGTCGCGCAGTTCAGGCCGATCATGTCCACGCCGAGCGGTTCGATGGCGGTCAGCGCCGCACCGATCTCGCTGCCCAGCAGCATCGTGCCGGTGGTTTCCATCGTCACGTGGGTGAACACCGGAATCCGCCGACCGGCCTGGGCCATCGCGCGGCGCGCGGCCAGCACCGCGGCCTTCAACTGCAGCAGGTCCTGGCACGTCTCGATCAGGATCGCGTCGGCCCCGCCGTCGAGCATGCCGAGCGCAGCCTCGATGTAGGCGTCGCGGATCGCGGTGAACGTGGTGTGTCCGAGCGTGGGCAGCTTGGTGCCGGGACCCATCGATCCCAGTACGTAGCGCTTGCGATCGGGTGAGCCGAGGTCGTCGGCGACCCGGCGCGCGATGACGGTGGCCTTCTCGGACAGCTCGCGGATCCGGTCGGCGATGTCGTAGTCGCCGAGGTTGGACAGGTTGCAGCCGAAGGTGTTCGTCTCCACCGCATCGGCGCCCGCCTCGAAATAGGCGCGGTGGATGTGCTCGATCACATCCGGTCGGGTGTCGTTGAGGATCTCGTTGCAGCCCTCGAGTCCGCGGAAGTCATCGAGCGTCAGATCGGCGGCCTGCAGCTGCGTGCCCATCGCACCGTCGCCGATCACGACCCTCTCCGAAAGGGCCGTCAACAGGTCGGTGTCGTAGTCACGATCAGGCGCAGGAGTCACACCAAATAGGGTAGTCGGTCTAGCAAAACGGGGATCGGGTCACAGCCCTCGCGGGGCCCGAACACGCTCTACGCTGAACTGATGACCCCGTCGGATGCCAGCAGCAATCGTTACGGCGTCGACCTGCCCGAACTGCACGACGCGGTGATCATCGCCGCCTTCGAGGGCTGGAACGACGCCGGTGATGCGGCGAGCGACGCGCTGGAACATCTCGACGCGATATGGGAGGCCGGGCCGATCGCCGAGATCGACGATGAGGCCTACTACGACTACCAAGTGAACCGGCCGGTGATCCGCCAGGTCGACGGCGTCACCCGGGAGTTGGTGTGGCCGTCGATGCGCATCTCATACTGCCGGCCGCCCGGCAGCGACCGCGACATCGTCTTGATGCACGGCGTCGAGCCGAACATGCGGTGGCGGACCTTCTGCGCGGAGCTGCTGGCGATCGCCGACAAGCTCAACGTCGGCACCGTCGTCATCCTGGGTGCGCTGTTGGCCGACACCCCGCACACCCGGCCGGTGCCGGTGTCGGGTGCGGCGTACTCCCCCGAGTCGGCGCGCCACTTCGGGCTGGAGGAGACCCGCTATGAGGGACCGACCGGGATCGCCGGGGTGTTCCAGGACGCCTGCGTCGCCGCCGGGATACCCGCGGTGACGTTCTGGGCGGCGGTTCCGCACTACGTGTCGCAGCCGCCGAACCCGAAGGCGACCATCGCGCTGCTGCGCCGGGTCGAAGACGTACTCGACATCGAGGTCCCGCTTGCCGATTTGCCGATGCAGGCCGAGGAGTGGGAGGCCGCGGTCACCGAGATGACCGCCGAGGACGAGGAGATCGCCGAGTACGTGCAGACACTCGAGCAGCGCGGCGATGCCGAGGTCGACATGAACGAGGCGTTGAGCAAAGTCGACGGCGACGCGCTGGCCGCCGAATTCGAGCGCTACCTGCGCCGGCGCGGCCCGGGGTTCGGCCGCTAGGGCGTCGTTCGCCGATGGATAGCCTCGGTACGGGCGCTGGTCGAGCGGCCCAGGGCCGCGACCTCGGCGTCCATGCGTGGCAGCAGGTCCGCACGGGTCTTCGCCCCGGGCGCCTCGTAGACCCAGGTCGCCAACACGGGGCGAAGCCAACGAAATACCCCAGCCCACTTGGGGCAATAGACCCGCCTTTTGCGGTGCTCGATGCCATTGACGAACGCTTCCGCGCACTCGTCGACGGTCGTCAACTTGCCCAACGGCCCCAGCGATGACAGCAACTCCCGAAACGTCGACAGGTCTTGCTCGGCGTCGCGGACCAGCCCCGTGTCGATCCAGCCCATGTGCGCTGAGCCGACGCCGGTGCCCCGATGCCTTACCTCGAGCCGCAGCGTGTTCGCGAAATGCTCGACGCCGGCCTTCGCCGCGTTGTAAGACGCCATGCCCGGAGTAGCGGCGTAGGCAGCCACGGATGACACGATCAGCACGTAGCCGCGCCGCTCGATCACCGACGGCAGCGCTGCGCGCACGGTGTTGAAGACACCAACGAGATTGACGTCGATCACCCGCTTGAAGGCCGCCGGGTCGACTCCCAGCACGGTGCCGTAGCTCGCAATCCCTGCGTTTGCCACCACAATGTCGATCCCGCCGAAGCGCTCAACGGCCTTGCCCACCGCGCCTTCCATGGCAGCCAGGTCGCGGACATCGGCGACGGCGATCTGCACCCGCGCGTCACCCAGTTGTGCGGCCACTTCCCTCAGCGGTGCCTCATCCAAGTCGATCAGCACCAGCTTCGCGCCCTTGCCGTGCAGCCGTCGCGCTACCTCCGCGCCAATGCCGCGGGCGCCGCCAGTGATCAAGGCAACTTTGCCGTTCACGGAACTCATAGCAGGAAACCTACCGCACATAGCAGTGATGAGGGCTGACTTGGCGCCGCTAAAGCGCAACCCCGAGCAGCGCGTCGACGCAGGTGCGAACGAAGGCAGGCGCGTCGGGGTCGCGGCCGCCGTACTCGAGTGCGTCGGTGATCCAGCCATCCAGGGCCGCAAGGGCTTTCGGGGTGTCCAGATCGTCGGCGAGGTAGCGCCGGACGCGGGCGAGCAGATCGGCGGCGTCAGGACCCGCGGGCAGCGCCACCGCCTGTCGCCAGCGCGCCAGCCGGGCCAGGGCCTCCTCGAGCAGCGCCGCGCTCCACGACCGGTCGGCGCGGTAGTGGCCGGCCAAGAGGGCCAGCCGGATCGCGGTGGGCTCGACCCCGTCGGCCCGCAGCTGCGACACCAGCACCAGATTGCCGCGGCTCTTCGACATCTTGTGCCCGTCCCAGCCGATCATCCCGGCGTGCACATAATGGCGGGCGAACCGCCGCTCCCCCGTCACGCACTCAGCGTGCGCCGCGGAAAACTCGTGGTGCGGAAAGATCAGGTCCGATCCGCCGCCCTGGATGTCCAGTCCGGTGCCGATCCGGCTCAGCGCGATCGCCGCGCACTCGACGTGCCAGCCCGGACGACCGTCGCCGAACGGCGACTGCCAGCTCGGCTCCCCGTCGCGGGCGGCGTACCACAGCAGCGCGTCGAGCGGATCCGCCTTGCCGGGCCGGCCGGGATCGCCGCCGCGCTCCGCGAACAGCCGCTCCATCGTCGCGCGGTCATAGCCCGACTCGTACCCGAACTGCCGGGTGGCGTCGGCGCGGAAGTAGACGTCGGGGTGATCGGGATCGTCGACGATGTACGCCGCCCCGGATGCCAGCATCTTTTCGACGACCTCGACCACTTCTTCGATGGCCTCGGTCGCGGCCACGTACTCCCGCGGCGGCAGCACCCGCAGTGCGGCCATGTCGGTGCGGAACAGGTCGGTCTCGCGGTCGCCGAGGTCGCGCCAGTCGACACCGTCGCGCCGCGCCCGCTCGAACAGCGGGTCGTCGACGTCAGTGATGTTCTGCACGTAGTGGACGTCGTGGCCGGAGTCCAGCCACACCCGGTACACGAGGTCGAACGCCACGTAAGTGGCGGCATGGCCAAGATGGGTGGCGTCGTAGGGGGTGATGCCGCAGACGTACATCGTCGCGGTCCGCCCCGCCGCCACCGGCTGCACCTGGCGGTTGGACGTGTCGTACAGCCGCAACTCCGGGCCGCGCCCCGGCAGTGCCGGAACCGGTGCCGCGGTCCACGATTGCATGTAATCGACTCTAAGACCGCCGGATCACATCACGGCCCGCCGGATGGCCTGCAGCAGCATCCCGGCCACTTCGGTGCGACACATCAGCAGGTCAGGCAGGTACGGCTCGGGCTCGTTGTAGCGAAGCGGCGACCCGTCGAGCCGCGATGCGTGCAGCCCGGCGGCCCACATCACCCCGGCCGGTGCGGCCGAATCCCACTCCCACTGCCCTCCCGCGTGCAGATAGGCATCGACGTCACCGCGGACCACCGCCATCGCCTTCGCGCCGGCAGAGCCGATCGGAACGGGTTGGATCGCGACGATCTCGCTGATCCAGTACACCAGCGACGGGGCCCGGGTGGCGCTGACCGCCACGCGGATCGGCCGGTCGGCGGCGCCGAACCCGGTGGCGGCGCTGACGGTGTCGCTGCGATACAGCTCGCCGAGGGCAGGCAGCGCAACCGCGGCGTCGGTGATCTCGCGGCCGTCCTGCCACAGCGCGACATGCACCGCCCAGTCGTCGCGGCCGGGTGTCGAGAATTCGCGGGTGCCGTCCAGCGGGTCGATGATCCAGACCCGGTCGAGCCTGAGCCGGGCCAGGTCGTCGTGGGCCTCCTCGCTGAGCACACCGTCGTCCGGGCGCTCGTCGCGGAGCCGGCCCAGGATCAGCGCGTTGGCGCGCCTGTCCCCGGCCGCGCCGAGCGCGCGCCGGTCGTAGAAGCCGAGCTCGTCGCGGACCTCCAGCAACAGCTTCCCGGCCTCCTCGGCGAGCTCGGCGGCCAGCTCGGCATCGGTGAGGGTCACGCTGCCAGTATCGCCGAAGGCCGACGGTGCGACCGATCGCCGCTCAAAACGCCGGCCACGGGATCGGCCTGCGCCGGTCCGGGGTGGGCATCACCGGAGTGTCCAGCAGCGCCTCGGCCCGCCGCCGCAGCGCGGTGATCTCGGCGCCGGTGATGTGCCCGCGCAGCGCGGCGCCCAGCGGGCCCCGCAACGCGGTCACGAGCCGCGCGACCGCGGCGAGGTTGTCATCGTCGACGGGCTTGCCGGCCCACCCCCACAGCACCGTGCGCAGCTTGTCCTCGACGTGCAGGCAGATGCCGTGGTCGACGCCGTAGACGTTGCCGTCGAGCCCGGTGAGGATGTGGCCGCCCTTTCGGTCGGCGTTGTTGACCAGCACGTCGAACACCGCCATCCGGCGTAGCCGCGCGTCATCGGCGTGCACCAGCGTCACCTCATCGCCGGCGTAGTCGTAGGCGCGCAGCACCGGCAGATAACCGGCCGGCACCTTGCCCGCCGGGAACAGGTCGATCAGATCCGGGTTGGTCTTCTCGTCGTCGGTCGACGAGTCGTCGGGTTCCTCGATCCAGCGCTGCAGCATTCCGCGGCCTGCGGGCCCGTCGCGAATGATGGTGTGCGGCACGATGTTCCAGCCGAGCGACTCCGACACCAGGTAAGCGGCGAGCTCCCGGCCGGCCAGCGTGCCGGCGGGGAAGTCCCACAGCGGCTGCTCGCCGGCGATCGGCTTGTACACGCAGTGGATCCGGTGTCGCGCCCACTGTGCCTCGCACAGGAAGGTGGCGTTGCTCGCCGAGCGGATGCGCCCGATGACGGTCAGTTCGCCGCGGCGCAGCGCCTCGGAGTTCTCACACCCCGTCATCGGCGGACTCGAACGGCGCACCGCGCCGATAACCGTTGGTGCGCACGCAGATATGGCCTGCGGGATCCAGCGGCTCGTCGCACAGCGGGCATGGCGGACGGCCTGCCGAAATCACTCGATTGGACCGGTTTGCGAACTGCCGCGCCGATTCCGGCGTCAGGAACACCCGCACCGCGTCCGGGCCCTCCTCGGCGTCGTCGAGCACGACGGACGCGTCGAACTCCGTATCGGTCACCGCGAGCAACTCCACGACCACGGTCTGAGCCTCCGAGTCCCAGCCCAGGCCCATCGTGCCAACCCGGAACTCGGCATCCACCGGGGTGACCAGCGGGCTGAGGTCATCCACCTCACCGGTGTCCGGCGGGATCGGGGTGCCGAACCGGCGGTGCACCTCCACCAGCAGCGCGCCGATCCGCTCAGCGAGCACCGCGACCTGCTGCTTCTCCAGCACCACCGACACCACGCGGGAATCGTGCACCGCCTGCAGGTAAAAGGTCCGGTTTCCGGGCTGGCCGATAGTCCCGGCCACGAAACGGTCGGGTGAGCGGAAGACGTGAATTGCTCGGGCCATGGCACATTCCAAAATACCGGTTAATGCACCTGAGCCGTAATTCCTCAATCCGTGGGCCCTCCGACAACGGCGTCACCGGTCGGCACCCCCTCGGCACCGTCGGTCTGCGACGGCTTCGCCACGAGGCCCGACGCCAACTCGGTGCCGGTGTGGTTGACGTGAACAACGAACGGGCGCAGCGGGGTATAGCGAATTACGCTCATCGAGGCGGGATCGGCGGTGATGCGCTGGAAGCTGTCCAGGTGAGTGCCAAGAGCGTCGGCGATCACCGCCTTGATCACATCGCCGTGCGTGCACGCCAGCCACAACGCGTCGCCGCCGTGCTCCTCGGCGAGCCGGCGGTCGCGCTCGCGCACCGCGGTGACCGCCCGCGCCTGAACGTTCGCCAAGCCTTCCCCGCCGGGAAACACGGCCGCGCTGGGCTGGGCCTGCACAACCGACCACAGCGGCTCCTTGACGAGCTCGCCGATCTTACGTCCGGTCCACTGGCCGTAGTCCACCTCGGACAGCCGCTCGTCGACGATCGGCTCGAGCCCCAGCGCGGCGGCCAGCGGCTCCAGCGTGCGACGGCAGCGCAGCAGCGGCGACGTCACCAAAGCGCGGATCGGCAGCGACCCGATGCGCTGCACGAGCGCGCCGGCCTGCTCCCGGCCCTTGTCGTCGAGGTCGATGCCTTCGGCGCGGCCGGCCAGCACATGGGCGGTGTTGGACACCGACCGCCCGTGCCGCAGCAGGATGACGGTCATGACGCGGCCACCGTCGAGACGGCGGTGAACGACGCCGCGGCGTCGGGCAGGAACTCGGTCAGTCCCTGCAGCACCGCCAGGACGACCACCTGCCGCCAGGACATCGCCGCCGCTTCCACGCCGACGACCGTACCCGGTCGGCGGTCAGCGGGACTGCTTGGAACCCGCGCGTGCCACCGGCTGGGCGGCCGCCACCAGATCACGCACCGCGGCGACGACGCTGCGCTCGTCGGTGAGGTCGATGTTGGTGAGCCGGCGCGTCGCGACCGCCACGACGTCTTCCGCTTGCGGGACCGGGCCCGCCAGTCGCGGCCGGTACAGCTCGACCACAAGCAGGTTCTTCTCGGTGTGGAACGCGAAGCTGCGGCCATCGCCGATGCGCCCGAATCCACTGGCGAACACACCGGTGTAGACGTCTTCGACGAAGAACTCCCGACCGGCACAATCGCTGTCAGCGGCAAGGGTCATGGGGTGGACCATACCGCCGCAGCACCGATCCCGAGACCGGGAGCCGGCGATTCGCGACGGGAACTTTACCTAGACTTTCGGCCGTTGCGCCCGCACACCCGTAACAACAGAAGGTCACCCTTTGCCGCGATCGACAAACCACCCAGCCCGCGCGGCTGTCTCCGGCATCACTGTGGTGCTGGTGTGGTTGCTGGTGGGCAGCATCGCCGCGGCGGGTTGCTCATCGCACCCGGCCGCAACCCTTCCCCCGACGATCGCGCCGGCCGGCCCGGCGGCGTCGCCCCCGGTCGCCGGCCCGCCCGCCGGCGTCGTGCACCCGCTGCCCGGCCGTGCCCGGGCCGCGTTGTTCGACGCGGCAACGTCGTCGCTGGTGGCGTTCAGCGGCGGCGCCGACGCGCACTCGCCGGCGACCGTGACGGTGTTCGGCGGCGGCGGCGTCGCGCAGCGCACCATCGCGCTGCCCGGGCCCGCGACCGCGTTGGCCGGTGACAACCGAGGAGCGGCCTACCTCGCCACGCGCGGCGGGTATTTCCAGGTCGATGTGGCCGCGGGCCGGACCAGCCGCGTGGGCGTGGACGGCCAGGACGGCACCGAATTCACCGCGATCGCACGGCGCGCCGACGGCAGACTGGTGCTCGGAAGCGCCGACGGGGCGGTGTACACGCTCGGCCCGGCGTCCTCGGTCGCGGCGCGGGTCAAGATCTTCTCCCGAGTGGATGCGCTTGCAACACAGGGAAATACGGCTGTGGTACTGGACCGCGGGCAGACCTCCGTCACCACGATCGACGCCGACGGCGCTCGCCCCCGGCATGCGCTGGCGGCCGGCGAGGGCGTCACCACGCTCGCCGCGGACCCGGCCGGGCGGGTGCTGGTCGCCGACACCCGCGGTGGCGAGTTGCTGGTGTTCAGCGTCGACCCGCTGATGATGCGTCAGCGTTACCCCGTGCGGGAAGCGCCATACGGGCTGGCCGGAACCCGTACCCTGACTTGGGTGTCAGAGACCGCGGCGAATTTGGTTGTTGGTTACGATCTGGCTACCGGAATACCCCTTGAGAAGGTGCGATACCCAACCGTGAGGCAACCCGACTCACTGGCCTTCGACGAAGCCAGTGGCACTCTGTACGTGGTGTCGGGCGACGGCGACGGGGTGCAGGTGATCGACCATGCGGCGGTTCCGCGGTGACGGCGGCAGCGCGCGGCCGGATGCCACCGGGCTGGGACGCTGATCTGTCCGATGACTACGAGTGGGTGCCGCTGCGACTGCCGCCCGACATGACCAGGATCAGCGCGTTGACCCGGCTGTCGATCGAGGCCGAGTATCGGGGCTGGGAGCTGACCCGGGTGCGGCTCTACACCGACGGCAGCCGGCGGGTCCTATTGCGCCGCAAGAAGTCTCATAGTCTGGCTGACCAACCCGAGCTGTGATGTACCGCGCTGTGCGGCGGCTGCTGTTCCTGGTACCGGCCGAGCGCATCCACACCTGCGTGTTCCTGGCGCTGCGGGCAGTGACCGCCGTCCCACCGTCCCGGAAGCTGCTGCGCCGGCTGCTCGCCCCCCGCGACCCGGCGCTGGCCGTGACGGTGTTCGGCGTACGGTTTGCGGGCCCGCTCGGGCTGGCGGCCGGGTTCGACAAGGACGGCACGGGGCTGCCGGCCTGGGGCGCGCTCGGGTTCGGCTTCGCCGAGGTGGGCACCGTGACGGCGCACCCCCAGCCGGGCAACCCGCAGCCGCGGCTCTTCCGGCTGCCCGACGACCGCGCGCTGCTCAACCGGATGGGGTTCAACAACCACGGCGCCGGCGAGCTGGCGCTCCGGTTGGCGCGACGGCACCCCGACGTGCCGATCGGCGTCAACATCGGCAAGACCAGGCTGACCCCGCCCGAGCGGGCGGCCGACGACTACCGCGCGAGCGCGCGCCTGGTCGGCCCGCTCGCGGACTTCGTGGTGGTCAACGTCAGCTCGCCGAACACGCCGGGCCTGCGCGATCTGCAGGCCGTCGAATCGCTGCGGCCGATCCTGACCGCGGTGCGGGCGGAGACGTCGACGCCGGTATTGGTCAAGATCGCGCCGGACCTGTCCGACGCCGAGATCGACGCGATCGCCGACCTCGCCGTCGAGCTGGGCCTTGCCGGCATCGTCGCAACCAACACCACCGTCGCCCGCGACGGCTTGACCACCCCCGGCGCCGCCGAGCTCGGCCCCGGCGGTGTGTCGGGGGCACCGCTGGCGCGGCGGTCCCTCCAGGTGCTGCGGAGGCTGTACGGGCGGGTCGGCGACAGGCTCGTGCTCGTCAGCGTTGGCGGCATCGAGACCGCGGACGATGCGTGGGAGCGCATCACCGCCGGGGCGTCACTGCTGCAGGGCTACACCGGGTTCATCTACGGCGGCGGCTTGTGGCCCAAACACATTCACGACGGGCTGGCCCACCGGATCCGCGCCGCCGGGTTCGACAGCCTCGCCGATGCGGTGGGTTCGGCGACCCGACGAGCGTAGCGGGCCTAGGTCTGCTCGTACGTGCCGTGGATCAGGGCGCGGCCGATCGCGTTCATGAACAGGTTGAAGCCCAGGTAGGCGGGGCTGGCGTCCTCGCTCAGCTCGAGCTTCTCCACCTTCACGGCGTGCACCGCGATGAAGTAACGGTGCGGCCCGTGTCCCGGCGGCGGTGCGGCGCCGAGGTAGCGCCGCATGCCCGCGTCGTTCACCAAAGTCAATGCGTCGCCCGGCAATTCGCTGCCCTCGCCGACGCCGGAGGGCAATTCGGTGCAGGTGGCCGGTAGGTTGGCCACCGCCCAGTGCCAGAAGCCCGAGGCGGTCGGCGCGTCCGGGTCGTAGACGGTGACCGCGAAGCTCCGGGTCTCCTCGGGGAACCCCGACCAGGCCAGTTGCGGTGAGACGTCTTCGCCCCCGGCGCCCATGATTCCGCTGACCTGCGGATTCTTCAGCGGCTGGCCGTCGGTGACGTCCTGACTGGTCAGCGTGAACGCCGGCAGCCCGGGCAGGAAGTCGTACGGGTTGTACGGGAACGCCATGGTTGTCCTTTCCGAATCAGCAGTGCAACAGGAAATGTTCGAGCACGCGGGTGCCGAACTTCAGCGCGTCTACGGGTACCCGTTCGTCGACGCCGTGGAACAACGCCGCGAAATCCAGGTCCGGCGGCAACCGCAGCGGGATGAACCCGAAGCAGCGAATCCCCAAGCGCTTGAAGGCTTTTGCGTCGGTGCCGCCCGACATCATGTACGGCACGGTGCGGGCTTCGGGATCGACCGCGAGCAGCGCCGCGTTCATCGCGTCCACGAGGTCGCCGTCGAAGCTCGTCTCGTAGGACGGCAGGGCCCGGATCCACTCGCGGCTGACGTTGGGTCCGATGAGCTCGTCGACCTCGCGCTCGAACGCCGCCTGCCGGCCCGGCAGTACCCGGCAGTCGACGACCGCCTCGGCGGTGGCGGGGATGACGTTGGCCTTGTAGCCGGCCTTCAGCATCGTCGGGTTGGCGGTGTCGCGCAGTGTGGCGCCCACGATGCGAGCGATCGGGCCCAGCTTGGCGATCGCGCCTTCGAGGTCCGGCGAGTCGACGTCGAAAACGTGACCGGTCTCCTCGCCCACCGCCGCCAGAAACTCCGCGACCGGGTCGGTCAACACCAGCGGAAACCGGTGGCGGCCCAGCCGCGCGACGGCGTCAGCAACCATCGTCACGGCGTTGTCGTCGTGCACCATCGAGCCGTGTCCGGCACGGCCGCGGGCGGTGAGCCGCATCCACATCACCGACTTCTCGGCGGTCTCGATCAGGTAGAGCCGGCGTTCACCGCCGTCGCGCCGCGGCAAGGTCAGCGAGAACCCGCCGACCTCGCCGATCGCCTCGGTGACGCCGTCGAAGAGGTCCGGCCGCTGATCGACGAGCCACTGGGCGCCGTATTTGCCGCCGTGCTCCTCGTCGGAGACGAACGCGAAGACCAGCTCACGCGGGGGGACGATGCCCTCACGCTTGAAGTGGCGGGCCACGGCGATCATCATGCCGACCATGTCCTTCATGTCGACCGCGCCGCGGCCCCAGACGAATCCGTCCTCCACCGCGCCCGAAAAGGGGTGAACGCTCCAATCGGCCGCCTCGGCCGGGACGACGTCGAGGTGACCGTGCACCAGCAGCGCACCCCGGTTCGCGTTCGCGCCGGGTAGACGCGCGAACAGGTTGCCGCGCCCCGGCGCGCCGGCTTCGAGGTATTCGGTCTGGTAGCCGACCTCTTCCAGCTGCCGGGCGACCCACTGCGCGCAGTCCGCCTCACCCTTCGTCGTCTCGGGCTCGCCGGTGTTGGAGGTGTCGAACCGGATGAGCCTGCTGACAAGATCGACCACCTCGTCCGCGGGAGTCGTCACAATCCCCTTTCCTACCATTGGATCCATTGGATCGGACCTACAGGTTTGGGTCGGGTACCCGGATCCGATAGCCTTAGCTGCCCAGCTCACTATGGTTGGGCTAGGTCCGAGTGGCGGAATGGCAGACGCGCTAGCTTGAGGTGCTAGTGCCCTATTAACGGGCGTGGGGGTTCAAGTCCCCCCTCGGACACCGCGCGTGATGGGTCCGATCCGTCCGGTACCGACAAGGACTCTGGCCACGACCGCACCGAAGACGAATCCGCCCACATGGGCGAAGAACGCGACACCACTTCCACCGGTGTCGGAAGGGTACACCAGCGCGTAGCTGCCCTCGAAGAACTGGTGCAAAAACCAGCCGGCCAGGTAGAACCACGCCGGGATGCTGACCGGGAACCACCCCAGCAGCGTGCGGATGCGTGAGTCGGGATAAAGCACGATATACGCGCCCATCACCGCGGCGATCGCCCCGCTGGCACCGAGGGTGGGGATCTGCGCGTTGGACGCGCTGCCGAACAGCAGGGTCATCGCGGTCTGCATCCTCGCCGACCACATCCGCGGCATGCTCGACGAACTCGGCATTAGCCCTGCTCATCTGGTCGGCAACTCCTACGGCGGCGCGTGCGCGCTGCGACTCGCGCTGGACACCCCCAGCGGGTCGACAAGCTCGTGCTGATGGGTCCCGGCGGCGTCGGAACCACCCGCGGACTGCCCACACCGGGCATCAACAGCCTGTTCGGCTACTACGGCGGTGGGGGGCCGAGCCCGGAGAAGCTGCGCACCTTCATCCGCTCCTACCTGGTGCACGCCGGCGACGCCGTGCCGGACTCGCTGATCGAATCGCGCTACGCGGCGTCGATCGACCCCGAGGTCATCGCCAACCCGCCCCTGCAGCGTCCGTCCGGGCTGCGCACGCTATGGCGGATGGATTTCACCCGCGACCGCAGGCTCACCGGGCTGACCACGCCGACGCTGGTCATCTGGGGCCGCGAGGACAAGGTCAACAAGCCAAGCGGCGCCGCGATGCTGGCGCGGCGAATGCCCAACGCCGACACCCTGATCACCGCCAACACCGGTCACTGGGTCCAGTGGGAACGCGCCGACTGGTTCAACGCGGTCACCACCGCATTCCCGACAACCTAACTCTTGCAAGGAATCACGAATGACTAGCGACACTCTGGCGCCCTCGGTGTTCGGCAGCGTGCACCTGGGCTATGTTGTCATCGAAACGTATAAGTTCGCGGCCTGGACACGCTTCGGGCGCGATGCCATCGGCATGCAGCTCGATGAGATGGTGCCCGACACGATCCGATTCCGGCTCGACGCCAACGAATGCCGCTTCCCG